>NZ_JBEZYP010000013.1:0-212103 GCF_040638585.1 Streptomyces sp. NPDC025273
TCCACCCGACCAGCCACCCTCCCCACCAACCGCCCACCCACCGACAACACACCCAACCGCTCCCGCTCCCCCACCGACCGCACATCCACCCCGGCCAACTCACCGTCCGGGTCCCCCACCAGTGCGGTGAGAGCGGAGAGGAAGCGGCCGGCGAGGAGGGCGGCGGTGTCGGCGGAATACAGGTCGGTGTCGTAGCCGAGGAAGCCGGTGACGCCGTCGTCGCCCTGCCAGAGGTACAGCTCGCAGTCGTTGCGGATGGTGGCGGGTGCCATCACCATCGGCCGGACGGGCAGGTCTCCCAGGCGGGCCTCGGGCGGTCGCGGCTGGAGCACGAAGAGCACGTCGAACAGGGCGGTGCCCCGTTGCCCGGCCTGTTCCGCCACGGTCTCGATGGGCACGTGGGCGCCGCTGTACGCGTCCAGGCAGGTGTCCCGGACCGTGTGGAGCACATCACGGACGGTACGGGCACCGGTGGTGTCGGTGCGCAGCGCGAGCATGGTCGCGAGGGGACCGATGGCGCCCGGCGCGCGGTGGCGTTCACGGGTCGCGACGGGTGATCCGACGGTGATGTCCGAGTGTCCGGCCGTCCTTGCGAGGGTCAGATGGAAGGCGGCGAGCAGCACCATGAAGGGCGTCATTCCGGTGCTGTCGGCCACGTCCTTCACCCGGCGCATCAGTTCGGCGTCCACGGTGACATCGACGTGGTCGGAGCGGAAGCGCCGGGTGCCCGGTCGGGGCCGGTCCGTGGGCAGCGAGAGCGGGCTGGCGTCGGCCAGGCGGTCCCGCCAGGCAGCGAGGTCGGCCGGGTCAGGGGTGGCGGGGACTGCGGGCAGCGGGGTGGCCGGGCCGAGGGGCCGGTCCGCGTACAGGGTGTCGAGTTCGGCGAGGAACACGCCGAGGGACCAGCCGTCGGCCACGATGTGGTGGGCGAGGAACTGGAGCCGGGCGGTGCCGTCGGCGAGGGTCCAGACGGCGACGCGCCACAGCGGGCCGGTCGCGAGGTCCATGGGGGCGGCTGCGCGGGCGTCCGCCTCGGCACGCGCCCGGGCGCGGCCGGCGTCGGGGCCGAGCTGGCCGAGGCCGGTGACGGTCAGGTCGGGTACGGCGTCGGCCTCTGGTGTGACGGCGCAGGCGGTACGGTCCCCGTGGGGGAAGGTGGTGCGCAGCACTGCGTGCCGACGGGCGAGGGTGCGCAGGGCGGTGGCGAGGCGGTCGGTGTCGAGGGGGCCGTCGATCTCGGCGTCGAAGCGGAGAATGTTGGCCGCGGTGCCCGGGTGGATCTCCTCGAACAGCCGCAGGCCCAGTTGGATGGGACTGACCTGGGGGACGACGGGTGCGGTGGTGTCCGGTGTGCGGGCACGCCAGCGGGCGAGGAGGTCGCGGCCGAGGTCGGCGGGTACCTGAAGGTTGTCTGACACAGGCGTCGTCCTCCGTGTTGTCACCGGACGTGGTCCTCCGCTTGGTTGCCGGGTGTGGGCGGCCTCATTCGTGGGCCATGAGGGTCCTGACGCGTTCCATTGCGTCGGCGTAGGGCACCTCGTGGTCGGCCCAGCGCTGGGCGAGGCGGGCGGTCAGCTCTCGGGGCGACTGGGCGCGGAGCACGTCCTCGACCCGTACCTGGAGGGTGAGGGCGTCCTCGGCCACGGCGGCGATCTCGGCGGCGCGCAGGGAGTCCCCGCCCATGGCGGCCAGGGTCTCGTCGGGTCCGCAGGAGGGGACCTGGCAGACGGCGGCGAAGATGGAGGAGAGGAAGAGGGTGAGGAGTCCCGCGTCCTCGGCCGTGGCGGTGACCGGTGTGGCGGTGACGGCGGTTCCCCTGAGGTCGCCCGCGAGGTGGCGGGTGCGGGCCAGGGAGTGCTGGACCTTTCCGCTGGTGGTGCGGGGGATGGTTCGGGGCGGGCAGAGGACCACGGTGTGGACGCGGACGCCGGTGGCGGTGAGGACGCGGGTGCGGATGTCGGCGGCGAGGGCCGCCGGGTCGTGGTCCTTGCCGGCGACCTCGATGGCGATGACGACTTCATCGTCGGGTCCGCCGAAGGCCGCGGCGGTGGGCCGTACGGCGGGGTTGTCCTCGGTCGCGGCGGAACACAGGTCGTGGGCGTGGTGGTTGACGCCGTTCTGGATGAGGACGTCCTTACGGCGGCCGGTGACGGTGAGGTGTCCGGCGCGCAGCCGGCCGAGGTCGCCGGTGCGCAGATGACGGGTGCCGTCGAGGACGCCGAAGAGTTCGCTGTCGGGGGTGCCGGTGCTGTTCCAGTACCCGTTGCTGATGCTGGGGCCGCTGATCCAGATCTCGCCTTCGTCGCCTTCGGGGACGGGTGTGCCGGTGGCGGGGTCGACCAGGGCGAGGAGGTGTCCGTCGACGACGGGGCCGCAGTCGACGCGGCCGTCCTCGTCCACGCCGCGGTCCGGCCCGGTCCAGTGGTGTCCGGTGACGATGAGGGTGGCCTCGGCCAGGCCGTAGCAGGGCAGGAACGCCTCGGGGCGGAAGCCGTGGGCGGCGAAGCGGTCGGCGAACCGGTGGAGGGTCGCGGGACGGATGGGTTCGGCGCCGTTGAAGGCGAGCCGCCAGGTGCTCAGGTCGAGTCCGGTGAGGTCGGCGGTGGCTGCGCGCCGGTCGCACAGGTCGTAGGCGAAATTCGGTCCGCCGGTGTGGGTGATGCCGAGTTCGCTGATCTGCCGTAGCCAGGCGAGCGGATTCTTGAGGAAATGTACGGGGGACATCAATCTGACCGGAAATGCCCCGTGGACGGGTGTGAGGATGAATCCGATGAGCCCCATGTCGTGATAGGGCGGCAGCCAGGACACGACCCGGGCGGTTTCATCGAGTTGGAACACCTCGGTGATCGCCCTGATGTTGGCGAGAAGATTCCGGTGTTCCAGGACGACGCCTTTCGGCTGTCCCGTACTGCCCGAGGTGTACTGGATGAGAGCGGGGTCCTCGGGTGCGGCGGCGGTGCGCAGGAGGTCGGCCAGGACGTCCGGGTCTGGATTCCCGTCCGCGTTCTCCTTTGCGGTTGCGTCGCCGTTATCGCCGTCGGCGTCGTCGAGGGTGAGGACGCGTGGCATGTCCTCGGGGCTCATGCCGGCGGTGAACAGTCCGAGCACCGCCGGGTCGGCCAGCAGGGTGCCGGCCCGGGAGTCCTCGAGCATCCGGGTGAAGCGGGCCGCGATGCGGTCGGTGGAGCCGAAGATCGGCGGATAGGCGGGAACGGCGGGCACCCCGGCGAGGAAGCAGGCCCAGACGGCGACGACGAAGTCCAGGCCGGGCGGGTAAAGCAGCAGTACGGGCCCGTTGCCCCTGGTGTCGGCGCGCAGCAGCGGCGCCACCCTGGTGGCTCGTACCAGCAGTTCGCGGTAAGTGAGGCTGTCCACTCGCCCGTCGTCGTGCAGGTACTCGTAGGCCGTCTGATCGCCGCGGGTGGCGGCGTGCGCGACGAGGGTGTGCACGAGTGTGGGGCGAGCGGGGCTCGGCATCGGCGGACTCCATTCCCTCGGCCGCGGGCGGCCCGGTGTCGGATCGGCGGATCAGGAGAGTGTGGGGCTCGGTGACGGGACGGCATGACGGCGACACACTTCGGCGCCGACGCAATTAAAAGGGCGCTGTCTCTCACTCGGCTCTCACTTCCTTATCGCTCGCCTCTCAGTCAGGCATGGGGTCATTGAGTGCCCTCCGAGGGAACTGGTAGGGATTAGATCGGTGGGATTGGATTTCGCATCGCGGTCCGGTCGGAGATTCCGATCCGGTGCCGGTCCACCACATTCTCGCGTTCTGCGTTCGCCATCTCCGATGGAGGTAGAGGTGCGCCCGACCCGACTGAGTTCCCGTTGGTTCCGATCCTTCGGCGACGTCACCGATCCGGTCAGCGAGGTGGTGTGCTTTCCGCATGCCGGGGGCAGCGCCGCGATGTTCCAGAACTGGCACCGGTACACCTCGGCGCTGAAGATCACCGCGGTGCAGTTGCCCGGCCGGGAGGTACGCCTCGGGGAGCGCCCGTTCCTGGAGATGACCGCGCTCGTGGACGCGCTGGCACCGGCGCTCAGCCCGCTGACCGGGCGGCCGTACGCGTTCTACGGGCACAGCATGGGCGCGCTGGTCGCCTTCGAGGTGCTGCGGCGGTTCACGGAGCTGGAACTGCCCCTGCCCACGGCGTTGTTCGTGTCCGGCCGGGACGCCCCGCAGTACGGGGACCAGGAGCAGGTCCACCATCTGCCGGACGCGGAGCTGCTGGAGCGGCTGCGGGCCTGGGAGGGGATGGAGCCGCAGGACCTCTCCACGTACGAGGAGCTGGTCACGCTGATGCTGCCCACCATCCGGGCCGATCTGACCCTGGCGGAGACCTACGGGTACGTGCCCGGGCCGCCGCTGCCGGTGCCGGTGCGGGTGCTGCGCGGCAGGCGGGACCCGCTGGTGCGGGACGGGGACGCGGGCTGGGCCCGGCAGACCTCGGCGGACTGCTCGGTGCACGAGTTCGACGGAGGTCATTTCTTCGTGCAGGACCACGAGAGGAGCGTCGTGACCCACATCGGGGCGGCGCTCGGCGTATCGGCCGCGAGGGAGGCGGGAACCCAGTGAGCAGTTCCTCGTACGCCGGGGGTGTCGGCAGCGGCGAGTCCCGCGACTACAGCGACTACTTCGTGCTGCCGGCCGCGCCGGCGCAGCGCAGTCTGTGGTTCGTCTGCCAGTTGAACCCGTCGAGCAACGCCGCGTACAACGTGGTGAGCGCGGTGCGGCTGACCGGTGAGCTGGACGTCGTACTGCTCCAGCAGGCGGTGAACGCGGTGGTGGCGCGGCACGAGAGCCTGCGCACCGGGGTCGGCCTGGTCGACGGCGATCCGCACCAGTTGGTGCTGCCGGAGGCGCTGGTGTCGCTGCCGGTGGTCGACTGCGCGGGCCTGCCACCCGGGGCGGCCGAGGCCCGGGTGCAGACGCTGGCCCGGGAACAGGCGGCGGTGCCGTTCGCGCTGGACGCGCCTCCGCTGCTGCGGCTGGTCCTGGTGCGGGAGGCACCGGACCGGCACACCCTCATCGTGACGATCCATCACCTCGTTTGCGACAGCTGGTCCATGGACGTGTTCTACGGGGATCTCGCCGACGCCTACCGCGGGTTGCGGGAGCACGGCGAGGCCGGTCTCGGTGAGCCGGCGGTGCAGTACGCCGATTATGTCGGCTGGCTCGATGAGCAGTTGGCCGGGGAGCGGATGGAGCGGATGATCGCCCACTGGCAGGCGGCGCTGTCCGGTACGGCGCCGCTGGAGCTGCCGGTCGACCGTCCCCGGGAGCTGGGTCGCGGCGGGGACGGCGGCCGGGTGGAGGCGCGCCTGGACGGTGTGACGACGGCAGCACTGGAGGAGCTGGCCAAGCGGTCCGGCGGGACGCTGTTCATGGTGCTGCTCACCGGTTTCATGGCGACGCTGGCCCGGGTGACGGGCCAGGAGGACGTGGTGGTGGGCACGCCGGTGGCGGGCCGGCACCATCCGGATGCGGAGCGGCTGGTCGGGTTCTTCGCGAACACCCTTGTGCTGCGGGCCCGGTTGCCCCTGCTCGGCGGGTTCGGGACGGCGGCCGAGGTGGTGCGGGACGCCTGTCTCAGCGCCTTCTCGCACGACCGGATGCCGTTCGACCGGCTGGTGCAGGAGATGCGGCAGACCCGCGCGCTGGAGCGCAATCCTCTCTTCGACGTGATGTTCTCCATGCCGAACACCCCGGCGGCGGAGGTGCGGTTGCCCGGTCTGACCATGGCGCCGGTGGAACTGACCCGTACGGCGGCCAAGTTCGACCTGTGGCTGACGGTGCTGCCGGACGGGGACGGGCTGCGGCTGCAGCTGGACTACGACCGGGGTCTGTACGACGAGGCGACAGCGGCCCGGATCGTGGAGCTCCACCGGCTGGTGCTGGCGGACGCGCTGCGGGACCCGGCGGTCCCGGTGGGGGCGCTGCCCCTGGCCGCGGACCCGGCCCCGGCCAGGACCGCGGGCGGGCAGGACCCGGCAGGGGTCCCGGCGAGGGTGACGGTGGCGGAACTGCTCGCGGAGCGCGGCGCGGACAGCATGGTGCTGTCGTCGGCGGACGCCGTGCTGACGCTGGGCGAGTTGCGTGAGTGGGCGGCGGATCTGGCCGGTCGGCTGCGCGCCGAGGGCATCGCCGGGCCGGACGTACGGGTGACCACTCCCCCGGTGCCGTCGGCGGCGCTGGTGGCCGTGCTGCTGGCGGTGTTCGAGGTCGGCGCGGTGCCCGCGTACGGGCAGCGGCACGACCGGGCAGGTGCCTTTGTCCGGCGGGCCGAGCAGGAGGACGGCGGCTGGCTGATCACCACCGGGCCGCGGTTCGACCCGGTGGAGGACACCGCGGCGTCCGGTCCGGATGCGCCGGCCTGGTCGGCGCAGGACACGGACCCGGAGGGCGCCGGGGCGGCTCTTTCGCACGGGGCGCTGGCCGCCGCGCTGGCGGCTGTCGCGGACCGGCTGGGGGTGACCCCGGAGGACGACGTGCTGCTGCTGGACGGCGGCGCCCCGCCGTCCCTGGTGGATCTGCTGATGCCCTTGGCCCACGCCCGCAGTCTGATGCTGTCGGGGGTGCAACTGGCTCCGGCCGGGCCGCCCGGCGCGTTCGTCCTGGCCGATCCGCCGACCTGGCGCCGGGTGCTGACCGAGGGCTGGGAGCCCCCGCCGGGGGCACGGCTGGTGTGTGTCGGTGAGGTGCTGGCGCCCGATCTGGTGGACATGCTGGCGCGGACCGGCCGCACGGTGTTCCTGGGCCGCCCCGGCCCCGGGGCGACGGCGGCGCCGGCCGCGCTCGCCCCGCTGGACGAGGGACGGGGTCGGCGGCTGGGACCGGCGCCCGCCGGGGTGGTGCGGAGTGCGCTGGATGTTCTGGGCAGGCCCGTGTCCGCCGGTCTGGTCGGCGAGTTGTCCGTCGCCGACGGGACGGGCGCCGCCGTACCGGTGGGGCTGCGGTGCCGCCTGGCCCGGGACGGGGCCCTGGATGTGGTCGGGCCCGGTGAGGGCCGGCTGTTCGCCGGGGACCGCGCCGTGCCGGCGGCGGCCGTCGAGAGGGTGCTCACCGGGTTCCCGGGGGTGGCGGCCTCGGCGGTGACCACCGATCTCGGGCAGAGCCGTCTGGTCGCCTGGCTGGTGCCGGACGGCACCGTCGCGGCCGGCACCGAGGCGGAACGTGAGGCGTTCGCCGCCGACGTCCGGGGCCGGGCCCGGTCCGCGCTGCCCGGCTACCGGGTCCCGGCGGTCTTCGGGGTCCTGGACGAACTGCCCCTGTGTCCCGGCGGCGGGCCCGACCGGGGTGCGCTGCCGGAGCCGCCTGCGCAGGCGCCGCGCGACCCGGTGGCACAGGTGCCGCCCCGCAACGGGGTGGAGCGCCGGGTGCTGTCCATCTTCCAGGACGTGCTCGGGCTGTCGGTGGTCGGTGTGCACGCCGACTTCTTCGGGCTCGGCGGGCACTCCCTGCTCGCCGCGAAGATGCTGAGTCGCGTCCGGGCCGAGTTCGGTCTCCAGGTGCCGGTGCGCGACTTCTTCCGTCTGCCGACACCGGCCGGGCTGGCCGCGGCCATCGAGGAACTCGAACGGGCCCGCGACCGCAGACCGACCGCCGACGAGGCGCTGCTCGCCCAGCTCGCCGGGATGTCCGACGACGAGATCGACCAGCTCCTTCGCCATCTGAACTGACCGGATCATCCGGACCGGTCATCCGACACACCACGAGGAGCCCACATGGGTATCGACGACGCCGACACCGTCTTCCAGGTCGTCATCAACGAGCAGGACCAGTACTCGATCTGGTTCGCCGACCGGGCGGTGCCCGCGGGCTGGGCCGCCGAAGGCCCGGCCGGCACGAAGCAGGAGTGCCTCAAGCACATCGAGCGGGTGTGGACCGACATGCGTCCTCGTTCGGTCCGCGAACGCTCCGCCTGACCGCATCCGACAGCTAGGACGGGAGTCCACCGAATGAGCGGGCAGCACGAGATCAGTTCCCTGACGTCCGAGGAGAAGCGCGCGCTCCTGGCGGGCCTCCTGGACGCTTCCACGAACGTCACCAGCAACCTGACCCTGGAACAGCGCCGACTGTGGCTGCTGATCCAACTGGACGAGAAGCGGCCCTGGCAGACCAGCACCGCGGTGCGGCTGACCGGCCGGACCGACGCGGCCGTACTCCAGCAGGCGCTGTCGACGGCCGTGCAGCGCCACGAGGTACTGCGTACGACCTTCCGCACGGTGGACGGCCATCCGCTGGCCACCGTCAGGCCGGTGGCGTCGCTGCGGCTGCCGGTGGTCCAGGTGGACCCGGAGCGGCTCGACGCCGAATTGGCCCGGATAGCGGCCTCCGAGACCCGCCGCCGGTTCGATCTGGCGCAGGGCCCGCTGGTGCGGGCGAGTCTGCTGCGGCTCGGCGAGGAGGACCATGTCCTGCTGCTGACGATCCATCAGCTCGTGGCCGACCGGCGCTCCGTGAGGCTGTTCACCGACGAGGTGCTCACCGGGTACGCGAACCTGCTCGGCGAGAGCGGGCAGGCCGCCGCCCTCGCCACCGAGCCGCAGGCGCTGGCCGCCGCCCAGCGCGCCTGGCTGACCAGCGACGACGCCGAGAAGGACATCGAGTACTGGCGGGCCCGTACGACGGGTCTGAGCACCCTGGAGCTGCCCACCGACCGGCCCCGGCCGCCGGTGAAGACCATCGGCGCCGACGTGGTGACGGTGCCGGTGCCGCGGGAGCTGCAAGCCAGGCTCGACGCGTTCACGTCCGGCACGGGTCAGCGGCTGTCCCGGCTGCTGCTCGCCGGCTACACCGCGGTGCTGTCCCGGCACGCCCAGCAGCAGGCGTTCGCGGTCGGTGTCCCCGTACCGCCGTCGTGGCAGGACGGTGCCGGGGACCTGGTCGGCCCGCTGGAGAACACCCTGCCGGTGCGCTTCGACCTGGAGGCCGGCGAGTCCCTGAACAGACTGCTGCGGCGGACCGACTCGGCCCTGGACGAAGCCCTGGAGCACGCCCGGCTGCCGTTCGAGCAGATCGTGGAGGCGGCGCACCCTCCACGCGACCTCAGCCACACCCCGCTCTTCCAGGTCCTGTTCGGCTTCGAGGAGGAGTGGAGCAGCCGGGAGCTGCCGGGAGCCATTGCCCGGCCGCTCAACCTGCCGGTGACCTGGACCCCGCACGACATCGACCTGTACGCGGTCCGCCGTGACGGGGAGTTGTCGCTGCGTGCCCACTACAACACCTCGCTGTTCGACCGGGCGACCACCGAACAGCTGCTGGAGCGGATGCTGTTGCTCCTGGACTCCGCGCTCGCGGACCCGGACCGCCCGCTGTCCGACCTGTCGCTGCTGTCCGGCCCGGACCGGGAGCGGCTGGCCGCGTGGAACGCCACGGCGACCGAGCACACCGGGCCCCGGCTGCTGCACGAGCTGGTCGGGGAGGCCGCGGCGGCCCATCCGGACGCGCTGGCGCTGACGTCGAGCTCGGCGGAGCTGACGTACGCCTCCATGGATCTGCGGGCCGAGGCGCTGGCCGCGCGGCTCACCGAACTCGGCGCGGGCCCGGAGTCCCTGGTCGGTGTGCTGGCCGACCGGTCGGTGCACACCATGGTCGCGCTGCTCGGTGTGCTGAAGTCGGGCGGCGCGTACGTGCCGCTGGACCCGTCGTACCCGGCGGACCGTATCGCGTCGATCGCCGAGGAAGCCGGGATCAGGGTGCTCGTCGGCAGCCGGGGCACACTGGAGGGGCTCGACGGCAAGGCTCCGGGCCTGGAGCGGGTGGCGGTGCCGACCGCCGACCCGGACGCTCCGGTGGCCCGGCCCGCCGTGGAGGTCACACCGGACAACCTGGCGTATGTCATCTACACCTCGGGTTCCACCGGCCGCCCGAAGGGTGTGGCCGTGGAGCACCGGCAGATCACGCACTCCACGCTGGCCCGTTCGGTCATCGAGGGGCCGGGGCTGCCCGAGCGCTACCTGGTGCTGGCCCCGTTCACGTTCGACGCCTCGGGCGGCGGTCTGTACTGGACGCTGCGGCGCGGCGGCACCGTCGTCGTGCCCTCCGAGGCGGAGGTGCTGGACCCGCGGCTGCTCGGTGAGCTGATCCGGGCGAAGGACGTCACCCATGTCGACGGGGTGCCTTCGCAGTACTCGGTGCTGCTGGAGGCCGAGTCGGAGCCGTTCCCCTCGGTGCGCACGACCGTGCTGGCCGGTGAGGTGCTGCCGCCCGGCCTGGTCGAGGCGCACCAGCGGCGCTCCCCCGGCGTGGCGCTGTTCAACGAGTACGGTCCGACCGAGGCGACCGTCTGGGCGTCGGTGCACCCGGTGACCGCCGAGGACGCCGGGGCCGGCCGGGTGCCGATCGGCCGCCCGATCCCCAACACCCGGCTGCATCTGCTGGACAAGCGGCTCAGCCCGGTGCCGCCCGGTGTGCCCGGTGAGCTGTACATCGGCGGCGGCGGTGTGGTCCGCGGTTACGTCAAGCGGCCGGGGATGACGGCGGGCAGCTTCCTGCCCGACCCGTTCTCCGAGGAGCCCGGCGCCCGGCTGTACCGGACCGGGGACCTCGCCCGCTACCGGCAGGACGGCAGCATCGAGTTCCTGGGCCGGGCCGACACCCAGGTCAAGATCCGTGGATTCCGGATCGAGCTGACCGAGATCGAGAACGTCCTGCTGCGCCACCCGCTGGTCGCCGAGACCTCGGTGATCGCGCGGGAGGACCAGCCGGGCGTGCCGCGTCTGGTGGCGTACGTGGTCCCCGTCGTCGGCCGGGTGCTGACCAAGGAGACCCTGGTCAAGCACGTACTGGCGCAGGTGCCGGACTACATGGTGCCGAGCGCGTTCGTGACGCTGGAGCGGATGCCGCTCACCCCGAACGGCAAGATCGACACCGCCGCGCTGCCCGCCCCGGACCTCGGTATCGAGGACTTCGTGGAGCCGGGAACGCAGCTGGAGGCGGAGATCGCGGAGACGTTCTGCTCGCTGCTGGGCGTCGCCAAGGTCAGCGCGATGGCCGACTTCTTCGAACTCGGCGGGAACTCGCTGCTGGTGGCGCGGCTCACCGCGCAGCTCTCCCGGACGCACGACGTGACCCTGCCGGTGGAGCAGATCTTCCGGGTGCCCACGGTGGCCGGCGTCGCCGCGGCGATCGAGGAGGACCGGCGGCAGCGGGACAACGTGGACAGCGAGGTCCTGTACGCGCAGCAGATCAAGGAGCTGCACGCGGAGATCAGGCTGCCCGAGGAGATCACGCCCGGGGACCTGCCGCACTCGGAGTGGTTCAACCCGCGCCATGTGCTGGTCACGGGCGCGACCGGCTATCTGGGCGCGTTCCTGGCGGTGGAGCTGATCCTGCGCACCGACGCGCTCGTGCACTGCCTGGTCCGGGCGGAGAACGAGGAGGCGGCGTGGGAGCGCATGGAGGCAACGCTCCGCAAGTACCACGCGTGGGACGAGTCCTACCGGTCCCGGATGCGGATGGTGGTCGGTGACCTGGCCAAGCCGAGGTTCGGTCTGAGCCCGGACGAGTTCGCCGCGGCCGCGGCCGAGCTGGACGTGATCTACCACAGCGGCGCGGTGGTCAACTTCACCTACCCGTACGAGGCGGCCCGCCCGGCCAACGTCGAGGGCACCAAGGAGGTGCTGCGGCTCGCCACGACCAGGACGCTCAAGTCGGTCCACTTCGTGTCCAGTGTGGACGTGTTCATGGGCACCGGGGCGGAACGGCCGTTCACCGAGGAGGACCTGGACAGCCGTCCGATCCGGATCCCCACCGGCTACCCGCGCAGCAAGTGGCTGGCCGAGAAGATCGTGTACCTGGCCCGTGACCGGGGCATCCCGGTGACCGTGCAGCGCCCGTGGATGATCACCGGCCACACCCAGACCGGCGCCTCGCACCACACCGACTACCTGTACGTGTATCTGCGGGGCTTCCTCGACCTCGGGGTGCTGCCGCTCTACAACGACGTCATCAACGCGGTGCCGGTGGACTTCACGGCGCAGGCCATCGTCTACACCTCACTCAGGGAGGAGAACTTCGGGAAGAACTTCAACATCACGAACCCGGCGCCCACCACGATGACGCAGTGCTACCAGTGGCTGCGGTCGTTCGGCTACGACCTCAACGTCATCGACGAGGAGGACGCCCGTCAGCGGGCGCTGGGCGTCGGCGAGGACCATGTCCTGTTCCCGATGACCCCGCTGCTGAGGGTCGCCTCGATGCGGCACGCCGCGCTCGACCCGGAACTGCAGAAGCAGATCAACCCGCAGGACGAGTGCCGGGTGCTGACCGAGGCCCTCGAAGGGTCGGGCATCAGTTGCCCGCCGGTGGCCGAGGACTGGGCGCACGCCTGCTTCCGGTTCCTGGTCGACGGCGGCTACCTGCCCGCGCCCGAGGACGTCGTCGTACCTCAGGACTCCGTCAACTGATCGTCAGGACAAGGAGGACTCGTGAAGACACGAGGCTACTCCCGTACGGATCAACCGGGAGATGAGCGCCGATGATCCGTTACGTGGACCTGGACGCGGCCGAAGGAGCCGCGCTGGACGAGCTGACCCGCTCGGTCCTGCGGGACCACGGGGCGAGCAGCGCCCCTGCCCTGCTGGACGACCTGTCGGTGGTCGCCCACCGGCTGCCGCCGCGCCTGATCCGGGAGTTGCGGCGGTTCCGGACCGCCGAGGAGGCGTCCTGCCTGGTCGTGCGCGGCCTTCCGGTGGACGACAGCCGGCTGGGGCCGACTCCGCTGGACTGGAGGGAGCCGCCCAGGGAGCCGGAGTCGGAGGTGCACGAGGTGTTCCTGATGCTGGCGACGGCGCACCTCGGTGACATCTTCGGCTGGTCGACGCTCCAGGACGGGCGGCTGGTGCACGACGTGCTGCCGGTCCCGTCACACGAGAACGATCAGAGCGGTCACGGCACGGTGGAGCTGGCCTGGCACACGGAGGACGGTTTCCACCCGTACCGCTGCGACTATCTGCTCCTGCTGGGGCTGCGGAACCACGACGCGGTGCCCACGGGCGTGGCCGGGGTGGACGAGGTGGTGCTGTCCGACGAGCATCGGGAGGTGCTGAGCCGGCCCCGGTTCCTGATCCGGCCGGACACCGAGCACCTCAGGCACGCCCGGACGCTCACCGCGAACCGGGGAAGCCTGCACGCGGTGCAGCGGATGCAGGAGGAACCGGAGCCGTGCGCGGTGCTGTTCGGGCATCCGGACCGGCCGTACCTGCGGATCGATCCCTCGTTCATGTCGCCGCTGCCGGGTGATCCGGAGGCGTCGGCGGCGCTGGACGCGCTGACCGGGGAGCTGCAACGGAACCTGACCGGGATCCCGTTGAGCCCCGGTGACCTGATGGTGATCGACAACTACCGGGCGGTGCACGGCAGAGGCGCGTTCAAGGCCCGGTTCGACGGAACGGACCGCTGGCTGAAGAAGGCGGTCGTCACCCGGGACCTGCGCAAGTCGCGGGCCCACCGGGAATCTCCGGCGGAGCGCGTTCTGCTCTGACGGGCGTGTGAGCGCACAGAGGCGACCGGGCGGTCCCGTCCGGTCGCCTCACCACGACTGCACATCAGGAGGAAACGAACCATGTCCCCGTCCGTGCCCGTGCCCCTGTCCGTACGTACGCCCGCTTCGGCGGCCGGTCCGGTGGATGTTCCTCCGGCCGGACCGGCCGGTGTCCCGGCGGGTGGCCGCGCCGGGCTCACCACCGGCTGCTGGGTGGTCGACGGCCTGCCGGATCCGGGGGCGCTGCGGGCGCGGGTCACGGAAGGTGACCGGGAGGTTCCGCTCACCGTGCACGACCTGGGGAGCGGTGGAACGGACCGTGCGGAGTGGGGCGAGCTGGTCCGTGAGGAGACGGCCGCCGCCGAGGCGGAGCCGGGCCCCGCCCGGGTGCTGCTGGCCCGGCTCGGCGAGGAACGGTTCCTCCTGGTGGTGGTCACCGGGGATGCGCTGGCCCCGGCGGCGGTGATGCGGTGGCTGCTGACGGAGGACGCCCCGTTCCCGGCGGCCGGTGACGGACCTGAGGTGCCGTCACCGGCCGTCGCCGGGGCGGGGAATGATCAGGCCGAGGGCGCGGTGCCGGGGCTGTCCGGTCTGCCGGGCGGCGGTGACCGGGCCTCCGGTTACGCACGGACGGTACGGGTCCCGGCCGGGCCGGCCGCCGCACGGCTGCGCTCCGCCGGGGTGCCCGTCGAGGCGTCGCTGGCCACGGCCCTGGCGGTTCTGCTGGTCCGCTGCGGCGGCTCGCCCGGTACGGGGCTGGTCGTGGCGTCGGACGTGCCCGTGGCGGTCACCCCGCGGGTGGCCGAGAGCGCGTCCGGGGCGGTCGCGCTGCGGGCCGTCGGGACGGCGGTCGCCTCCGGTGTCCGGGTGCACCCGGGGTTCCACGCGGCGCTCGCGGTGGCCCCCTGCGGAGAACCGGAGCCGGAACGGGTCGGCGCGTACACCGCGCTGGCGGTCCGGCTGCCGGACGCGGTCGCCCACCACGGAATGCTGGTGCTGCTGGAGGACGACCTGCTGCGGATGGACCACGACACCGGCCTGTACGAGGAGGGCGCCGTCGCCACGTTCGCGTTGCGGCTGCTCGCCGTCCTGGACGGGCTGCTCGACGACCGGCCGGTGCACGGGATCGTCGGCGCCGGGGCGTCGGAGCGGACCGCGCTCGCCGACTGGTCGCACGGTGCCGAGGCGGCCTTTCCCGCCGTCTGCCTGCACACGCTGGTCGAGGAACACGCCGCGCGGACCCCGGACGCGTCGGCCGTGCTGTGCGGGCAGACCGAACTGACCTACGGACAACTGGACGAGGACGCCAACCGGGTGGCCCGCCGGCTCCGCGCGGCCGGGGTCGGCCCAGGAGGGCTCGTGGCGCTGCTGACCGAACGCGCCGCCTGGTCGGTGACCGCGATGCTGGGCACCCTGAAGGCCGGTGCCGCCTACGTCCCGATCGAGCCGACGTATCCGCCCGAGCGCATCCGGCACATCCTTGCCGACTCGGGCGCCGCGGCACTGCTCGTCCGCCGGGAGCCGGAGTTCCCGGTGCCGGTGCCGGTGCTGACGGCCGGGGAGGCGGCCGGGCTGCCCGGCACCCCGCTCGGTGTGCCGGTCACCCCCGACGACCTCGCGTACGTCATCTACACCTCCGGTTCCACCGGAACGCCCAAGGGCATCGGCGTGCACCACCGGGCGATCGTGGCGTCCACGGCGGCCCGCTCGGTGGCCGGTCCACCGCCCGGCCGGGACCTGGTGCTGCCACCGCTGTGCTTCGACGGGGCGGCGGGCGGCATGTTCTGGGCGCTGACCTCCGGCGGCACGGTGGTGCTGCCCACCGAGAACGAGGCGCACGACCCGATGGCGCTGCGGAAACTGCTGGAGTCCACGGCCGTCACCCATGTCCACGCCGTGCCCTCGCACTACCGGATCGTGCTCCAGGTCGCGGACCGGGAGGTGCTCGGCCGGTTCTCGATGGTGGCCGTGGGCGGCGAGCCGCTGAGCCCGGAGATCGTCACCGAGCATCTGCGGCTGTGCCCGCAGGCGCCGCTGTTCAACGACTACGGGCCGACCGAGTGCGCGGTGTGGGCCACCACGCACCGCTGCGGTCCGGCGGAGGCGGCCGGCGCGGGCATCCCGATCGGGCGTCCGGTGCCCGGGTACCGGGCGTACGTGCTGGACGGCGGACTGCGGCCGGTCCCGCCCGGGGTGCCGGGCGAGATCCATCTCGGCGGACCGGGGGTGGCCCGCGGCTACCACGGGCGGGCGGCGCTGACGGCCGAGCGGTTCCTGCCCGATCCGTATCAGCCCGGCGGGCGGCTCTACCGGACGGGAGACCGCGGGCTGTGGGGGCGGGACGGCCGGCTGCGTATCCTCGGCCGGGCGGACCACCAGGTGAAGGTGCGCGGCTTCCGGATCGAGCTGGGTGAGGTCGAGGCGGCGGTACGCAGACATCCGGCCGTCAGCGACTGCGCGGTGCTGCTGCGGCAGGACGACCCGGTGGAACGGCTTGTCGCTTTCGTGGTGCTGGGATCCGGGGCGACCGTCCCGGAGTTACAGCGGAAAATAGCCGAATCGGTCCCGGAGCAGATGCGCCCCGATCACATCACCGTGCTGCCGGAACTCCCGAGAACACCAGGAGGAAAGGTGGACGCACTGGCTCTTCGTACGATGTCGGTTTCAGGCCAGGCGGGCATAGTCGGCCGTCGATCGGAACACCGCCGATAGCCACATCCGGTACACCACCCCATTCAAGCCACTCCGCATTTTCCACAATGCATTGAACCCTCGCACCGGAAAGTTCTGGCTAAGAAAGCCCCATGACAGCCCCCAACCTGGGTATAGACATGACAAGTGATGCTCTGTAGCGTTCTTCACCGGCCCCGAATAACCACGACACCTGGAGGATGATCTTGCAGATCCGCAATGGATATTCATCTCTCAATACAGGTCGTTCACAAGAGGGGCTCGACGACAATGGTCGCGACATTTTCTTTCGCATCCTCGGACCCTTACAGGCAATCATCCACGGCAAACCGATTCGCGTGGGTCGAAATCGCCAACTGACTGTTCTGGCAGCCTTATTGCTTCATGCGAACCGCATCGTCCCGATTAATTCGCTCATCGACGCCGTATGGCGTTCCGCGCCGCCCGCCACGGCGGACAAGCAGATCCAGACCTGTGTGTGGCGGCTACGGAACGCCTTCGCCGCGGCCGGTGCTCCGGTCGATCTCATCGAGACCGAACAGGGCGGCTATCGCATACGGCTCGACGAGGAGGATCTCGACGCCCACGCGTTCGAGAAAGCGGTGCGCCGGGCCCGGGAGTTGGTGGCAGCCGGCGAACTGGAGACCGCGACCGCCGAATACCAGCGGGCACTCTCCTTCTACCGGGGGCAACCGCTCGCCGACATCTCCGGACCGCTGACCTACGCGGTGGCCGCGCACTGGGAGGAACGCCGCTTCTCGGTCCTGGAGGAATGGCTCGACGTGGGCCTGACCCTCGGCCGCCACGCGGAACTCATCAGCGAACTGAAGCCGTTGGTCGCTGAATATCCGATGCGTGAGCGGCTGTGCGCACAGTTGATGACCGCTCTGCATCAGTCCCAGCGCCGTGCGGAAGCCCTGACCGTCTACCGCAACAGCCGTCTGGCCCAGATCAAGAACCTCGGACTGGAGCCGAGCGCGGGGCTTCAGGAACTGCACCAGAAGATCCTGTCCGGCGACCCGATCGCCCCGCCCCCCGCCGCCGTGGCGCACCAGCCCTGGCCATCCGCCAAGGTGCCCGCTCAATTGCCGCCCCGGACGAAGGACTTCACCGGCCGACGCGACCTGCTCCAGCGCATCACCTCGGACCTGCGCGCGGGCGGCGGGCCGCGCGTGGTGGCGCTGGCGGGATGCGGGGGCACCGGCAAGACCGCCCTCGCGATCCACGCGGGTCTCGCCCTCCAGCAGCACTTCCCGGACGGCCAGCTCTACGCCGACCTGCGCGGGCAGACCGACCCCGCTCCCCCGCAGGAGGTGCTGAACGGATTCCTCGACGCGTTCGGGGTCCCCGAACAGCGCATTCCCCCGGGTCTCGCCGCCCGCGCCGCGCTGTTCCGCAGCATCACCGCCAGCAAACGACTGCTGATCGTCCTGGACGACGTGGCCGAGTCCACCCGCTACGAGGCCCTGCTCCCCAGCGGCGAGAGCGCGGTCCTGTGCACCGGCCGGGCCAGCCTGCTGAAGATCCCCGGCCTGACCGAGTACCGCGTCGACGGGCTGCCCTCCGACGAGGCACTGGACCTGCTCGCCTCCCTGGTGGGCGTGGAACGGCTCTTCGCCGAGGTCGACAGCGCCCGGCGGATCGCCCAGCTCTGCGGACATCTGCCGCTCGCCATCCGGGCCGCCGGAGCGCGGCTGCGGGCCCGCCCGCACTGCACCCTGCGCAGCTTCACCGAGCGTCTGGCGACGCGGCAGGACCGGATCGCCGAACTCTCCATCGGCTGCCTGGACATGGGGGCGCGGCTCACCTCGACCCTGGAGCAGCTGTCACCGGCCGCCTACCGGTTATGGCTCCGGCTCAGTCTGTGCGATCTGGATTTCGTCCCCGAGTGGATGGCCTCCGCCGTCTCCGACCGGCCCGGCGAGGACACCCAGCGGCTGCTGGACACCCTGGTCAATCTGCATCTGCTGGCGGTCGCCCCGGGCGAGGCGCCGGGCGGCCCCACCTACTCGTTCAACCCGCTGGTGCGCGACCACGCCCGGCAGCGCGCCGCGGCGGAACTCGGCGCCGTTGCCGGCCAGGACGTGGTGGACCGCATCGCGCTCGCCCTGTGCGGGCGGCAGAGCGCCGCCGGGGTGTCCGGCGGACACCGGTCGAACGAGGAGTGCACGGTCTATGGCACTCAGACGGTATGACAGCCGCGCGGGTGGCTCCCGGCCCGAGGACCGCGACCGGTCCGCCCCGGCCGGCCTGAGGGATCCCCGCCCCGGCACGGGGGCACGCGACAGCCCCGGCGACCACCACACCGACCGGTCCGGGCCACGGGGAACGGCCCGGGCCACCGGCGGGCGCTGGGTCTTCCCGGCGGCCGTCGCCGTGTTCGCCGCGCTCTGTCTCTCCCTGGTCGCCTGGAACAGCAGGATGCCCGCCGCCCGAGGGCTGGACGCGCCCGCCGACACCTTCTCTGCGGCCCGTGCCACCGCACACGTACGGGAGATCGCCACCTCCCCCCGGCCCAGCGGCTCCGCCGCACACACACGCGCCCGGGAGTACATCGTCCGCACCCTCACCGCGCTGGGCATCGACACCCGGGTGCACACGGGGGCGGCCGCGTCCCACCGCCCGGACCTCTCCCCCACCGGCGCCGACTCCCGCTACGCCGACCTGCGGCTGGAGAACGTGGTCGCCCGTGTACCCGGCACCGCGAACACGCGGCCGGTGGCGCTGGTCACCCACTACGACTCCACCGAGGCCGGGCCCGGCGCCAACGACGCCGGGGTCCCGGTGTCGGTGCTGCTGGAGACAGCCCGAGCGCTGCGGGAGGGACCGCCCCCGCGCAACGACGTCCTGTTCGTGTTCACCGACGCGGAGGAGAGCGGGCTGCTCGGCGCGCAGGCCCTGGTGAACGAGCCGGGGGTACTGGCGCCCGACACGGTGGTCCTGAACTTCGAAGCAAGGGGGAGCAGGGGGCCCAGCCTGATGTTCGAGGCGGGACCGGACACCGGCTGGCTGGTGAGCACCCTCGCCGGGACGGTGCCGGGCGCACGGACCGACTCGCTGCTCGACGCCGCGTACGGCTACATGCCCAACCTCACCGACTTCACGGTGTTCCAGGAGGCCGGGCACCAGGGCCTGAACCTGGCCTACCTCGACGGCTACACCCACTACCACGGGACGGGTGACACCCCGGACCGAGTGGACCCGGCCACCGTCCAGCACCAAGGGGCACAGGCCCTCGGCCTGGCCCGCGCGCTGGCCTCGGCCGACCTGGCGCGCACCCCCGCCGGGGACTCCGCGTACTTCCAGGCGGCCGGATGGTTCGTCTCCTACCCGCTGGGCGCGGCGCTGCCCGCCGCGCTGGCGACGGCCGGGCTCGGCCTGGCGCTGCTGCTGCGGCTGCGGGCGCGAGGCGCACTCGCCGTGGGTGGCGTCCTCCGGGGATTCGCCGTCGCCCTCGGGCAGTTGGTGCTCGCCGCCGGGGCAGCGTTCGCCCTGGCGCCGCTGGCCGCGTCGGGGCACACCGAGTTCGCCCACTACTACGACATCGGCGGGCACGGTCCGGCCCTCGCCGGGTTCCTGGTGCTCACCCTGGCTGTCGGCAGCGCGCTGGCTCTGTTCGCCCGGCGGTGGGCCGGCACCGGGGCGCAGGTGGCGGGGGCCGCGCTGCTGTGGATCCTGCTGTCCGTCGGGTCGGCGGTGATGCTGCCCGGCGGCAGCCATGTGTTCGTCTGGCCGACGCTGGGGCTGCTCACCGCCGCAGGTGTACTCACCTCGCGGGCCGGGACGACGGTACGGGGCCGGGTGCTGGCCGCCGCTCTGGGCACGGTCCCGGCCGCCCTGTTGGTGTTCCCGCTGGTGCCGCTGCTCACGAACGCGCTGGGCCTGGGCCTCGTAGCCGCGCCGGTGGCCGTGGCGGCGCTGCTCACGGCTCTGCTGCCGGGGGTGCTGCCGGTCCTGCCACGGCTGTTGCCGGTGACCGCCGCCGTGGTGGCGACGGCCGTGCTGGCGGGCACCGCGCTGCTGCCCCGGGAGCGCGAGAACCCGGTGCGGGCCGACCTCCTGTACCTGTGGGACGCGGACCGGCGTACGGCCCACTGGATCAGCGGGGCCCCGTCGGACGACTGGAGCGACGACTTCCTGCCCGCCGACGCCGAGCGCGGCTCGGTGGCGGATCTCTGGCCGGGCTGGCGGGTGCCGGTACGGCGGGGCCCCGCCGAGGCGTTCCCGCTGCCCGGCCCCCGGGTCACCACGACGGTGGTCGGGGACTCGGCGGACGGCGGACGGCGGGTCCGGCTGACGGCGGCCTCCAGGCGGGGCGCCGACGAACTGGTGGTCCTCGTCAGCGGGGCGGCCGTCCGCGGCTGGTCCGTGTCCGGGGTGCCCGGAGAGTTCGCCGACGACCCGGCCGGGGACGCCGCATGGGAGCTGTGGATCCGTCAGGTGCCGGCGCGGGGAGCGGAGCTGGAGCTGGAGCTGGGGGCGGGGCCGGCGACGGTCCGGGTCATCGACCGCACCCAGGGCCTGCCGGGGCCGGCGGCCGACGGACCGGACGGCACGCGGCCGCCCGCGCTCGGGGTCGCTTCCCTCGGGGAGGCGTCCCTGGCCGCGACCACGCGAACACTGGAGTGAGGAACGAGGTCCTCCGTAGGTCCCCGGTGTCCCGCCCGGTGCGCGGACCACCAGGCACTCCCTGCCCGACGCTCCGGGCCGGGGGACCGCTCCCCGCGTGGCCGGAGCCGACCGGGTGCGCCCCGTACCGGAGGCCGGTCTCCGTCGGCGCGGTCCACGGTCGGTCCCGCGCGTCACGGTGCGGTGCACCGCAACGGCGGCATCGGCCGGCGGGCATGGCCGTGCGCACGCACCCGTGTGCCGAAGCCCGGAAGGTGGTCGGGCTCCGGCACCGGGCCGTTCGACCGCACCGTGCGGCAGTGGGGGGCCGGCCCCGGCGGCCGGTGCGTGTCGTCGTGCGGCGGAGGGTCGTGCCCGTGACCGGCCTCACCCTGACGACGTCCGACGGGCACGCAAGACCCTCCCGTGCCCGTCGGGGCCAGGAGAAGGAGACGCCGCGACCGGGGGTGGCGCCGAAGGCACCATCCCCGGAGGCCGGGTCAGCCGGACGCGGAGGCCGGGGCCTGCGCGGCAAGCCCGTCGGCCACCTTCGCCGTCGCCTTCTTCAGTGAGGTGCACACCTGCGGGGTCATCGCCGTGGTCCGGCCGAGCCGCAGTTCCAGGGTGTTCTTCTCCCCCGAGTCCAGGAAGATCTTGCAGACACCGTTCAGCGAACCCATCAGCATCACCGCGTCGTGGTCGCCGAAGCGCATCGTGCTCCGTTTGCCCTGTCCGGTGGCCGCCGTTTCCAGCGGCCGGTCCCGCATGGTCACGGTGAGGGTGCCGAACTCGTGGCTGTGGGCGGTGCAGCCCTCCCCGGACATCTGACTCACCGAGGGCTCTCCGAGGCCGAACTCGACGGACACCGGCCGGAGCAGCTTGCAGGCGGGGGTGTCGGCCGCATCGGAGGACTGCACGGCCGTGTCGGGGTCGGTCCCGCAGGACACCAGCCCCAGGCCGGCGCAGACCAGCGCGGCGGCCATCCATGCACGCCGGGCGGGATGACGACTCATAGCGTGTTACTCCGATCTGTTCGGTGGCGGGAGGGGACTCCCCTGACAGGGCCTGGTCAGGTGTTCAGCACTGGAGGACCGCGCACGCCCAGTGCATGCCCCGGCCGTTGGCCGCGAGGGCCACGAGGTCCCCGGGCGACAGTTCCCCGGCCTCGTGCATCCGGGCCAGGGAGAACAGGTGGTCAGCGGCGCCGAAGTGCCCGTACCGGGAGGCCAGTCGGGCATTGGTGCGCTCCAGCGGCACCCCGACCAGTCCCGCCTGCGCCGCCAGGACCCGGGCGTTGTCGTTGAGCAGCAGCAGCCGGGCCAGGTCCTCCTCGGCGCATCCGGCCTGACGGCAGGCCCGGTGCACGGCGCGCGCGGTGCGGTCGTCGATCTCCTCGGCGTAGGCGGCCAGCCGCTCGGCGTCGTGCTCGAAGTGCTCGACGACGTCCCAGGAGTCCCGTACGGCGGGTGTCTCGGTGCCGGGCACGAAGGGCTGCCGGGCGCCCCCGACGTCCATCCGGAAGAAGTCGGCGTACCGGCCGTCGGTCTCCGCGTACGAGGACCGCCAGCGCAGGGTGGGCGCGTCGCGTACGGCGAGGGCGGCGGCGGCCCCGTCGGAGAACAGCAGCGAGTGGGTGTCCAGCCGGTTCCAGTACGCCTCGACGGTCCGGTTGGCGCCGACGACCAGCGCCGTGCCGTAGCCGGGATGGGTGGCGAAGCGTCCCGCGACGGTGTCGAACGCGGTGACCCCGCCCACACAGCCCTGGTCGACGAGCACCGCCTCGGCGCGGCTCAGGCCGAGTTCCCACTGGACCCGGGCCGCCGCGTCCCAGTACAGATGGTCCGCGAGGTCGGTCAGGGCGAGCACGAGCAGGTCCACCTCGCGCGGGTTCACCGACGCCAGCGCCCGCCGCCCCGCCTCGACGGCGAGATCGGTGACGCTGGTGCCGGGCGCGGCCCGGTGGATGTAGTCGTAGCCGTACCCGAGGACGCGTTCCACGTCCTCGGTGTAGTCGGCCACCACGTCCTTGACGGCGGTCTCCTCGCCGAGGGCCATGCCGAAGGCGGTCAACCCGTACGCCACGAGAACTCCTCACTGAGATGCTCCTGCGGCCGTCGAGCCGCTGGAGTCGGACTGGTCCGGGGACTTGGTTCGATTGCTGTGCCGGTCAGGGCGCGGCAGACCTCGCGGGCGGCGGATCGCTTGAGGCAGCGCAGTGGGTGCGGCCGTGGGCGGCCGGGAAGTCCTGGCGGGCGAGGTGCCGGACCCGGCTCGATCACCGCGGCGGGGTGCGTCAGGCCGCCGGTGGTCCACGGGCCGTCGTGCGTGGTGACGCCCGGCGGTCCGGCGCGTCCCGGAAGGACGGTCGAGACGTCAGTCAGTCGGAGGGCCAGGCCCTCCCGCGGCGTCACCACGTCACATCCTCACTGTCAGCCGATGAGTTTGACGAGCTGTTCCGAGTCGTTGAGGGCGTCCGCGACGGCGCGCAGGAAGGCGACCGCGTCCCGGCCGTTGACCACCCGGTGGTCGTAGGCGAGTCCGAGGGTGACCACGGTGGCGGGGGCGGGCACCCCGTCCGTGAGCACGAGCCGGGTGAGCGGGCCGCCCACCGAGACCATGCAGAGCTGCGGCCACATGACGATCGGCTGGACCAGCAGGACGCCGGGCTCCGTGTTCAGCGACACGCTCAGGGAGCCGCCGGACAGCTCACCCGCGGTGAACTCGGCGCGGAACGCCTTCATCCGGAAGTCCATCAGGTCGTCGGAGATGTCGGCGAGGGAACGGGCGGCACAGTCCCGCAGCACGGGAATGTAGAGGCCGTTCCCGGCATCCACGGTGACGCCGATGTCCACGGTGTCGGCGAGTCGCACGGTCCGTTCGTCCAGCAGGGTGCCGAACAGGTGCGGGAACGCGGGGTGTGCGGCGGCCACCGCCTTCACCACCGCCTCCGGCAGTCCGACCTCGGCACCGGTCTCCTCGGACAGGGTCCGCAGCCTGGCCAGCACCGCGTCCACCGTGACCTCGACCGCGGCGAAGGCGGCGGGCACCTCCCGGTGGGCACGGGTGACCACGGCGGCAGTCCCCTGCTGGGACCGGTCGAGCACATGGGTGCGGGCAGCGGGGCCCGGCTCCTCGGAGGGAGCGGGTACGGGTGCGGCAACGCGCCTCTCGGGCGCGGTGGGCGCCGAGGTGCCGGGCGATGGGGCGGCGGGCGGCTCGGCGAGGAGTTCGGCGAGGAGTTCCCCGACACCGGCCTCGGTGCCCTCGGCGGCGCGCACCCGCAGATACCCGGCGGCCGGGGCGGCGATCTCCTCGACCGCCTTGGAGGTCTCCACCTCGACCAGCGGGTCTCCCTCGTCGATGTGCGCGCCGTCGTCGGCGAGCCACCGGAGGACGAGGTAGGCGGTGTCGTTGTTGTTGAGTTTGGGTACGGCCACCGGCACCCCGGCCACGGGCCCGGCACTCTCCGGTCCGGCGGCCTCCGGTTCAAAGGTCTGCGGCTCACCGGCCCTCGTTGCGACGGTCTCCGGCCCGGCGGCGGCCACGTGCGGTGCGGCAGGCGCGCGGGGCGGCAGGGACCGGGCCGCTGCGGCCTCGATCTCCTCGGCGATCCGGTCCGCGCCGAGCAGCACACCCGCCTCCAGGTGCGGCGCGGTCGGCACCACCGAGTCGGCCGAGGACAACAGCAGGACGGGCGCGCGCAGTTCCGCCCAGATCCTCGTGTGCACCCGGGCGGCGATCTCGGCACCCCAGGTACCGCCCTCGGTGCTCTCCTCCGCCACGGCGACCAGCCGGGCACCCGCCAGCAGCGGCAGCACCGGCTCCAGATCGGGCGGGTAGAGCCGGGCCGGGACCAGGACGTGCGTGGTGAGCCCCCGGGCGCGCAGCAGCCGCGCGGCGTCGAGGGCCCGGTGCGCGGTGCCGCCCGGACAGACCAGCACCACGTCGGCGGAGGTGCCGTCCACGGGGGAGACGTGCGCCCAGCCGGTCGGCCCGCCCAGCAGCGCGTACCCGTGGTGCTCGTCCACCACCCCTTCGCGGAACATCCGCCGGGTGTAGAGGACCTTGTCCTCGAAGAGCATCGCGGGCCCCCGGTCGAGGCACTCGGCGAGTTGGGCGTACGGGTCGTGGAAGGGACTCGTCTCGTACAGCGCCAGGTTGGGCACGCCGAGGAAGTGCTTCTGGAGGCTCTGGCTGTGGGTGGGGCCGTATCCGCGGTTGCCGCCCACGGGGCAGCGCACCACGACCGGCATAGGCACCCGGTCGCCGTACATGGTCACCGATTTGGAGATCAGGTTGAGCACCTGGTCGAAGGCGAGCGCGGCGAAGTCGCCGAACATCATCTCCACGATCGCCTGGTCGCCCGCGAGCGCGAGACCGCCCGCCACGCCGGTGATGCCCGCCTCGCTGATCGGGGTGCCGAACACCCGGTCCGGGTGGCGGGTGGACAGACCGCGGGTCACCTTGAACGCGCCGCCGTACGGGTCGAGCACGTCCTCGCCGAGCAGATGCAGCGAGGGCCGTTCCTCGAACAGCCGGTGCAGGGCCGCGTTGAGCGTCTCCACCACACGGGGTGCGGGCCGGGTCACGGCGTCCCCCGCTTCGCGGTCAGCACCGCGCGCAGGGCGCCGACGCTCCGGCAGCCGCGCACCTCACGGGCGGTGAGCCGGACGCCGTAGGTCCGTTCGACACGGGAGACGATCTGGACGTGCCGCAGGCTGGTCCAGGCCGCCGTGGTGGCGGGCCCGGTCTCCTCCGTCACCTCGGCGGCGGGCGTCCGGAGCACATCGGCCACGAGGTCGGTCAGCCCGCTCAGGTCGGTCGGCTCGGTCAGTTCGGCCATCGGTCCTCCATCCTCGGGTCCGGGAGACCGGACCCCGTCCAGGCGGCGGGCGGCCGTGCCTCCACCTCGCGGGCCAGTTCTTCCAGGTCGGCGCGGACGCGCGCGTCAAGCTCCCGGAACGGCGCGCCCAGCCGTTCGGTCAGCTCCCGGTGCCAGTCGCCGGCCCGGAGCCGTTCCACCTCCGCCGGGTCGCGGGTGTCGTCGCCCTTGCTGTGGGGACCCAGCCGGTGGGTGGTGAACTGCACGACCGCCGGGCGGTGTTCCTCGCGGACCCGGCGCACCACGGGGGTGAGCCGCTCCCGGATCTCCGGAACGTGGTGGCCGGTGATCTCCACGAAGTCGATGCCGAAGGCGGCGGCCCGGTCGGCGATCGAACCGGCCATCTGGAGACGCGTCGGGGTGGACTGGGCGACCCCGTTGTGTTCGACGACCACCAGGACCGGCACCCGCCACAGAGCGGCCATGTTGAGTGCCTCGTAGACCGCTCCCTCGCCCCAGGTTCCGTCGCCGACGAACGCGGCGGCGATCCGGCCGGACCCCGTGCGCTTGCAGCGCAGTCCGATGCCCACGGCGAGCGGCAGGCTCTGGCCCTGCACCCCGGTGGAGAGATAGCCGTCGCGGCGTATGTGCTGGCTGCCGCCGACGCCCGAACACACCGCGCCGGCCCGGCCCATGATCTCCGCGAGCAGTCCGGCGGGGTCCCGGAACAGGGCGAGGTAGTGGCCGTGGCCCCGGTGGTTGCTGAGTACGTGGTCGCCGGCCAGCAGCGGGGCCAGGGAGACCGGCACGTACTCCTGTCCCAGACAGGTGTGCGTGGTGCCGTTGAGCCTGCCCTCGGCGAACATCCGCAGCAGCAGGTTCTCGAAGTGGCGGATACCCAGCAGGGATTCCAGGTCCTCGCGCCCGGGGACGGCCGGCGGCTCCGCGACGGACAGGGCGGCCGGTGGGTGCGCAGTGGCCGGGGCGGCCGGTGTACGGCGTGGTTCCGGCGGACGCGCGGTCATGGCGGGACTCCCCCTGCGGGCTGGACTGCATGGACACCACCTGATCGGTCGCCACGCTAGGACTCCCCGTTCTCAACCTGGTGCTCGATCCGGTCTCATCCACGGGACCTCGCTCTCCGGCGCCTCTCACCTCGTTCTCAGCGTGGTTGCGCCCGCCACGGACCCGCCCATTAACTGGCTGGCATCCCGACGGGAGGCGGCTCCGTGGTGCTCGTCCGGCCCGCCCCTGCCGTGGTTCCGTGCCCCGCACACCCCGCGCACTCCCCGTGCGGCGGGTCCGGCCGATCCGAAGGAGTCAGAAGATGCCGCCGTCCCCACAGGTGATCATCGTCGGCGCCGGACCCGCCGGGCTCGCGCTCGCGGCGGAGCTGGCCGGCTTCGGCGTCTCCTGCCAGGTGGTCGACAAGCGCACCGGGCGCAGCCGGCTGTCCCGTGCCTGCACGGTCGAGCCCCGCACCCTGGAGCTCCTCGACATGCGGGGCCGGGTGGGCGACCTGCTCGCCTGGGGCCGGGAGTGCCCGCATCCGCCGCTCGGCAACGAGGACGGCTATCTGGACTACGGGCTGCTCGACACCGGTTTCCCGTTCAGCCTGTCCATCCCGCAGGTGCGGACCGAGGACGCGTTGCAGGCCGCCGCCGAGAAGGCGGGCGCGCTGCTGCTGCCCGGAACCGAGATGACCGGGCTGTCGCAGGACGACGACGGGGTCGACGTCGAGCTGACCGGCCCGGAGGGTCCGACCACCGTCCGAGCCCGGTACGTCATCGGCTGCGACGGGGTGAACAGCACCGTCCGTGACGCCATCGGCGTGAGGTTCGACGGCTGGAACTACGACCAGTCGCTGATGATGGCCGACGCCCGGCTGAGCAGTCCGCCGGGGCCGGCGGAGTACGCGCGGATCACCCGGCGCGGCATGGCCGCCCTGTTCCCGTTCCGCGACGGCACGTACCGGGTCATCGTGCTGGACCGGCAGAAGTTCACCGTCCCCGCCGACGAGCCGCTGACGCCGGAGGATCTGAGCGAGAGCTGCGCCGCCATCCTGGGTTTGGACATCGGCATCCACGACCCGCTGTGGCTGTCCCGGTTCCGGAGCTCGCAGCGGCACGCCAAGAAGTACCGGGTCGGCAGGGTGCTGCTCGCCGGGGACGCCGCGCACACGCACATCCCGTCCGGCGGACAGGGGCTCCAGACCGGTATCCAGGACGCGTTCAACCTGGGCTGGAAGCTGCGGGCGGTACTCGACGGGTGGGCGCCGGAGGGGCTGCTCGACAGTTACGAGGCGGAGCGGTACCCGATCGCGGCGGAGACGCTGCGCAAGACCGACCTGTCCTTCCGCTTCGAGACCTCCGACAGTCTTCCCGCGCGGATGCTGCGGAGGGCCGCGATGTGGTCGATGCGGATCAAACCGGTCCACCGGCTGAACGTGCAGCACCTGTCGGGGCTGACCCTGCGCTACCCGGCGGCAGGGCATGACCGGTGGACGGGTCTGCGGGTACCGGACCGGCCACTCGTGGCGGCTCCCGGGGGCCCGGAGCGGCTGTACGAGCTGTTCCGGGGCGGTGGTTTCGTGCTGACCGGCACGGACGGCTGTCCGCCCGCCGCCACGGGCTGGGAGGCCCGGCTGCGTACGGGTGTGCTCGCCGAACCCCTCGGCGCCAAGTGGCCCGCGCATGTGCTGATCCGGCCCGACGGATACGTGGCCTGGGCGGGCGCCGAACCCGGCCGGGGGCTGACGAGGGCACTGCGCCGCTGGTGCGGCGAGCCGCGCCCGATCGCCGGCTGATCCGGAGGTCCGGTGTCCTCCGCGTTGTTCGTCGCGCTCGTCCTGCCGCTCCTGGCCGGTGTCCACTACTACGTGTGGCTGCGTACGGTCCGCGACACCACGTCCCCCGGTTCGTGGTGGCGCCGGGCCGGTACGGCGCTGATCGTCCTGCTGGCCCTGCTGCTGGTGGCCGCGCCGCCCGGGGAGCGTGCGCTGCCCGCGCCGCTGGCCACGGCGGTCGGCTGGCCCGGCTTCACCTGGATGGCGGGGATCTTCTACCTGACGCTGGCGCTGCTGGTGGGTGAGGCGTTCCGGCCGTTCCTGCTGCGGGCCCGGCAGAGGCGTCCGGCCGGCGACACGGAGCAGGGAGGCCCGCGTACGGCGTCCGTGACCGGCGGGGAGCACGCGTCCCGCCCGGACTCCCCGGTGCGCGCCTCCGCCGGTCAACTCGGCACCTCCCGGAGGATGTTCGTGAGCCGGGCCGTCGCACTGGCCGCCGGGACCGCCACCACCGCCGCCGTGGGGTACGGCGCGTACACCGCGCTCGGGCCGCCCCGGATCAAGCACATCACCGTGCCGCTCGCCCGGCTCGGCCCGGAGGCCCACGGCTTCCGGATCGCGCTGATCAGCGACATCCATCTGAACGTGCTGGTGGGGCGCTCCCGGACCCGGCAGTTGGTGGACCTCCTCAACGGCACCGAGCCGGACCTGGTGGCCCTCGTCGGCGACCTGGTGGAGGACGCCGACGTGGCCGACCAGGGGCGGGCCGCCGAACCGCTCGCGGACCTCCGGGCGCCGCACGGCGCGTACTACGTCACCGGGAACCACGAGTTCTACTCGGGCGCCGAGCAGTGGGTCCGCTTCGTGAGCGGGCTCGGGCTGCGCACCCTGCGCAACGAGCGGGTCGCCCTGCCCGGCTTCGACCTGGCCGGGGTCGAGGACGCGAGCGGCGCCGAACACGACGACGGCCCCGACTACGAGGCCGCACTCGGCGGACGCGACCGGGACCGGGCCGTCGTCCTCCTCGCCCACCAGCCGGCGCAGGTCACGGAGGCCGCCCGGTACGGGGTGGATCTCCAGTTGTCCGGCCACACCCACGGCGGTCAGCTCTGGCCCTTCACCCATCTCACGGCCCTGGCCAACCCGGACGTCGCCGGGCTGAGCCGACACGGGGACACCCTGCTCTACGTCACCCGGGGCACCGGCTTCTGGGGGCCGCCCGTCCGGCTGGGCGCCGACCCGGACATCACCGTCGTGGAACTGGCCTCGCCCCGCGCCTGACCGTGTACGCCACGGCCGGGCGCGGGGCGCCCACCGGTGTCTCAGTGGTCGCCGGGCCCGCCCAGCAGCGGCAGGCCCGCCGTGTACCGGCGGAAGAAGCCCGCGGTCGGGGTGTCGGCTTCGGCGACCTGGTCGGGGGTGCCCGCCGCCACGACCGCGCCGCCGTCCGGGCCGGCGCCCGGCCCCAGGTCGATCACCCAGTCCGCGGAGGCCGCGACGGGGATGTCGTGCTCGGCGACGACCACCGTGTTGCCCGAGTCCAGCAGCAGGTCGAAGGCGTCCACCATGCGCTGGATGTCGGAGGGGTGCAGACCGGAGACGGGCTCGTCGAGCACGACCAGTCCCGCCTTGCGGCCCGCGGATCCGCGCTGGATCGCCGACGCCAGCTTCAGGCGCTGTGCCTCGCCGCCGGAGAGTTCCGTGGCGTTCTGGCCGAGTTGCAGATAGCCGAGGCCGACCCGGTCCATGGCCTCCAGTGCCTCCGCCAACTGCCGGTGTCCCGTGAGGCGTTCGACGGCCTCAGCGATGGTCAGCTCCAGCACCCCGTCGATGGTCAGCCCCTGATAGGTGATCTCCAAGGCCTCCGGTGTGTAGCGGCGGCCCTCACAGGCGTCGCAGACCACCCACACGTCCGGCAGGAAGTGCATGTTGACCAGCTTGCGGCCGTACCCGGTGCAGGTCTCGCAGCGTCCGCCGTTGGCCGTGTTGAAGGAGAACCAGGAGGCCTTGATGCCACGCTTGCGTGCCTCGCCGGTCTCCGCGAACAGCTTGCGGACGATGTCGAACGCCTTGCTGTACGTGGCGGGGTTGGACCGGGGTGTCCGGCCGATCGGCTCCTGGTCGACCACGGCGACCCAACTGAAGCGCTCGCTCCCGGTGACCCGGCGGACGGTGTCGGCAGCCGTTCCCGTCAAAGCCGCCTCCGTCCCGGAACCGAGCGCGCCGAGCAGACTGCTCTTGCCGCTGCCGCTGACCCCGGTCAGGCACGTCAGCCGGCCCACGGGGAAGCGGACCAGGTCCGTCGTCACGTTGTGCGCGGACAGCCCGTGCAGCTCCACCCAGCCGGTGCCCTCCCCGACCGGCCGCCGGGCACGGCGCAGCCGCGGCCCCTTCCCGGCGAGGTAGTGGCCGGTGAGCGAGCTTGGGTGCCCGGCGACGTCCGCGGGGGTGCCGGAGACGAGCACCTCGCCGCCCAGCCGTCCGGCGCCCGGTCCCATGTCGATCACCCAGTCGGCGCGGGCGATCAGTTCCGGGTCGTGCTCGACCAGCAGCACGGTGTTCCCGGCGGCGCGCAGTTCCAGCGCGATGTCCAGCAGATGGGCCTTGTCCGCAGGGTGGAGGCCGGTGCCCGGTTCGTCCAGGACGAAGATGATGTCGCTGAGTTCGGTGCTGAGCTGGGCGGCGAGACGGGTGCGCTGGAGTTCGCCGCCGGACAGGGTCGCCGCGCCGCGCGACAGTTGGAGATGGGCGAGCCCGAGGCGGTCCAGCACCCGGAGTCTGCGGGCGAGGTCCTGGAGGAGGGGTTCGCCGACCGCGCGCTGTCCGGTGCCGAGGCCGGAGGTGACCCGGTCGCCCCAGGCGCGTACCTCGCGGACGTCGACCTCCAGCAGTTCGGGGTAGGCGAGACCGCCGAGCCGTACCGACCGGGCGATCGCGTCGTAGCCGGTGCCGCCGCAGGTGGTGCAGGGCATCTTCCGCATGTACGGCAGATACCGCTCCTTCGCGCTGGGTGTGGCCGCGTTCGCGAAGACCCTCTCCACCTCGGCGAGCGCTCCGCGCAGCGGCTCGCTGGAGGTGTACGTCCAGGAGGACGTCTCGTTCTTGTTCGGCATGTCGACGGTCGCCTCGATCTTCTCGTCACCCGTGCCGTACAGCACGTCGTGCCGGAAGCCCTCGGGCAGCGACTGCCAGGGCTGTGCGAGGTCCACACCGCGTTTCTCGGCCAGTGCAGGAATGAACGCGTGCTCGCCGGAGCGCCACTTCGCGTACCAGGGGGAAGCTCCGTCGAAGAGCGCCAGCTCCGGGTGCGTGATGACGAGTTCTTCCCGTGCCTGCCAGCGTCCGCCGACGCCGTGGCAGTCGGAGCAGCTTCCCTCCGGGGTGTGCCGGTCGAAGTGGGCGGAGCTGAGATGGCCGTCGCCGGGAATCACGTCCGGGCCGATGCCGGGCAGCCGGGAGTAGAGCAGCCCGAGGTGGCCGTCGATACCGGTGATGGTGGCCACGGTGGAGCGGGGGTTGCGGTTGAGCCGGCGCTGGTCGACGGCGAGGGTGGCACCGAGACCGAGGACCCGGTCCACCTTGGGACGGTTGCGCTGGGTGATGTACTGCCGGACGAACGGCGAGAGCCCTTCCAGGTAACGGAGTTGGGCCTCGCTGTGCAGGGTGTCGATCGCTAACGAGGTCTTGCCGCTGCCGCTGACCCCGGTGAAGGCCACCACCCGCCCCTTGGGGATGCTCACGGTGACATCGCGGAGGTTGTTGGTCCGTGCCCCCACCACCTCGATGGTCTCCGAGGTACGCACGCTGTCTGCCATTCCTTCAGTCCTCTCCCGACGGCGGGAAGGGGAACGTACGGGCCCGGAGCGCCCGGGAGGGGCCCGGCGTCCTCGTCCCGAGCACCTCGAAGGCCCTTCCCGGACAAACCACTGAGGCTACTACGCGACGCCGGCCGCAGATCTGCGGGAAAGCCCTTCGAGCAGTTCCATGGCACGGTCCACCGTCTCGTACGGCACGAAGAGGTGGTCGTGGTGGAATCCGGCCACCACGTTGCAACTGACCCCGGCCCGCGCGAGTTCATGGGCGACGGCGGCGGTCAGGCCCACCGCGTCCAGGGCGGAGTGCACCCGCAGGACCAGCCACCCGGCCACGTAGTCGTACCCCAGCCCCGCCGCCTCGGCGTCCTCCTGCCGCAATACCAGGGTGAGGCCCTCGAGTTCGGCCACCGTGACGACCGGGGTCACCCCGGGCGGGATGCCACCGGCCACGGTGGTGAACACGTAGCGCCCCGGATTCATCTCCGGCCGCATGTCGATCAGAAGTCGTCGCAGGTCAGTCTCGCCAGGCACGGAAGACACCCTATACAGCCGGGCGGGCGGACGGCGCACCGAGAGCGGTGGGCCGGGCTGTCGTTCGATCGACCGGGGATCGGGTGATGTGTCGTCGCGGTGATTCGTACGCCGCGGAACACCCGAGGCGTCGGTGCGCGGACCGCCCGCGCGGGCTCCGCGAGGACACCGGTCCCCCGGCAGGGCTGATGCGTTCTCAGCCGACGGGACGAGCTGATCGTCTGCCTACGCGCCGCCGTGGGCGGTTGCCCGCTTCGGGAGTTCCGCACGGCGTGCACCACGCGGTGCGGATGCCGCCCCGGGCTCGAGCCCGGGGCGGCATCGGACTCGTCCCGGACAGCACCGTCCGGTTCGGCGCGTGGTGCTCCCCGGAGTGCTGATCGCGCTCCTGGGATTCACCGAATCCGTCCGCGGCTGACGGTGGTTCCGGACAGGTTCGCAGGCGGCCGAGGCACGGGGTCGCGACCCGCTCCGCAGCGGCGGCTCGCCCGCACGGGGCTGCTACGGCCGAGCAGCCTGATCGAACGAGGACGGTAGCTCGTCCGGGGCGGCCGGGCTCTCCTGCGCCGGTTCCCAGGCAGCCGCGCACAGGGACTCGGACACGGCGGATGTGTAACGGGCGGCGGAGAGCCAGTGGGTGGCGAAGCCGTCGGTGTCGGCGGGGAGGAGACGGCCGAAGGGGTCGCGTTCGCGTCGGGCCGCCGAGGCGCACAGGGCGACGAGAAGGCCGGCGGCTGTGGGAAGGCCCGCCCGGCGGAGGCGGCGGGCCTCGGCGGAGACATCACCGAGCATGCCGAGGGCAGCACGGCCCGCGGGGACCGTCTGTTCGACGCGTCGCTCCAGGAGGTGCAGGGGTGAGTGCGCGCCGGAGTTGCCGGACTCGGGCGGGGCGGGGTGCACGCGAGCGTCCGGGACGGGAAGGTCGGCGCGGCGCAGACGGTCGAAGCCAAGGTCGATCGTGCCCTCGCCGGTGGGGTGCGAGCAGGCCAGGAGGGCGAGCCTGGCGTGGAGCGCGGGTACCAGGCGGCCGATGATCCGCAGCCGTGTCCCCGGTGCCGTGGCCAGGAGCATCAGGTTGTCCCGGTGGGCCAGCGCGGGATCGTCGTCGGCGACCGTGAGGCGGACGGGGACACCACCGTCGCACCACGCGAGCAGACAGGTGCCGCCTGGCTCCCGTACGGCGCCGCGAAGTTCGACATCCAGGAAGAGCAGGTCGCTGCCACCGTCGTCCGGGTCCGCGTAGCGGGATGTGGATCGCAGAGCCTGGGTGGCCTGCTGAAACGGTGGCGTCTCCCACAGGGCGGCGAGCGGCGGCTCCGTCCACGCCGCGCCCCGTGCGGTGACGGCCTTGACCCCCTTCCCCGCGCCCAGTCTGCCGTCCGGCGAGAGTGTCGCCCCCGAGACCGCCAGCCCGGCCCGGCCCAGCTCCCGGTGGGTGAGCGCGCTCTCCCCGAGGCGCACCGCACGGTCGGCCACGCCCAGGGCACGTCCGACGCCGCCGGGTGCCACGTCGCCGACCGTGCAGAGCCGGCCGTCGGGTCCGGCGACCCAGGTGCGGACGCCGCCGTGCCCCGAGTCGGTGACCACGGGTTCGGTGAACAGACCGTACAGGCGCAACGAGCCGTCCGGGCTGTAGGGGCGGCGTGCCCGGCCCCTGACGGCGGCCAGTTCCGCGCCGGACGCGGTCCCCACCCGGTGTGCGGTCCCCAGGAGTTCGGCCAGGGCGGTGACGAGGTCGGCGGTGCGGTAGGACGGGTCCCCCGCGCGGGCCGCGCGCAGCAGCGTCACGACGGACAGTGCGGCGCCCGCGGCGCGCGGCAGGTGCTGGAGCCGGGCGGTGTGCGCGGCGCGGAGAAGCGCCGCTTGGGCGACGGCACCGGCCCCGTCGACACCGGCCTCCAGCACGGCGGCAGCCGCCGACCACACGGCGTCGGCCGCGGCGCGCTGGGCCGGGCTCGCCAGGTCGGGCGCGGGGGCGGTGTCGTCGGCGTGCGAGGTGGATTCGGCTTCAGCCGGGACCGGTTGCCCGGCGGGCTCAGGGGCCGGGTCCGCCGTGGGGGCGGCGCAGGCGGCGGCCGCCCGGTGGACGCAGGCCGGGGCGAGGAGACAGCCACAGGTGATGGCGTCCGCCGTCGCCACCACGCCGCCCGGGGCGTGCAGGCGCAGTTCGGTCTCCTCGTCCACCGCGATCGTCACCGTGTCCCCGTCGCGGTGGGCCGGGCGGGCGCCGAGCTTGGTGACCGCCGCGTCCAGCCGCTTGCGCAGCCGGGGCGAGAGGTCCTCCACCAGGGTGGCCGTGACCTCCGGCGCGACAGGTGGCAACTGGGCGGCGCTCATGCGGTTCTCTCCCCTATCCAGCGGGCCAGTTCGAGTGGGCTGAGTGCTGCCACGGGCATGCCGGCGGCCACGAGCCGGCCGGCGACACCCGTCGAGTAACGGGGCCGGCCCGCGTCGTCGAGACTCGCGCATCCGAGGACGTGGGCCCCGGTGGCCACCAGGGCCCGTACCTCGGCCAGCAGTCCGCCGAGCGGAGCGCCCTCCTCGAAGTCGCTGATGACGACGATGAGGGTTCGGGTGGGCACCGTGATCAGGCTGCGCGCGTGCCGCAGCCCGGCGGCGATGTGTGTGCCGCCGCCCACGCTCACCTCGAGAAGGAGGGCGAGGGGATCGTGCACATGACCGGTGAGGTCGACGACCTCCGTGGAGAAGGCGAGGAAGTGGGTGCTCAGGGCCGGCACCCCGGCCAGCACGGAGGCCGTCAGCGCGGACCAGATCGTGGACGCCTCCATGGATCCGGAGACGTCGGTGACCAGGATCAGGCGCCAGTCGGCCGACCGGCGGGCGCGGCTGCGGAACACCGGCTTCTCGGGAATCACCTGGACCGTTCCCTCGGCCGTTCTGCGGGCGGTGGCCAGATTGGCGCGCAGCGTGCGCGGCAGGTCCAGTCGGCCACCTGGGCGGCGGGTGGGCCGGGCCAGCATGGTGCCGGTGAGGGCGGGCCGCAGCCGGGTGGCGAGTTGCCGGGTCAGTTCGTCGACCAGGCGGCGGACCAGGGGCCGGAGCACCGCCAGACGCGCCTCTGGGAGGCCACCGGCGTAGCGCAGGACCGTGCGGAGCAGTTCCACGGAGGGGGTGGCGGCCGCCGGGTCGATTTCGGCGAGGACGTCCTGCCGGCCGGTCGCGGCGGCGGCGGCGAGGACCTCCTCCCGGATGCCTGGGCCGAACAGTGCGGCCAGTTCCTCGGACCACTCGCGGACGCCGGGATACGGCGCCTCGCGGCCGCCACGCCGGCCGCCGCCCTGACCGGGACCGGGCATGCCGCCACGTGATCCCTCGCCGCGTCCTTCTCCGTACAGCTCGTCCAGTGCGGTCGCCAGCCGGGCGGCACCGGACGGCAGTCGATCGGGGCGCCGGCCGAGTACGAGCCGCCACCGGTCGGCGGGTGCGAGGGTCCGCGCGGGGGTGGCTCCGGTGAGGCGGCGGGCATGCACCGGCACGGGGACGGCGGAGGTGCCGCCCCCGGTGGGGGGTGTGCCGGCGAAGGACGCCGTGGTGGCGGGTGGCGTGGGCGCGGCGAGGTGGTCCGACTGCGGCGGGTACCGGTCGTCGTGCGCGGGGGGTGGTACGGGCAGGCCCAGGCCGGTGAGGAGTCCGCGGGCCGAGAGGTCGGCGGCCGTTCGGGCCGCCAGGTCGGCCGGGTCGTCGGCGTCGAGGCTGTCCACCCGTTCGCCGAGCCTCTCCTCGACGGTGTCCAGCAGCCGGTCGCGTGCGGCCGGGCTGAGGGTGTCGAAGCCGCCGCGCAGGGCGGGCAGCCGTGCCAGGAACGCGGTGTCCTCCAGCTCGACGACACGGTGCAGCAACGGGTCCAGGGTGCCGGCTCCGACGGTCAGGAGCGGGCCGGCCGCCGTCAGGACGCCGGTGAGGCGGGCGGTGAGCGCGGTCCGGGAGGCGCTGTCGACAGCGCTGTCCACCCAGGAGGCGACGCGCACTCCGAAGACCTCGGCCTCCTCGTGACCCGTGAGCACCCGCACGGCCCCGGCAGCCGCGGCGATCAGCGGCGTGCCGTCGGCGGCCAGCCGGACGAGGGCGTCGGTGAGCCGGATGCCGCCCACCCTGTCGGCGCGCCGGGCCAGTTCGAGCAGGGCGCGGGCGTCCTCCGGCTCGTCGGATCCGGTCAGGCCGTCGACCTGACGGACCGCCGCCGAGGTCAGGAGTTCCGCCGCGTGCGCGATACGGGCTGAGGCGGTGAGGGAGGCGGGGGCGGGCGGGTCTTCGGTGGTCCCGGAAGCCGGCGGGGCGTCGGGGGCGGCCAGGCCCGGCAGATGGCCGGCGTCGATGCGGTCCAGGAGGTCGAGCCCGGTGAGGAGTTCGGGAAGGGTGCCGCTGGAGGGGAGCACGGCCGCCAGTTCCGTGAGCCGTTCGTCGGCCAGGGCGGGGAGTCCGCACCCGGCGGCCTCCGTCAGGCCCCTCACGACCTGGGCGGCCGTGGGGCCGCCCTGCGCGCGCTCGGCCGCGTGCCGCTGCCGCAGTACCCCTTCGGCCGCCTGGGCCGGGGTGACGCCGCGGGCCCCGGCCGCGGTGAGCATCGCGGCCGTCGCCGGGGTCCACCTCACCTGCCAGCGGGTCGTCAGTCCTTCCGAGCCCGCGGCACCCGTCACCGCCTGTTCCTGCGCGTAGGGGATGCCGCACACGCCGAGCCTGCGCAGCAGTAGTTCGCGCCGCCGGTCGAGGGTGGAGCGGGCCGGGTCGAGCCGGAGATCACGCGGCGTCTTCTCATGGGTCTCCCCCGGTCCGGGGAGCGCGAGCGCCGCGGTCTCGGCCTCCACGGCCGGACCCAGGCCGCTGCGCGGAGCGGCGGGGGCGGGCCGTCCCGTGCGTGTTCCGACGAGTACGCGTTCGAGGGCTTGGGCGACGGCTCGGCCGGTCCCGTAGGTCTCGCCGCGCCCGAGCACCGTCTGCACGGCCTCCAGGAATTCGCCGCGACCGGGGGCGGGCAGTTCGCGCAGGCGCGCCAGGTCCCCGGCGACTCGGACGACCTCCCGGCCGTCTGCCGGGCCGTAGGGGTGGCCTTGTTCGCGCAGGGCGGTACAGACACGGACCGTGGTGCGGATCAGCGCCTCGTGCAGCGCGGGCGGGGACCCGGCGGCCTCCAGGACGGTGTGCTGCCACTCCGGGTCCCGGATGCCGGCCGGGTACCCGGACCGTGAGTCGAGGAGTGGGTACGTGTAGGGGATCAGGGAGACCGTACACGCCACCGCGGCGGCGGTACCGGTCACGCGGCCGGCCGCGTCCGCCTCGCGCGGGAGGGCGGACGTGGCCCGCTCCCGGGGGGCGGGTGCCTCGGCGGCCCCGGGGGCGGACGCCAGCAGCGCCGGGGTGTGGAAGGCTCCCACCACCACGGCGGGCCGCCGCCCGCTCGCCAGGGCCTCGGCGACATGTCCGCGCATACAGTCCTCGCGCACCAGGTCCTCGGCGTCCACGCCGCCCCTTGCCTCGGCCTCGTACCGCAGCGCCCAGCCGGTGAGGAGGGCGGCACGGCGGAGTGCCTCGGGTGTCGAACCGGGTGCGGGGGCCTCCACCAGCCGGTCCCAGAGGTCGTCGCCGTGGCGGCCGGTGAGCCGGGACCGGAGGGCGGCGGACAGCCCGGGCCCCTCTCCCCGCGCGGGTGCGGAGCCGGTGCCCGGGAAGGGTACGGGGGCGGGGGTGTCCGGCCCGTCCCGTGCCCAGGACCGGTCGGCCAGGGGCAGATCGCAGGCCACGGCAGGGACGCCGTTCCGCGCGGCCCAGCGCAGGGCGGCCAGTTCGGGCGAGAAGTCCGCGAACGGATAGAAGGCGGGTCCTCGTTCGCCGGCCGCCCCCGTCCCGTCGGCGGGGACGGCGGCCAGCGCCACCGGAGCCTCGGTGTCCTCGTGGGCGAGCCAGCCCAGCCAGGGCTGGAATTCGGCGGGCAGTTCGACGAGGAGGATGTCGGGGGCCGCCGCTTCCAGGAGCGCCGGCAGGGCGGCCGCGAGCGAGGGCGCGTGGTGGCGTACCCCGATCAGGAAGGGCAGCCCGGGGCCGGCCGCCGCGAGGGCCGCGACCGCGGCCTCCGGAGTGGTGGGCCCGGCCGTGGGGCCTCGCAGGACACCGGTAGGGGGCACCTCGGTGCCGGGCAGGGCACCAGCGGTGAGCAGCGTCTCGGCGGTGGCGCACCTGTCCGGGGTGGTCGACTGGCTCATCCGTCAGCTCTCCAGTACCGCGCGAAGCTCCCACAGGGCACGCCAGGTGGCCGACCCTTGTTCCGCGCGCCTGCGCACCGGTCCGTCCCAGTACCCCAGCAGCCGTGCCGCGTCGGCCGGGTCGTCCTTGCGCACGACGCCGAGCAGATGGCCGGGCAGGAGGGAGAGCACGTCCCGGTCGCCGGGGAAGTAGGCGGTGGCCAGGCCCAGGGATCCCGCGACGGAGACCGCCTCCGCCGTGCTCATCACCGTGGAGGGGCGCTCGACCTCCCAGCCTTCCGCGGAGTGGCCGTCGCGCAGGTCCCGGAAAGCGGTGACGAGGGCTTCGAGGACCGCGTCGTCCACCTGGTAGGCGGCACCCGCCCGTTCGACGGCCGCCCGCGACTGGCGCCGGACGAGCGCGGTCTCGGCGTCCACGTCCCCGATCGGGCCGACGGTCTCGAAGTTGAAGCGCCGCTTCAGCGCGGCTGACATCTCCGAGACGCCCTTGTCCCGCAGGTTGGCAGTGGCGATGAGGGTGAATCCGGGGGCCGCGTGCACCTGGGCGCCCTCGCTTCCCGCGAGTTCCGGCACCGCGATCCGCCGTTCGGACAGCAGTGACACGAGCGCGTCCTGGACCTCGGGCAGGCAACGGGTGACCTCCTCGACACGGGCGACGGCGCCCCGGGTCATGGCGGTGAGCACCGGGGAGGGCACCAGGGCCTGCCGGGTGGGGCCCTGGGCGAGCAGCAGCGCGTAGTTCCAGCCGTACTTGAGCTGGTCCTCGGTGGTGCCCGCGGTGCCCTGCACGGTGAGCGCGCTGGTCCCGCAGACGGCCGCCGACAGCAGTTCCGAGAGCATGGACTTGGCGGTGCCGGGTTCGCCCACCAGCAGCAGTCCGCGCTCCCCGGCGAGGGTGACCACGCAGCGTTCGACCAGGGCTCGTTCGCCGACGAACTTCTGCTCGATCACCAGGCGGCGCGGCACTCCGGCACCAGGCTGCGCGGACTTCGGCAGGCCGAGCGCCTCGCCCGCGCTGCCCATCACGAAGGTGACGACGGCGCGCGGGGTGAGCAGCCAGCCGGGCGGGCGCGGCCCCGGGTCGTGGGCGGCGAGGAAGGCCAGCTCGGTACCGTACTGGTCCTCCGGCAGGGTGACCTGGCGGTCCTCCCGGCCGGAGACACCGACAGGGGGCGTCGCCTGACCGGGGACCCCGCCCGTGTCGGTGCTCTCGATGGTGGTCGTGGTGTCGCTCGTCATCGGCGGCGGCCCTTCCGGGGTGCGCGGGTGTCCAGTTCTTCGAAGGCGGGGGCGTCGCCGCCCCGGGCCCGTGCCCAGGCCGTGGCGAACAGCTCGGGCACGGGGATGTCCGGCAGGGTCCGGGTGGACCCTGCCACGGGGTACAGCCGTTCCTTCCAGGTCTCCAGCGGCAGACCGGGCGCGCCGCGTTCGAGCCAGCCGCAGGGGAGGAACAGGGTGCGGCCGGCGCGGGAGCGCTTGGCCTCCACCACGAGGTCGGTGGCGGCGAGCTCCGCCCTGGTCTTCTTGATCCGTGCGGGCTTCCACTCGGTCCAGCGGGCGCAGTTGCGGTCCGTCGGGTCGGGCAGGGCGAGCAGCATGAGGTACAGGGCGGCGGCGTCGGCGCTCAGCCCGAGGGCTGCGGCGGCCTCGGCCACCAGGTCCGGCACCGCACGCGTCGGGTCCTGGGCAGGGTGGTGCGGGGTGCCGTCGGGGGCGCCCGCCGAGACCAGGGCATCGCTCTCTTTGCCCAGCAGGGAGCGCAGGGCACGGAGTTCACCCACCCGGTACTGCGCGACGGTGCCCTCGACCAGGCCGAACGCCGGGTCCTCGGGGCCTTCCAGGCCGGCCGGGCGGATCAGGAGTTTCTCGTGACTGCCGTGGCCGGCCGTGAGGAGCAGCGCCGCACCCGCCCGGACAAGGCCGTCGGGCCCCGCGCCGCCGGACTCGGGAAGCTGGTGGGCGGCCCGGACCACGGGGCCGATCGAGCCGCCCGCCTCCGTCCAGTCCAGCCCGAGGTCCAGCACCAGGTCCGGGTCGGCGAGGGTGCGGCGCAGGGCCGCGAGCCCGACGGGCAGGTGCGCCCGCAGGGGGTGCCCGTACGGCAGTGTGTAGGCGAGGGTCCGCAGCGCGGTCAGGGCCCGGGAGAGCGAGCCGTGCGCACTCACCCGGCGCAGACCGGGCCGGCCGGTGCCGTCCTCGACCGGGGAGCCTTGGCCCAGCCACGTCAAGGAGCCCGAGTTGAGGACCAGGTCGACGGCGCCGGGGGTGGTGCCCGACAGGTCGAGGTCGAGCTCCTCCGGGACGCGGACGAGGAAGGCGAGACGTGCCTGCCAGACCTCGGTGGCGGCCCGGACGTCCGGGCCCGTGGACCACAGCTCGGCCGGGTCGGCGGGCAGCAGTGCCTGGAGCAGGGCGTGGCGGTCGGCGCGGGGCAGGGCGCCCAGCCTGGCCAGGGCCGCCTCGAAGGCACGGGGCTTCGCCCCGAGCAGCCCGAGCGCCTCGGCGCCCGGCTCATCGACGGCGGCCGACACCAGGGCGGCGGACTGGAGGGGACCGATCCCGGTGGCCGTGTGGAAGGCCTCGGCGGCCTCGGGGTGCCAGGGTGCCGGGCCCTGCTCCCGTACCAGGGTGGTGAGCCGGGTGAGCCGGGTGCGGGTGATGCCCTGCCGGTGGACGTGCTCGCGGTCCAGGGTGAAGCCGGGCACGGGGCCGAAGGCGCCGGTGGGGTCGTGGTCCAGGGCCAGCCAGCGTGCCGCGTCGTTCCGGGTGTTCCGGCCGCGGTCGGCGAGGATCACGACGGTGCGGGCGCCCTTGCGCAGTACCTGACCGAGCCGGTGCACGGCTTCGAGGCGCCCCTGCCCGGGCGTTCCGCCGTACGGCTCGGTGAGCTCCACCTGCCGGACCGTGCCAGCCGGGTCCGCCAGCGGGCCCTCCGCGAGCGTGTCGAGCAGGACCAGGAGAGCTGCGCGGTGCTCGGGCGAGGTGGTCGCCGAGGCGGCCCGGTACGCCAGTTCGGGCAGCTTGTCGAGCAGGGAGGTCCAGTCCAGGGACTGACCGGGGACGATGTACTCGTCGCGCTGCCAGCCGTCCACCGGGGCGAACGGGACCCTGGACGGCACGGGCTGGCCGAAAGCCGGCTCACCGCCGAGGACGTGATTGACGGCGAGGATCTGCCGGATCGCGGTCCACCGGCTCCCCGCTCCCCACCAGCCGCTGTACATCCGCTCGGAACCCCAGGCGGTGGCGTGCAGCAGGGTCGTGTCGTCGCCGTGCTCGGGCGAGTGGTCGAAGAACATGCCCTGGGTGCGCGTGGTGTCCCGGGGGGCGGCGGGCTGAGGCGGTTCCAGATATCGGGCGACCGCGGCGGCCCTGTCCACCGCGTCGCGGACGAGCGCGGTGACGCCCGCGAGGAGCCGCGCGTCGGACACCTCGGGCAGCACCCGGGCGACGGCTTCCCGGCTCAGCTCACGCGAGGAGGGCCCGGTGTAGTCCTGCACGGCGCGGAAGGCTTCCAGGTGCCGGGCGACCGCGGTGGCGACCTCCTTGAACAGCTCTCCCGCCCGGGAGTCCGTCAGGTTCCGCAGGGCGGTGGAGCCTCGCTCGTCCCTGGGGCGCATGGCGTGCCAGTAGGCGACGGGAGGGACGTAGGGGGTGCCTGCGGCGTCGTTGCCGCCCGAGGAGCCGGGGGTGACGGACCACAGGCTTCCGCCGGTGCCCTCCGTGTCCGCCGGGTGGGCCTCGACGAATCGCCCGGCGAGGGCCATGACGGGGCGTGATCCGCCGGGAAGGGCGAGGGCGCCGAGCGGCACCGGGGAGCCGCCGGGCAGCGGGTGCTGCAGGCTCACCGTGTGGCCGTCGGGGGTACCGGCGACGATCCGGTGCCCGTCCGCGGGGGCAGGCATCCCCGGTTCGGTGACGGTGTGGCGGACCCAGCGGCCGAGGACCGTGCCGTCCGTCCCGAACGGGGTGCTCTCCAGCCCGGGCTGGAGGGGCAGCACCTGGCAGTGCTCGGTGAGCAGCCGGGTGCCGTCCCGCACCCCGGAGTGGAGGAAGGCGGGCAGGGACGCGCGGCCGTGCGTGCCGCTGACCGGGTCGTACTCCAGCCAGACCCGCCGTGTGCCCTGGTGGCCGTCCCGCCAGTGACCGGTGCCGTCGGAGAGGACGGCACGCTGCGGCGGGATGGAGGTGTCGCCCGCGTGCAGGGCCTTGCCGCCGGTGGCGCGGCCACCGCCGGGCAATGGCAGGCAGACGTCGTCGGAGGGGCCGGAAGCACCCCAGCGGGGGACCTGCTCGCCGCCTACGGTGAACACCTCGGCGGGGCGGTGTGACCAGTAGCCGCGCTGCTTGCCGTCCTCCCACCAGATGACGAGCAACTCGCCGTCGGTGTAACGGAAGGCGAGCTGACGCCAGTGGTCGACGGTGGCGGGCAGCCGCAGGGTGTGCCGCAGCAGCACGCCTTCCGGGCCGACGACGACGGCGCGTTCGAGGGTGTTCAGGATCAGCGCGGGCCAGGCGCCGGTGACGCCGACGCCCACCGACCGGTTGTGCCGCTGACGCGTGGCGGCCGCCTCCGTGGCCAGTTCGACGTAGGTCTCGTCCAGCGCGGCCCAGCCCAGTTCGTCGAGGACGCCCGTGCGCAGGGTCGAGGCGAGCAGCGGGACGACATCGTGGCCCTTGAGGAGCCGCACCGCCTCCGGGGCGACCTCTGCGATCACGGAGCGGTACGCCGAGAGCTTGTCGAGGGCGAGGTGCAGCCCGGGGAGCCCTTGCGCGGCCGTGTACTCCTCGGCGCAGGCGGTCAGCCACTCCCGCAGGATGACGGACAGCACCGGATGCGCCGCCAGTTTCGCCATGCCGCTGTCGCCCGGTCCCTGACCGCGTCCGCTGCCGAGGCTGCCGACGGTCCGGCTCAGCAGGGCGCGGAAGACCGGCCGTTCGGCGACGGCGGTGAGGTCCCGGGCTCCGGGAGCGGTGTCGGTGAGCCAGGAGCCGAGCGGGACGCCGGGGCGCTGCGTGGTACCCGTGTCCTGGTCGTCCGGCTCGGCGACGGGGATGCCGGAGGCCAGGCAGAGGTCGAGGAGGTCCAGGTCGGCGGTGCGCTGCCAGCGGCCCTGGAACAGCTCGACGGGGCGTCCGTCGGCGCGCAGCCGGTGTGCCATCCGGGCGGCCAGGTCAAGGGTCTGCGGGCTGCGGCCGGTGGTGGCCCGGTTGCGCCGGCGGTGCGCCTCCCAGCGGGCGATCCAGTCCGCCGGGGAGACGGACGGGTCACCGGGGGCGGCGGAATCGGAGGTGCCCGGGAGGGCGGTCAGCAGGTCCTCGGCGCCGGATTCGGCCAGCAGCACGAGCCAGCCGTGTTCGCAGTCGGTGTCCCGGCCGCTCTCGCTGAACGTCTCCGGGAAGAAGCCGAGGAGCCGGGCTCGCACGGCAGCCTCCCGTTGGGCGAGGGTGACGAGCGCGGAGCGGTAGGCCGTCCAGAACGAGGCGGGGGCACGCACGATTCCTGGGGAGCCGATCAGATCGGCCACCAGATCACGTTCGGCGGCCTCGCGGTCCAGTCCGGCGGCCTTGACCAGTGCGCGTACGTCCTGCGGCAGCGCCGCGTACGGTGGCATGCCGGCGGCGCAGCGCTCGACCAGCAGGCGGCGGAACTGTGCCCAGGCGTCCGCCGGTGCGAGCCGGGCCACCAGGTCACGCACGTACTGCCGCAGTGCCTTGACGGTCAGCGCGCCGGCGAAGGCGAACTCCAGGAAGACGGCCCGCTGCCGGTCCTCGTCCACGACCAGCCCGTGCACCCGTTCCGCCTCGCGGGCCTTGCCGAAGAAGGAGGCGGCGTAGCTGGTGTTCTCCGCCTGGAGGAAGAGGCGCGCCACCTGCTCGTAGTAGGTGGGAAGGAAGTGGGGAACGGCCCGGCCGAGCCGGGTGCCGAGTGCGTCGAAGCCCTCCTTGGCCGCTCCCGCGCGGCTCCTGGCCTGCCGGCCCAGCCGCTCGATGTCCTTGACCAGGGCCAGGGCGTGGTGCCCGTTGGCCGGGTCGTTGACCAGGGCCCAGGCCGGGAAGCCCAGCGTCTCGCGGCGCACCTGGCCCACGACGGGGGTCTCGGCGGTCCGGGCCAGCCCGAGGAACTCCAGGGCCAGGTCCTCGGCCTCGCCGAGAGTGCCGGGCACGAGCCGGACCACGGGGCGGTCGCCGAGGGCGGTGTGCGTGTAGGTGCGGGCGGTCAGCGCGTCGACGTCGTCCCGGTCGGTGGTAGCGGCGGGGAGGACCGCGCCCGCGTCCAGCAGGGCCGCCACGCGGGTCTCGGCCGCGGGGGTGGAGATGGAGGTCTGGGCGGGGAGGGACACCGTGCCCGCTGCAGTCGTGTTCACGTGGGTGTTCATCGCCGTTGTCTTCGTCGTGATGGTGTTCATGCCGCCTGCTCCTCGTCCTCCACGTCGCGGCCGGCATAGAGCGCCGCCGCCATGCGCATGCCTTCGGACCAGGTGACAGGTCCGACCCCGGCAGCCGTCAACGCGCGCCCCGCGGGGTCGGTCCAGCCCAGAGGGCCCGTCTCCGTGCCGTACTCGTCGTATCCGTCGTGCTCGCCGATCCAGATGCGAGCCTCGGCGGTGGCGCCGTCCTCGACGACCGAGCAGACCGCGTACCCCCCGCGCGACCGGTACCCGAGCTGGGTGACGCGGCCGTGCAGGAAGCGCAGTTCCTTGAACACTCCGCCGGCGTAGGTGTCGACGGAGGTGGTGTCCGGGGCGAGGCCCTGCGGCCGGCGCCACACCTCGCGGAACAGCTGCTCCACGTTCTGGCGCACCTCCAGTTCGACCGCGAACTCCCGCAGCTCGTCGAGGTCGTCGAGGAGGACGGGGTGAGGCACTCTGACGACGTCCGGGGTGATGCGGACCGTGTCACCGTCCAGGTCGACGAGGCCGAGACCGCGCGCGGGGTCGACATCGCGCAGGAACCCTGCGACCCCACCGTCCGTGCCGGTCACCACCACGTCCCGCAGGGCCGCCTGCCATGCCGGGTCGGGCCAGACCCGGGCGAGAACAGCCGTGGGAACGGGCAGCGAACGCACCATCCACTGCTCGACGTCGGTCAGGCACCGGCGTTCGTGCCGCTCCAGCCACTCGGTCAACTGCCGGAGTCCGACGACCGCCGGATCATCCTTCAGCTTGGCCGGGACGGACTTCAGCCGCCGGCCCTTCCCGTTGCGGCACACCACCTTGCCCGCCTCCAGGGCGACTTCGTAGTCGCCCGCCGGTACCCACCCCATGCGCTGTTCTCCCCGTTGTTCCGGACACCACCGGTCTGGCGGCACTCTGATGAGACCCGTCGACGGCAACGCGCCGTGACGAGTGGAAAAGACTCTAGGCGTACCCAGTGACAATGAGTCCGGGCCCCGTCCGCCGGGTCGTACGGGCACGCACCACCAGCGGCCGGGAACGGTCCGCGGCACGCGGGGTGCGCACGTCTCGGAAGACAACGAGGAGGAGAGCGCCATGCCGGCAGGATCCAGCCCCGAGCGTGAGCGCCGGTACGAGCACGTCAAGGAGACTGCCGAGAAGCGCGGCACGTCCGAGAAGCGGGAGAAGATCATCCGTCAGCGGTCGACTTCGGGGCTCGTCAGGACGAGCAAGGCGCGCGGGACTGGGTGGCGCGGGCTGGATCGGCGCGGAGTTTGGTGAGGGCCGCCAGTTCTTGAGGTGGGCGAGACTGTGCTCGACCGGTACACGTCCGACGGTGAGGGACGCACATTTCTCTTGAGTTTCCCTTGAGAGCACCTGGGCCGCTCAGGGGAAGAAGTGACCTGCCGGGTCTCCTTCCAGCTGCTGAGGGAACACGTGGTTCATGACCACACGAAATGAACTACCTGGCATGGCAGAGTCCTACTGGATGGCCACGACTCCTGGCACCCAGTGGCCGACGCTGGACACCGACACGACGGCGGACGTCGTCGTGATCGGCGCAGGTATGGCCGGCCTGAGCACCGCCTGGGAACTGACCCGCATCGGGCGGGACGTGGTCGTGCTGGAAGCGGACCGTGTTGCTGCCGGGGTATCCGGCTACACAACGGCGAAGCTCACCGCGGCTCACTCCCTCATCTACGAACGGCTACGCCGTACGCGTGGGAAGGCAGGCGCACGTCAGTACGCTCACTCCCAGCAGGCAGCAGTGGAGCGGGTTGCATCCGTGGCGGACGAACTCGGCATCGGCTGCGACTTCGAGCGGACCTCGGCTCTGACCTTCACCACCGACCCGCACCGACGTGGCACTTTCGAAGCCGAGGCCGAGGCTGCCGCAGAAGCGGGTCTGGACGCCGGCTTCGTGACAGAGACGGACCTGCCATTTTCCGTGCCCGCAGCTGTACGCGTCGCACGCCAGGCGCAATTCCACCCGCGCAAGTATCTTCTGGCCCTGGCCGAGGACATCACCACACGCGGCGGTGTCATCCACGAGCGAACCCGCGTGACCGGCCTTTCCGAGGGCAGTCCGTGCAAGGTGACGACCGAGCGGGGCATGACGGTCACGGCGAAGGACGTGGTCGTCGCCACGCACTACCCGGTCTTCGACCGGGCGCTTCACTTCGCGCGCTTGTCACCGCGCCGGGAGCTGGTCGTCGCAGCGCCCCTGCCCGCCTCCGAGGCACCGGAGCACATGTACATCACGGACGACATGGGGAAGCGATCGGTCCGTACCGCTCCGCTCGACGAGGGCCGGCGGCTGCTGATCGTCACGGGCGAGAGTTTCACGCCGGGCACGGGCGACACCCGCGAGCGGTTCCTGCGGCTGGACGGATGGATGCACGAACATTTCCCCGTCGGCGACACGGAGTACCGGTGGGCCGCCCAGGACAATGACGTGAGCGACGGCGTTCCGCTTGTCGGCCCCTTCCATCCGGGCGCACGCCATGTGTACGTGGCGACCGGATTCGGCGGCTGGGGCATGAGTGGAGGCGCCATGGCCGGACAGTTGCTGGCATCGACACTTACCGGTGCGGAACCCGAGTGGGCAGGTCTGTACGACCCGCGCCGTCTGTGGAGCACCATCCGTGGAGGCGCGGCCCTGTTGAAGCAGCAGGCGGAGGTCGCCCGGCACTTCGTAGGTGACAGGTTGAGGACCACCCACGTCGACTCGGTCGCCGAGATCACCCCGGGATCAGGTGCGGTCGTACGGGTCGAAGGCCGCCGCTGCGCCGTCTACCGCGACAAGGACGGTACCGCCCACGCAGTGTCGGCGCGTTGTACCCATCTCGGCTGCCTGGTCGCGTTCAACGAGGCGGAGACCGCATGGGAGTGCCCTTGCCACGGCTCGCGGTTCGGCATCGACGGCGAAGTACTTCACGGTCCGGCACTGCGCCCACTGCCTCACCGGAGCGTCTGAGCACGGCTGCGGGGCAAGCCAGAACCGCGGGCAGGAACGAGGTACGTGTGCATGTTCTCGGCGCGCCCTGCGCCGAGCCCGTCATGTGCGGTGGCGACCATGCCCGCCTCGGCCCGCCCGCGCAGTCGCGGGATGACCCGGGCGTGCCCGTCTGCCTCCTTCAGGTGATGGAGCGGCGTGCTCGCGGATCTGCCGCGGCTCCCCCTCGTGATCAGGAGTGAGCGACGCTGCCCGGCGATCGGCGTACTCCACCAACAGCTCGTCGAACTCCCCGTCGGTCGAGCGGCCTCCAGGCACATCGGCGCGCAGAGCATCAAGAAGATCGCTCTTCGAGCGCCCGGCACATGGGCATGGGGGCCAGGGTCCCACTCGCGGTGCAGGTCCTCCCCGTACGGGTCGGCGGCTGCGAGGCCGGCCACGTCCGGCGGAGCACAGGTGGTGGTCAGGGGCCGTCGCCGTCATGGGTTTCCTTCAGGTTGCCGCCGGAACGCCGGACGCGGCCTTCTCGGCGACCATGTCCGGGAGGCTCCGTGCGGCGGCGGTGGCTGGTGTCGCACCACCGGTACATGCGGCTGCGGCGGCAGAAGCAGACAGCGAACCGGCCGGAAGTGGCGATCGTGCCATTCTCCCGCACGATCGCCACGGGCCCTTCGATCAGGGTCGGGCCGTTGCCGTCAACGGATATACGCCTGGCAGTGCCCACAGGCTCCCGAGGTCGGCGGGCCGTACGGCAGCGGTCGTCATCTGGAGCCTCCATGAGCTACGAACAGATGCAGGTCCTTGTTCGTCCGCCAGGCGCGCGCCCACCTCATTGAATGAGCCTGCGGTCCGCCGCGACCCGAGCAGCGGTCTTTCGCGTCTGCCCTGCGCATGCCTCGCATGCCGAGGTGCGCCGGTGCCCGCCACTTGTCGAAACCCGCTGACCCCGCCCGCCACCGCCGCGCCCTCCCCAGCACGCAACGCCGTACCTGCGCGGCGTGATGTGCGGGTGGTGCCGGGCCTGCCCTTGCCCCTCTACGGTCAGTTGGCGCCGACGTCGTGCACGGACACGCGGATCGTCTGGAATCTCATGTGCCGGGAGCACCGCCTCCTCGACCTTCTCCACAACCTTTGCAGCGGCAGCCGACACGGGGTTCTTCTTCTCGCTCACTGGGTTCCGATCCGTTGACGGGCAGCGCCGTGCACAGAGTGATCAGTACTCGGGCAGGCACATCGACTGCCCACGGATGCCCCTCGATTCACTACCTGACACCCGAACTGCGCCATCCGGCGGTACAGCACAGTGGTATATCGCCCAGGCCCGGTCCGTACAGCGGCCCGATCACGGACTCAGCCGCCACCCCGTCCCGGCGGCAGTTCTCGTTTCTTCGTCGGTCCGGGGTCCTCGCCGCTGAAGCGTTGGCAGGGCCGGGCCGACAACATGCGCTCTATCCAATCGGTGACATCATGAGGCGATGGGGAAACACGCTCTCATCCTGATCGACCTGATCAACACCTATGAGCACCCTGATGCCGAGTTTCTTATTCCGTCCGTACGCAAGGCGTTACCTCACATCGTCCGGCTTCTGGCGAGAGCGCGCGCCGAAGGTGTGCCCGTCATTTACGTTAATGACAATTTCGGCGAGTGGCGCTCTCATCACGGCGAAATCGTCGAGGCTGCCCTGGCCGGGCCGAGAGCCGACCTTGTCCGACCGGTGCAACCGGATGCAGACTCGCTGTTCGTGGTCAAAGCAAGACACTCGATCTTCTACGAAACCCCTCTCGCTTACCTCCTTTCCCAGCTCGACGTGGACCATGTCATTCTTTCCGGCCAGGTCACCGAGCAGTGCGTGCTGTATTCCGCTCTGGACGCACACATCCGTCATCTGCGGGTAACCATTCCCGAGAACGCCGTCGCCCACATCCACAGTGACCTTGCCGAAGCCGCACTGCTCATGATGGAGCGCAACATGCAAGCGACCATCACGGCAGCCGAGAACATCGAACTGTAGTGCTCGCCAATGGGAATCATTCTCGCCACGCGGGCAGCACCGTGAGCCGGCACTGTCCCGAAGTGCGTCGCTCGTTCCGTCCGGGCCGCCCTCACCGGCCACTGTTTGCGCCTGACCGAGGCCGCGTGCGGCACCGGTCACCACGGCTGCGCGGCCGCTCAGGGCGCGCTTACGGTCGGTCACGAGAGCTCCTGCGAGTGTGGCGGAGATGGGTGGAGAGGCCGCCGCCCGAGAGTCGGCCGAAAGGGGCGCCCGCGTGGCTCTGCTCGGCCTGGAGGAGACGCACTCGCCCGGACGGCAGGCGACTCCCGACAGCGTCTCACTGGCATGAAGGCGTCACTGACGACGAGGCGATGGCCTGCGTGGCCGATGAGGTGGTCCGCCGTCTGGCGCCTGGCGCGTGATCGAGGTCAACCTCGGGGGCAGCGCGAGCACCGCACGGTCGTTCCTTCCCCGACTGCTCAGTACCCGCGGTCAGTACTTTCGGAGCGCCTCCCTCGCATCCATCGGCACCGCGCCGATGATGAGCGTGTACTGCGCTTCCAAGGCGGGCGTGGAGTCCTTGTCGCACTCCCTGCGCGCCGAACTGGCTCCCCATCGGGTCGGCGCGGGAATCGCGTAGCTCAACTGGATCGACACGGACGTGATCCGCGACGCCGCCCAGCACGCCGAGCTTCGGGAGCTTCGGGCCCATAGGCCATGCCGGTCGGTTCCGGATTGCGCAGGCCACGGGCGCAGGACTGTGGGGCCAGGCACTCGGCTGACCGCGGGTCCTTGGCCGCGCCGACCGCGTCGCGGTGTCATGGGTGGAAGGTGTAGTTCCAGTCGCCGTGGGAGCGGGCCGGTGCATGGGCAGGACGTCGATGTGCGAGTCGGTGACCTTGGTGCCGGTTTCGTAGGTGCCCGGATCGAGTTCGGCGTGGGCTGTCAGCCCGGCGGGGGTTGTGGTGCCTTGACGCTGTTCACGATGACGTCGTGGCTGGTCAGGAGCCCGCCGCGCCAGTTCATGGAGATGTGGGAGAACAGCCGGTGCTCGATCTTGTTCCACTCAGACACACACCTGAGCGCAGAGCTGGGGCCCTCCGGCTCGAGGGCAGGGCACAGCAGTAGGGACAGACAGCACGCGAGTTTGACGTCTCAAGCAAGAAGGCTGCGCCAGCCGCTTCATCTGAGTTCAAGCCGCACACCAGGGACGTGCAGGTGACCGTTCAGTCACTGCCGGGATCGGCCGTGACCGCGAAAGCGCGAGGCTACTCCAGCTCCTGGCGGGTACCCGCGTCGCGGAGGCACGTCGTCACGGACTCGCCAAGGGTGCGAGCCCTCCGATGAAGAGGGAGTGTGAATGAGGCTGCGAGACTTCGCTCAGGCCACTACTTCCCGGTGCTCAGCAGAGGTGCTGAGCGGCCGGTACCGTTTGGACGGCCGCCTCGGCTGGGGCGGCGCTGCGGACGTGCACCGCGGGTTCGATCTGTTGCTGAGACGACCGGTCGCGGTCAAGATTTTCCGGCCCGATTCATGCATCGGCGGGGAGGAGAGCCTGGACAGCGAAGCGCGGATCTTGGCCCGGCTCCACCACCCCGGACTCGTTACCGCTTTCGACGCCGGGCAGCACGAAGGACGTTCCTTCCTGGTCATGCAACTGATCGAAGGCATCACGCTGAAGGAGCGCATCGCCCAGGGCTCGCTGCTCCCCGACGCCACCGCCGCCCTCGGTTCCAACCTCGCGCAGGCGCTGGGTCACGCACATGAAACCGGGATCGTCCACCGCGACATCAAACCCTCCAACATCCTTCTGGACCACGCCAACCGGCCCCACCTGGCTGACTTCGGCATATCGCGAGGTCCGGACACCACCCACACGGCCACCGGCACGCTCATCGGCACGCCTGCCTACCTTTCTCCCGAACAGGTCCTCGGCCAGCCCGTCGGTCGGCCTGCCGACATCTACGCCCTCGGCCTGGTACTCCTCGAATGCCTCACGGGAAAGCTCGAGTACGACGGCGGCCCTCTCGAGGCCGCGATCGCACGACTGCACCGCCCTCCCGTCCTGCCTCCTGAGCTCCCCGAGCGACTGAGTCGCCTGCTGCGCAAGATGACGGCCCTGGACGAACAGGATCGGCCACCGGCCCGCGACTGCGTCCGCGAACTGATCGCAGTGGCCCACACAGCCCTCGTTCCTCCCGCCCCCTCGACGTCCACCACGAGCCTCGTCGCCACTCGAGCGTCATCACGAACGGCCGGCCACACACACGCAAATCCGATGCTCACCGAAATGCACGACACTCACCCACGCCCGCCCGCCCGACGAAGGCGCACCCTCGTAGCCGGCACGACCGCCGCACTCACCGCAGTCGTGGCGACCGCACTCGGCGTCACCGGCACCTCCGCTCCGCAAAACAACGACCGAACCGCGACCAGGGCCACCGGCACTCCCAGCAACACGACGGACATCTCAGACAAAACAGGACAGAAAGGGGTGCCGACTGCCTCGCCGACAGCACCTCTGCCGACACACGCCCCGGCACTACAACCCAACCAAGACCTACGCACCGCGACGTCCCGCCATTCGCACGGCGGATCCTCGGGCAGCTCAACAGACGGGCCGAAACAACCTCGGCCAATAGACAAAGGCACTTCAGGAGCGTCACCGGGAAGTGACACGGCACCCCAGGCCCCTTCTCAACCACCCGGTCAGGCAAAGAAGAAGGATGCGGCCGAGAACAAGGCCCGGCAGTAGACCACGTCGGGCTCCCCGGGACGCCGACGTGCACCCAATGCCACCGACCATCACGACGAACCCCTGAGGGATCGCCCCACATACGGCAACGGTGCTTGCTGGGACGGGCACGTCGATCGTTGATCGTGTCATGGGTGGGGATCTTGCTGGGTTCAGGTTGCGGACCGGCGAGCTGGGTGTGGCGCAGGGACGGTTTCTGCACCGTTTCAGCAGGTCGGAGCCGCGTGGGTCCACTCTTGCCTATATGCGGGGGCTCATAGCCGGTTGCGGTGCTGGAGGACACATCACTGCAGCTCAGCGCACCCGACCCCGAGGCTTCAGGGCCACCGGCGGCAAGGCAGGGGCCGACAGCCGGGCGCCGTCGTAGCCTTTCACCTCGCCGAAGCGGGGTCCCTCCATCCAGTCCAGCCGGGCCGCCTCGATCTCCGCCTGCGACCGCCCGATGAAGTTCCACCACATGACGATCTCCTCCTCGAACGGCTCACCGCCGAGCAGCATCAGCCCCGCGTCGGATTCGGCGCGCAGCGGAAGCTCCGTGCGGCCGCAGCCGAGGTAGAGCATCGAGCCCGGCAGCACCGGGACACCGTCGACCTCGGCCTCGCCGGACATCGCGAGCACGGCGTACTCGAAGTCGGGGTCGAGGGGCAGCCGGGCCTCGGCACCGCGCGTCAGGGCGAGGTCGGCTCCGACGATCGGGGTGTAGGCCGTGCCGGGTGACAGGGCGCCGTCGAGTGCGCCGAGGATCACGGTGGCGGTGAGGCCCGGCGCCGTCACGGTCGGCAGGTCGGTGTGGTGCTGGAAGTGCGGTTCGACGTTCCTGTGGGCATCGGGGAGGGCCACCCAGAGCTGGGCGCCGTGCAGAAGTCGGGCGTGGGGCTTCGGGCTCTCCTCGGAGTGGCTGATGGCCCTGCCGGACGTCATCAGGCCCAGCTCGCGGGGGCGGATCGTCCTGAGACTGCCCAGGCTGTCACGGTGCAGCACCTCGCCCTCGTGCAGCCAGCTGACCGTCTGCAGGCCCATGTGCGGGTGCGGGGGCACCTGCATCCCGGGCTCCTCGGCGATGTCGTCGGGGCCGTAGTGATCCACGAAGGCCCAGGCTCCGACCATGCGGCGTCCGAGGTTGGGCAACAGCCTGCGGACCTCCGTGGACTCGCCGAGCTGCACCCGGCGCGGGGTGAGGAGTTCACGTACCGGTTCGGCTACGACGAAGCCCCGCCCTCCGCAGACGGAGAGTGTCGCCTGGCGATCGAGATTGCTCATGGCGCTCAACCTATTCCCGTGCGGACGCGGAGCGCCGGTCCCCACGCCGAAATTTTAGTGGAATGTTGAACCACCCTCCCGTGTTGACGCATCTGCAAGCGTTTCGGCCGAGGAGGAGAAGTGGACGACACCTACTACGAATTCGGTACGCCCGCCGACCGCTGGGACCGGGCGCAGCTGTTCTTCGAGGCGAAGGAGTACATGACCGCGGCGCGGATTCTCGGCGGGCTGGTCGAGGAGGTGCCGGAGCAGATCGCCCCGCGCCTGCTGCTGGCGCGCGCCTACTACCACTCCGCGCGGCTCGCGAAGGCTGAGGCGGAGCTGCGTGAGGTGCTGGAGCGCAACCCCGTCGAGGACTACGCACGGCTGATGCTCGGGCGCACCCTCGAACGCCAGGGCCGGCCCGCGGAAGCGGCCCCGCACCTGCGGATGGCCGCCGCCCTGACGGGCGACTTCGGGCCGGACCAGGTGCGGTAGGGCGAAGCCGAGATACCGGCCTGCGGGGCCGGGGCCCAGGGCACGGCCTCCCACCCCGGAGGCCGTGCCCTCTCAGGTGCCCTCCCGCGCCGAGTTCGACACGCGGTCCAGCCACTCGGTCATCAGCGCGGATTCCGCCGTGCTGAGCCCGGAGCCGTGCGACCGGCGCAGCAGGGCACTCAACCGGGCCGCGGTGGAGGGGACTTCCGTGTCCGCCGGTGTGCCCACTCCTACATCCGGCGTGAACACGGCGGCGTGCACGGCATCACGTACGCGGGTCGAGGTGCTGGCCTCCGAGAAGGTCGCGGGACGGGACACCAGCATGAGAGCCACGCCGGTGGTGGCCGACATGATCATCTGGGCGGCGAGTGCGGGAGCGATGCGCAGCTTCCCCTGCTCCGCGGCCCGTTCCAGATCCCGGGTGAGGATGCGGTGGGCTTCGGCCGCGGAGGCCGGCGGCGTACGCATCGCCGGGGAATTCATCAGCCGGTAGAGGTTCGGGTTACGCAGGGCGAACTCGACATGGCTGTCCCAGCCGTTACGGAGGTCCTCGACGGGATCCGAGGTGTCGCCGCGCTCCCGCTTGGTCGCCAGGTAGGCGTCGAAACCGTGATCGACCACCGCCGAGAGCAGCCCCTCCTTGTCGCCGAAGTGCCGGTAGAGGGCCGGCGCCCCGACCTGGGCGGCCTCGCACACGGCCCGCGTGGAGATGTCCCCGTCCGGGGACTCGGCGACCAGCCTGGCCGCCACTTCGAGGATGCGTGCTCGTGTACTCATCGCACGGACGCTATCAAGCGTCGTACGGCTCCGGGCGGTCGGCGGCCTGAGGAGCCGGCAGGTCATCGAGCCCGGTCAGGGCGAGGAACGCGGCGCGGGTCCGGCCGTCGGCGACGCGCTCCACGCCGCGCGCCCGGGTGTCCCGCATCGCGGCACGCGCCGCGGGCCGGACCTCTGGCCGCGAGCGTTCCGAAGCCGCTCCCCGCGCCGGTGAGGACGATGACGTTGCTCATGGTCCCGTTTCTCCGTGAGGCGTTGACGGGGGTGGACGGGAAGAGAAGGCTCCTTCCCGTCAGGCGATGCCGCCGTTGGCGCGCAGCACCTGACCGTTCACCCAGCGGGCGGGGCCGGCGAGGAAGGACACGACCTCCGCGATGTCCTGGGGGGTACCGAGCCGCTCCAGGGGCGGCTGGGCCGCCATCCGCGCGACGGTCTCCTCGTCCTTGCCTTCCAGGAACAGTGCGGTGGCGGTCGGCCCGGGGGCGACGGCGTTGACCGTGATGTCCCGGCCGCGCAGCTCACGGGCCAGGATCAGCGTCATGGCCTCGACGGCGCCCTTGGTAGCCGCGTAGGCGCTGTAGCCGGGGAGGGACAACGACAGCACCGAGCTCGAGAAGTTGATGATCGACCCGCCGCTCCTCAGCCGGCGCGCCGCCTGCTGGTCGACGACGAAGGTGCCGCGGATGTTGGTGCGGTGCATCCGGTCCAGCGCGTCCAGGTCGGTGTCGACCAGCGGGGCGAGTGTCATGACGCCCGCGGCGTGGACCACCACGTCGATCCCTCCGAAAGCTCGCTCGGCCGCGTCGAAGAGGGCGGCGACGGCCACCTCGTCGGCGACGTCCGCCCGGTACGCGACGGCCTCGCCACCCGCGGAGACCACGGCGGCCACCGCGGCTTCGGCCTCGGTCCGGTTGCCCGCGTAGTTGATGACGACGGCGAATCCGTCCGCCGCCAGCCTCTCGGCGCTCTCCCTGCCGATGCCTCGCGACCCTCCGGTGACGAGAGCGACCCGGCGCGCAGGAGTGGTGTGCTGCTCGGTCATGACGCTGCTCCAGGGGCTGGTGGGCCGCGGCTGTCTCCGCGGACCCGACAAGAGCAACGCTAACACCACTATGTTAGCAACGCTACCTTTTCCGGAGTAGTGGCGCTACCCTGCTCGGGCGCCCCGCTCACCGGACCGGCGCCAAGACGCACCGGAACGCGCCGAGGTCCACCGAGACGCAGTACGACGGAACCCGCCGGGATTTCCCCAGCGGGTTCCGTCGTGCGGTCGGCAGGCGTGAGGGTCAGCTCACGGCACTCGCCGAGCGGGCTGCGGCGCGGTCGGCCGCCACCGCGCCCCCGGTGCTCTGACGCGGCACCAGCAGCCGTTCCGTGAGGTAGCCGAACACGAGGCCGAAACCGACCCAGAGCGTCGCCTGGACGGCGAGCGTGGCCAGCCGGAACTCCCACAGCAGGCTGGCGGGGAAGTCCGTTCCGACCTCGTTGAACGAGGGCAGGAAGGCGTACGCGAGTCCGATCAGCAGGACATAGGCCCCACCCGCGGTGATCGTCGCGTTCCAGTTGCCCAGCCGCGGTGCCAGCCGTTTGCCGACGATGACCGCTGCCACCGCCAGCAGCACGCTGAGCGCGACCATCAGGAAGAACAGCCCGGTGCGCTGATCAAGGGTGTCGGGGTTCCCCACGGCCGGCGGGTTGGCCGGGTACTTCAGGAACGGCACGACGTACACCGTCAACAGGGCGCCCCCCGCCACGAGTGCGGCCGTGGCCCGCGGGCCGAAGGAGCCGATACGGCCCAGGGCGTAACAGAAGACGAGTGCGGCGATGCCACCGACGGCGACTCCGAAGACCAGGACGCCGGTGGCGAGACCGCCGGTGGCCTGCATCGTGCGGGTGACGAGTTCCTCGCCGTGCTCGTGGGCGTGCGTGTGTGCCTGCGCCTCTTCCAGGGCGATGGCGGCGTCCACCCTGGATTCACCGAGGAAGTAGGCCACGGCAAGGGCGAGCGCGCCGGCCAGGAGGCCGGCGAGCATGCCGCGGATGAGCAGGGCTCGGACCGATACGGAGTTCATGAGGCGTATTCCTTGGCTCCCGACGACTCAGTGGCAGGGGAAGCCGAGGAGGTGGCGGCCGTCATGGACCCACTCGTGCACGGCCTCGCCGGAGAAGACCGCGGTGGCTCCCTGCTCCGCTCCGACGAAGTACAGCAGGACGAGCATGAGGATGCCGAAGAAGGCGGCCCAGGGTGCGATGGCCTTCGCCGAGATGGGGGTGATGACCGGTGCGACGGTGGTGGGGGCGGCAGAGTGTGCCATGGCAGAACCTCCTGTGGGAACACGCGTCCCTGTCGTGGTGCCTGAGACGAAGGTGCCGGGTCTGACTCCCCGCGGCGATGCGGGTACACAGTGGCGCGACCGTGCCGGATTCTCACCGGACTTCCGTCACACCCTCGTCATGGGTGCCGCGACCATACCGCCTACGGTCAGGCCTCCGCCATGGTGCGAACGCCCCGGCAACGGCGGGCGGGCCGGGCCGTGTTCCCATGGAGCGCCTGCGCAGAAGGCTCCGGTCCAGGAAGTGGAGGCAGAAGATGACGGTACGGGTGATGTTGATCTCACCGGCCATGAACCCGGCACTGCGGGAAGCCCGCTTCGAGGCCCACGCCCCCTTGGACGAGACCGGCGCGCGCAGCGCCGCGGCTGCCGCTGCCGCCGGTGAGGTACCTGCCGCCGATCACCGCGTGTACGGACCCTCCCTCCCCTGCCGGCAGACCGCCGAGGCACTGGGGCTCGCCGCCCCCGCCGGACCCACCGGGCCCGCCCTCCCCGAAACCGCCCTCCGTGACTGGGACATGGGGCGCTGGCGCGGCCGGCGGCTCTCCGACGTGAGCTCCACCGAGCCGGACTCGGTGTCGGCCTGGCTGACCGATCCCTCGGCCGCTCCGCACGGCGGCGAGTCACTGCTGGACCTGACCACCCGGGTGGGCACGCTGCTGGAGTCCCCGGCCTGGAGCAGCGGGCGGCTGCTGGCCGTCGTCGAGCCGGCGGTCGTGCGCGCCGCGATGGTCCACGCCCTGGGGCTGCCGACGGAGACCTTCTGGCGGCTGGACATCGCCCCGCTGACCCTGACCGAGCTCAGCGGCCGTGCGGGCCGCTGGAACCTGCGGTGCGGCCGGCCACTGGGCCAGGAAGCGCCCCCACGCCACCGAGCTCTCACGCCCGAGGAGCGCGGCCCGGCCGGCCCGGGAGCAGGCCCTCGCGGTGCCCTCACCCGTGGGGAAGCGCGATCGCGGTGACGGCGAAGCCGTCGTCGACCAGCCACCTGCCCTCGTACGACGGCGGCATCCCGGGCACCGTGCGTCTCAGCTCCGCCGTGAACGTGCCTTCGGTGGCCACCTCGGCGCTCCGGTGGAAGGTGATGTCTGCCTCGTCGAAGTCGAGTTCGATCCGGGTGAGCGGGAACCACGTCTTGAACACGCTCTCTTTGGCGCTGAAGAGGAGCCGGTCCCAGTGCGGCATCGCGCCACTCGCCTGGGGAGAACCCCCCGCCGCGACCTCCGGAGAGGCTCCTGGGGAGATCCGCCGCCGCTCCGAGGGCAGCGATACCGCCTCCCACACCTCGGGCGGCAACGGCTCGTTCGGCTCGGCGTCGATGCCGAGCGCACGGACCTCGGACACACGGGCCAGCACGGCCGCACGGTAGCCGTCGCAGTGCGTCATGCTGCCGACGATCCCGGCAGGCCACAGCGGCACACCGCGGTGGCCGCGCAGCACCGGCCGGGGCGGCAGCCCGAGGGTCGCCATGGCCCGCCTCGCGCAGGCGCGTACGGCCGCGAACTCGTGCCTGCGCCGGTCCACACTCCGGGCGACCAGTTGTGCCTCCTCCGGGTAGAGGGTTCCCGCCGGAGCCTCCGTCTCGTACGTGTCCGCGCATGCCACGTACGCCGGAAGCAGCCGCTCGATCACGACGCGGCTCCCGCGTTCCCCGAAGATCCCGGACCGGCCTCGGCCTGCTCCCCCTCGTACGGGAGGATCTGCCGCAGCAGCCCGCGCGGATGCCCGCGTTCGCGCCACTCCCTCGGGTATCCGATCGAGACCTCCTCGAACCGCACACCGTCGTACCAGGTCGTACGGGGGATGTGCAGGTGGCCGTAGACGACGGCCGCGACGTTGAAGCGGCGGTGCCAGTCGGCGGTGAGTTCCGTGCCGCACCACTGGGCGAACTCCGGGTACCACATGACCGACGTGGGTTCGCGCACCAGCGGCCAGTGGCCGGCGATCACGAGCGGAACCTCCGGGTCCTGCGCGGCCAGCCGCTCCTCGGTCAGCGCCACCCGCGCCCGGCACCAGTCGTCCCGGGTCGGGTACGGATCCGGGTGCAGGAGGTATTCGTCGGTGCAGACGACCCCGGCCTCGTGGGCCCGGGCCAGGGACTCCTCCTTGGTGGCCGTGCCCGGGGCCCTGAACGTGTAGTCGTACAGGCAGAACACCGGGGCCACGGCCACGGGTCCGTCCGGTCCCCGCCACAGCGGGTACGGGTCCTCGGGGCTGGTCACACCGAGCTCCGCGCACACCCGGACGAGGTGCTCGTAGCGCGCCCGGCCGCGCAGTTTCACGGGGTCCCTGTCCACGGTCCACAACTCGTGGTTGCCCGGGGTCCAGACCACACGGGCGAATCGCCCGGCCAGGGTTTCCAGGGCGCGCTCGACCTCTTCGGCCTGTTCCGCCACATCGCCCGCGACGATGAGCCAGTCCTCGTCGGACGACGGGTGCAACTGGTCGGCGACGGGGCGGTTGTCGGCGATCCCGACGTGAAGATCGCTCACTGCGAGGAGCCTGCCCTGTCCCCTCGGCGGTTGCGGGGTGGGGCCACTGGGTGAACTCATTGTTCGAATTTATCGTCTCGCCGGTCCTGTTGGGGCGAGGTGCGTGTCGTGGCCCGGCCGGCCGTACGCGTCCGGGCGCTCCTTCCCCGGCTCCTCCCGGCTCCTGTGGCCCGCCTTCCGCTCGGCAAGGCGTTCGGAGCCTTCGCGACCGGAGCCCGCACCCCTGGAGGACCGGCGCGCTGAGCCACGTGGGGCACCCACGGTCCGTGGGTGCCCCACGCCGTCGGAGGAGCTTGCGACGGCCGAACCTCAGCTCAGCGGTTCGATCCGGATGTCGCGGAACCGCACCTTGTTCCCGTGGTCCTGGAGACGGATCGCTCCGGCCGACGGGCCCTCCGGCAGACCCGCGCCGGTCGGTCCGTCGATCGCGATGTCGTCGTGGACCTTCTGTCCGTTCCACACCACCGTCACCCGTGCGTCGGCGGTCTTGCGGCCGCTGTCGTCGAAACGCGCCGCGCGGAACGTGATGTCGTACGTCTGCCACGTCTCCGGAGCCGTGGCCGCGTTGATGTCCGGCGCCTTCTTCTGGTAGATCGCCCCGGCCTCGTTCGTGTCGAGGGTGGTGTCGCCGTACGAATCGAGGATCTGGAGCTCGTAGCGGTCCTGGAGGTAGACGCCGCTGTTGCCGCGGTCCTGGCCGGTCACCTCGTCCGGCAGCAGCGGCACCCGGAACTCCATGTGCAGCTTGAAGTCCTGATAGGCGTCCTTGGTGCGGATGTCGCCGCAGCACACCTCCATCGAGCGCTCGGCGGCCAGCGGCCATTCGACGCGTCCGCCGTCCGTGTGCTGCCACTGCTCCTGGGAGGCGGTGGTGCCGTCGAAGAGGGGGACGGGGTCCCCGTGCGGAAGCACGGTGATCAGGTCGAGGTTGACATGTCCGGTGTCACCGGGGTCGAAACGGTACGAGAGGGTGCTGGGCCCCGCCGGCAGGCGGATCCGCTCGGTCTGCGTCGACCAGGCGTCCCAGGTGCCGGTCGAGGCGAGCGTCGTCTGTCTCAGCTTCTTTCCGTTGACGTACAGGGAGAGGGACTTGGTGCCTTGGAAGGGGTTGGGGCCGTTGGAGTAGCGCAGGTTCACGTCGTGGTCACCGGCCTCGGGGACGGTCACATCGAAGGTCGTGGCCGCTTTGCCCTCCGTGTCGTAGCGGTCGACGAAGCCGCTGCCCGAGTACCCGGTGTGGTCGGTGTCGACGCCGGCCGTTCCGGTGAGCCGCGCCTCCTCCGCCTCGTACAGCGTGGCGGGCGGAGGCTGCTTGCCCGGCACGGCGTTGAGCGTGTACCAGGCCTCCGTGCTCCACAGCGCCTCGCCGGACGCGGAGGCGAAGGGGCGCGGCGAGCGGAGGTGTACGACCCGGCCGGGCTCGAGCCCGTCGAGCCGCAGCCGCACGGTGCGGCTGTCGTCGGCGATGGTCGCCGAACGCACGGCGAGCCGCTCCTCGGCGACCTTCGGCCCGCCGTAGTCGGACGTCGGGGTGTAGCGCCACTGCTCTGCCTGGTAGCGGGACGTCAGCTCCTGTGCGGTGGCCTGGGACAACGGTTGGGTGTATTCGAGGTCGAAGCCCCCGGGAACGGCGCGCATCTCCTTGATGTCGAAGGTGTTGCCGCCGTTCGGTGTGAGCTTCTGCAGGCCGAACTTCAGCTTCCCCTCCTGGCCCCAGTTGCCGTCGGCACCGAGACCGCCGGTGTATATCGCACCGTCGGGCCCCATGGTGATGCGGTTGACGCCTGCTTCGAGCCCCTGCGTGTAACGGAAGACGGCCCCCTGGTACTGCCCCTTCACCTTTTCCAGGTAGGCGCGTTGGAGTCCGCCGTAGGTGACGTCGCCGACCAGCATCTGGCCGGCGAACCGGCCTTCCGTCAGGTGGAGCGGAGTGCTGGGTGAGTTGGCGATCTCGTTCTGGGGCAGCCAGAGCACCGGCTCGGTGACGGGACGGTCGTCGAACGGACCGGACGGCTCGGTGTAGTGGTTGAAGAAGCGGTCCTGCTTGATCTGGACGAGCTTCGACGCGGGCAGCCACCCACCCTGGTTGTCCGTGGTGAAGATGCTGCCGCCGGGGCCCCAGCCGATCCCGTTCGGGGTCCGCAGGCCGCCCGCGACCGGTTGGATCCTGCCCGTCTTCTTGCTGACCTTGTATGTCGTGCCGCGGCCGGGAGCGGGCTGCGGAGTGGTCGTCGCACCTCCGTAGTTGATGGCGACGGACAGGTTCACGTAGAAGTGGCCGTCACGGTAGAGCAGTCCGAAGGCGAACTCGTGGAAGTTCCCGCCGTACGGCCAGGTGGCGACCGTGCGGTACTCGTCGGTGACGAAATCCTGGTCGCTGTCGACGAGTTGCGTCAGCTCGTGCTTCTGCGAGACATACAGCGAACCGTCCACATAGGTGATGCCCATCGGCTCGCGCAGGCCCTGGGCGATCTTCTTCACCGTCACCTTGTCGCGGCTGGTGTCACCCGTGACGTGGTCGAGGAGGTACACCTCGCCGGTCCGGCTCTCGGAGCCACCCCAGGTGGACAGCGCCAGACGTCCGTCGGGCAGCCAGTCCATTCCGGTGACCTGAGGTTCGAAACCGTCCGGGCGCAGGTCGGTGAGATCGAGGTCGGGGCGCACTCCGGCGAGCGGCAGGCCGTCGCCGGGGCTGTCCGCTCCGGATGCGCACTCCTTGCGGCCGGGTGCGGTGACCCGGACGACGCCGGCGTCGGTGCTCAGGGACTCGCGCGGTATGACAGCGAAGTCATCCGTGCCCGGCGGCTTCCACGCGAGCGTCAGCTGCTGGTCGCCGCCTCGCTCGAAGTAGTCGACGCGGAACGGATGTAAACCTGAGGTGAGTTGGGCGGATCCGTCCTTGGGCTCGGCGCCGTGCAGACCGTCGTGGTCGATGACCTCCCGCTCGTCGATGACGAGCCGCGAGCCGTCGTCACTGGTGAGGCGGAAGGCGTACGTCCCGTCGGCGGGAACCGACAGGTATCCGGAGACCTCGGCCACGAAGTTGTCGGCGTGGCCCCCGAATTCGTCGACCGTGGACCAGTCCACGCCGGCCATCAGCTTGTCGTGGTTGGGTGTCTGGCCCGGCTTGAGCGTACAGAGCCTGCTGAGTGGCACCTGGGTGTCGAAGACGCGCAGGGTGACGCCCGGTTCCTGGGGCGGGATGTCGTCGGGGGCGGCGGCCGCCGGGGGTCCGGCCCAGACGCCTCCCGCGAGGAAGCCTCCGACGAGCAGGGTGCCGAGCTGTCTTCGGGCACGTGGGAACAGCCGTGGATGCATCGGTCCTCCAGGATGGGGGGTCGCACTCCGGTCGGGCTGTACGGATTCGCTGAGGAGCACTACGCCTACGGTTGCGCCCGCCAGGCTAGGAGACTTCTGCCGAGGAAGTCCATACTTTGTCATCTGTGAGTTCAAAGTTCGGCACATGCCTCTGCGGCCCGATCGACAGCTGCGAAGCCGCCGATCGGCACCACGGCGAACTCACGGACGAAGCAGGGCTGTCCCCGGTGCGGCCACCGCAACGACGGGAGGCTTCATGACGGAGTGCCGGCACCACTCGGCGACGCAGCGGCTTCCGGCTCCTGCCGCGGAACGCTGAGCTGCTCGCGCAGATAGTTCCAGACCACCGCGATCAGCGCGGCAACGGGTACGGCGAGCAGGCTGCCCACGATGCCGGCCAGGCTGCCGCCCAGCGTCACCGCCAGCAGGACCACCGCAGCGTGCAGACCGAGTCCACGACTCTGGATCATGGGCTGGAACACGTTCCCCTCGAGCTGCTGCACCACGATGATGATCGCCAACACGATGAGCGCGTCCGTCAGCCCGTTGGACACCAGGGCGATGAGAACGGCGACGAAGCCGGCGAACAGGGCACCCACGATCGGTACGAACGCTGACACGAAGGTCAGCACCGCCAGCGGCAGCACCAACGGCACTCCCACGATCCACAGGCCCAGCCCGATGAGGACGGCGTCGAGCAGGCCGACGTACGCCTGGGAACGCACGAACCCGCCCAGTGTCTCCCAGCCACGCGACGCCACGGTGGGAACATCGGTGGCGAGCCGGCCGGGCAGCTGACGCGCCAGCCACGGAAGGAACCGGGGCCCGTCCTTGAGCATGAAGAACATCAGGAAGACCGCGAGGACGGCGGTGACCACGCCGTTGACGACCGTGCTCACCCCGGTGACGACCGTGGTGACCATGCTGCCGACACTGTCCTGGATGCGGGTGGTAGCGGAATCGAACGCACCGGTGATCTGATCGTCACCGATGTTGAGCGGCGGCCCGGAGGCCCACTCGCGCAGCTGCTGGATGCCCTCGACCACACCGTCGGCCAGCTCACCGGACTGGGAGGCCACCGGCACCGCGATCAACGCGACGACCCCCGCGGCGACCAGGAGGAACAGCACCGTCACCACGGAGGCCGCGAGGGCCGGAGGCCACCCGCGTCGGCGCAGGTAGCGCACTACGGGCCACGTCAGAGTGGTGAGCAGCAAGCCGACTATGAGCGGCCATATGACCGACCACATGCGACCCAGCACCCACAGCGCCGCCGCGGCCATGACCAGGATGAGAAGCAACTCGCCTGAGACACGTGCCGAAACGCGGAGGGCGGCGCGGGTCTTGGTGGAGCTCAACGTGACAGACATGGGGGTCACCCTATGGGCCGCCGGCCCCTCTCCTGATCACGCCCGCCGGGCCCCGGCCGGCAGAGGGCGTCGGCCGACCCGCCGCCCGCCACCACGCTCCCGCCGCCGGGCCCGGGAGCGGAAGCCGAGCCGGCCACCGGGAGACCTCAGCCTCTGCAGGACTCCAGCAGCCGCCGTAAATGCTGGACGCTACGAGGCCGGGCGCGCTGGATCAACCGAATCGGAACGGGCTGCCCGTCTCGGTCCGGGCCAGGATCCGGACCGACACCCGGAGCCGCGCCGCCGACCAGCCCCACCGGGACCCCGAGCCCACTTGTGCTCCTCTCGTCCCACGGGTAGCGGCGGCCGCTGTGCTGTGGGTCACGTTCGCGCGCGGCGGGGTGTGCCCCTGCTGTGAAGGTCGGGCATTCTCTCTCGGCGGCCGTGCGAAGGGGTACGGCCCGGTGACCGGCTGGGGGAGAGATGTCGCGACACGCGGACAGGGAGCAGGAGCGGGGAACGGACCGCGGGAGGGGCGTGATCGAGGGGGCGTTCGCGCTCCTGGATGCGTTGCGCAGGTGCGGCGGGGAGGCAGGGCTCACCGAGATCGCCGCGGCCTGCGCCCTGCCCAAGGGGAGCGCGCACCGGCTGCTGGAGCAATTGCTGCTGGTGGGCGCGGTGGAGCGGCGTGGCAGCCGCTACCGCGTCGGCTCGCAGCTCTACCGTCTCGGGCAGGCGTGGGAGCCGCACCCGGGCTTACGGGTGGCGGCCCGTCACCCGCTGCACCGGCTGCGGGCGGCCACCGGGGCGAGCGCCCTGCTGACCGTCCTGCATGACGGCCAGGCGCTCACCGTGGCATCCGTGCCGGGCGAGGTGGAGCCGCTGGTGCCGGTGCGGAACGGGATGAGCTTCCTGCTGGACACGGCGGCCGGCCAGGTGCTGAGCGATCGGGGCCGGGCCGGCTCCGGGGGTCGGCTGCCGGGGGCGGTGCTGGAGTGCGCGGAGGTGATGGACGGGGTGTGCTGCGCGGCGCTGCCGGTGCGGGGACGCGACGACCGGACCGTCGCCGCGATCGCCGTCATGACGTTGTCCGCGCAGGGGCTGCAGCGGGCCGCCCAGGAGGCGGCGCGGGCGGCCGCGGCCGTCACCGCGGCCCTCGTCCGGGCCGGCGCCTCGCCCCGTCTGCCTCCCGTCCTGCACTACTGACGTATCGTCAGATATGGCGTTCTTGACGTGACCGGCCCTTCTCCGCGCGCCGGTTCCGCTCAGCGGAACGCGCGTAGAACGGCGGACAGCGGTCCGGCAGTCTGTTCTTCGAGCCGGTCGGGGGACCGGCGAAAACCTGAGACTACGGGGGACAAGATGACCGTCCGACGACTGACCACCTTCGCCCTGGCGGGCGCGCTGGGCCTCACCTCGTTGGTGGGCGCAGCCGGCGCCGCGCAGGCCGATCCGGTCGACTACGTGCAGATCCAGCTCGTCGACCTGTACTGCGGCGACGAGAGCGAGGGCGACCACGACGAGGCCTACCTGAACATCGCGGCGAACGGCGGCAAGGCCGTGAAGCTCTGGCCCGCCAACGCGTCGTACCAGACCATGGGCACCGGCTACCGCCGCGCCCTGGACGAGAGCAACGGCAACGCGCTGCTGGTCCTCGGCAAGACCGAGTCCCGCACGCTCTCGCTGTGGGACTACGACAGCACCAGCAGCGACGACCGGCTCGGCTCGGTGACCGTCACGGGCAACGAGGTCGGCGCGCAGACGCAGTACCGGGTGCTGGAAGGCTCCGGTGGCGTTTACACCATCGCCTACCGGGTCGTCGACATCTGATCCGCCGTTCCGGCCGGGCCCGACCGGTCCGGCCGGACCGCGGCAGGAGCACGGACGCAGTACCGCCCGGCGGGGACGCGGGTGAGCTGGGCGTACGTCCCCTCCTGGACGAGGCGTCTGTCCTTGACGGCGGCTCCTACCCCCGGAACGACTCCAGCAGCCGCAGCCAGACCTCGCTGATCGTCGGGTAGGCCGGAACCGCGTGCCACAGCCTCTCGATCGGCACCTCACCCGCGACCGCGACCGTCGCGGAGTGCAGCAGTTCACCGATGCCCGGCCCGACGAAGGTGGCACCGAGCACGACCTCGCGGTCCAGGTCGACGACCATCCGGGCCCGCCCCCTGTACCCCTGCGCGTACAGGCCCGAACCGGCAACGGATGCCAGGTCGTGGTCGACCGCCCGTACGCGGTGGCCGGCGGCCTCCGCCTCCGCGAGCGTGAGGCCGACCGAGGCGGCCTCCGGGTCCGTGAAGACGACCTGGGGCACGGCGGCGTGGTCGGCGGTGGCCGCGTGGGCGCCCCAGCGGTCCGTCTCCAGGAGGGGCGTGTCCTGGGCGCGGGCGGCGATCGCGGCCCCGGCGATACGGGCCTGGTACTTGCCCTGGTGGGTCAGGAGCGCACGGTGGTTGACGTCGCCGACCGCGTACAGCCAGTCGCTGTCCTCGACGCGGCAGCTGTCGTCCACGACGAGCCAGGAGCCGGGCTTCAGCCCCACCGTGCCGAGACCGAGGTCGTCGGTGCGCGGGGCCCGGCCGGTGGCGAAGAGGATCTCGTCGGCCTCCAGCCTCTGTCCGTCGTTCAGTTCGACGGTGACCGGTCCGTCGTTCCCCGCCCTGCGCATGGCGGTGGCCGACACCCGGGTGCGGATCGTCACCCCGGCCTCGGTCAGGGCCTCGGCGACCAGCTCGCCGGCGAACGGCTCCATCTTGGGCAGGAGCCCCTTGCCCCGGATCAGCATCGTCACCTCGGCGCCGAGACCCTGCCAGACGGTGGCCATCTCCACACCGACCACTCCCCCGCCCACCACGACGAGGCGGCCCGGCACCTCCTTGGCACTGGTCGCCTCGCGGCTGGTCCAGGGACGTACGCCCTCGATCCCGGGCAGGGCGGGGACGACGGCCCGGCTTCCGGTGCAGACGGCCACCGCGTGGCGGGCCGTGAGGTGCCGCTCCGACCCGTCGGGGCCGGTGACGGACACCTGTCGGACGCCGGTGAGCCGGCCCTTGCCGCGGTAGACGTCCGCGCCGATGCTGTCCAGCCAGCCGACCTGGCCGTCGTCCTTCCAATGGGAGGTCTGCTCGTCGCGGTGGGCGAGGACGGCGTCCGCGTCGAGCGGTCCCCGCACGGCTCCGCTCAGCCCCGGGACCCGTCGCGCGTCGGCACGCGCCACGACCGGACGGAGCAGCGCCTTGCTGGGCATGCACGCCCAGTACGAGCATTCGCCCCCGATGAGTTCGGACTCCACCACGGCGGTGCTCAGCCCGGCGGCCCTGGTCCGGTCGGCCACGTTCTCCCCCACGGGGCCCGCACCGATCACCACGACGTCGTAGTGCTCGCTCTTCACAGCATCAGCGTCAGTCATGGGAACAGTGTGGTGGTGGGTATGCGCAGCGGCCACACGGGCAGGCGGAATAGGACGGCCGGCGTCGCCGTTGTGCGGGGACAGGTCCGAACGGTCCCAGGGAGAGGTAACAGAGTATGAGCACCGTAGAGCTCACCAAGGAGAACTTCGACCAGGTCGTGAGCGAGAACGACTTCCTGCTGATCGACTTCTGGGCTTCCTGGTGCGGCCCGTGTCGGCAGTTCGCTCCGGTCTACGACTCGGCGTCCGACCGCCACCCCGACCTGGTCTTCGCCAAGGTCGACACGGAGGCGCAGCAGGAGCTGGCAGCGGCCTTCGAGATCCGGTCCATTCCGACGCTGATGATCGTCCGTGACAACGTGGCGGTCTTCTCGCAGCCCGGGGCGCTCCCCGAGGCGGCGCTCGAGGATGTCATCGGGCAGGCGCGGAGGCTGGACATGGACGAGGTGCGCAAGTCGGTCGAGGAACAGAAGCAGGCGCAGGCTCAGGGACAGCAGTAGTACCTGGGTGCGGCGGGCGCGGTGCGAGGGCCCGGCCGGCGCGTGGCCGGGCCGTTCGGCCCGCTCAGCGGGTTTCCCCGGTCGGCTCCCGCTCCCCGGTGCCGTTCTCGTCCTCCGCACCGCTCGGCACACCGGTGCCGTTCGGCGCCTGGGCACCGCTCGGCTCCGGCGTGCCGCCGATGTGCTCGGCGATCCTGACCGTGAGCCCGTAGTCCAGCTCCGCACCGTCCACCAGCAGGGCCTCCACGGTGTGCGTCGACGGGTCGATGTCCGCCACCATGCCGCCCCCCGTGTAGCGCGGGTAGCCCGACGTGCCCGTGTCCCCGGTGGCCGCCACGACCGCCGAGCGGATGGCAGTTCCGGGCGCGGGAGCGGCACCGGTGGCGGCGGTCTCCCCGAATTCCGGGAACACCAGGATCTCGTAGCTCTGCGGATGGCTCATGCCGACGACGCTAGACACGCGCCGTCGGCGGCGCATGTCGTGGCCCCCGGCCGGTCAGCCGGATTCGCGGGCCACGGCCCTGGCCCGCAGCAGGTAGTGGCGCTCCGGCGCGCCGCCCGGCTGCTGCACCAGCCGGTCGATCATCTCCGCCAGGGGCTGTGCGGTGGCCAGCTCCATCCTGACGCTGCTGAGCCGGGGCCGCAGCAGTCGTCCCAGCATCAGGTCGTCGGCGCCCATGACGGCCGCCTCGGCGGGCACCTCGACCCCGGCGTCCTGCATGGCTCTCATCAGCAGCATCGCGTATTCGTCGTTGTACGCGAACACGGCGTCCAGGCCCAGACTCCGCCACCGTGAGGCGAGGTCCTCGGCCGACGCCTCCTCGTACCGCAGCGGCAGCGGCTGGATCCGGGCGTCCACGCCCGACTCGTCGGCGGCGCGGCGGGCGCCGGCCAGACGTGGTTCGGAGAACAGGGCGAGGCCGGGTTCCTGGGGCATGACCACCCCGATCCGGCGGTGGCCGCCGGACAGCAGGTGGTGGACCGCGCAGCTGCCGACCTCGCGCTGGTCCATGACGAGGGCGTGCGCGCCCTCCACCGGCTGCGGCCCGAGTGTGATCACCGCCTTGGCGCCCGAGCGGGTGAGGACGCCTATGCCGACGGCCGTAAGGGCCATCCCGACGGGCGACACGACGGCGACCGGGCGGAGTTCGGCCCAGGATCTGGCGGCCTCGTCGGGATCGAGGCCGCCGCTGCCGTACTGGACGACCGTGTAGTCGAGACGGCGCAGATCCGACTGGAGGTCGATGAAGAAGCGCGCCTGGAGAGGTCCGGCCGGGACGTGTGCGGCGGGCAGCAGCACCGTTCTGGTGTGCCCGGCGCGCAGGCTGCGGGCCGCCGCGTGCGGGACGTAGCCGAGATCGGAGGCGGCTTCCCTGACCCGGCGGCGGGTGGGTTCACTGATCCGCACAGTCGTGTTGTTGTTCAGAACATAGGACACGGTGGCCCGGGAGACTCCGGCGAGTCGCGCCACATCGGCGCTGGTCGGTACGGACGTGTCGGCGGGCTGCTCGGGTAACTGGCTCATGGCGTCGGGCAGTCTTCCAGACCCTGCGGCGCCGCCCGTGGGCCGGGGCACCGGTCTCCGGAGCGGGGCGTGGGCTACCGGCGGGTACCGGCCAGACCTGCGGGTACTTCAAGTCGAGGGCCTTCGGCACGGCCCGGGTGAGGCCGTGCTTGCGGAGCACCGGCAGACGGCCGGCGACCCAGCGGTGTCCCGGTGGCGGAGCTCCGTGCCGTCGTCGTAGGTGAAGACGCGCGACCGCGGGGGCGGGACAGGCGTGCGGTGGCGGCGCAGGTGATCATGAGGTCGAGCCTGGGGCCCCGTTTCGCGGACCCGCTCCACGGATCGGGCCGTCCAGGTTCTACGGTGTTGCGATGACGTTGCAGCACACCGATCACAGCAGTAACAGCTCATCCGATTTCCCCGGCCGCTCGGGACCGGCCGCCACGACGGAGGCCGACCCCCGCGACGTGGGACCGGTCCGCACCTCGTACGCCCCCGACCGCGACGGTGATCCGGATCCCGGCGAGATCGTCTGGACCTGGGTGCCGTTCGAGGAGAACGACGGGCGTGGCAAGGACCGGCCGGTTCTCGTCGTGGCCCGTGAGGGTGCGGGCACGCTGCTCGCCGTCCAGCTGTCCAGCAAGCAGAAAGACCGGGAGCACGAGTGGGTGGGGCTGGGCGCCGGGCCGTGGGACAGCTCGGGCCGGTCGTCCTGGGTGGATCTGGACCGGGTCCTGCGGGTGCACGAGGACGGTATGCGGCGTGAGGCCTGTGCGCTGGACCGGGACAGGTTCGACCGCGTCGTGGTGCGGCTGCGGGAGCGCTACGGCTGGAGCTGACCGGCGAGGACCCTGGTGAAGGCGGCCCGCACGGCGGAGTCGGGGCTGCGGTCCAGGATGCCGAAGACGATCTGCTCGAAGTGGCCCGCGAACCGTCCGCCGTCGGCGAGCAGGGCGCGGAAGGCGCCTGCCACCTCGGCCGGGTCGTTCTGGAAGACGCCGCAGCCCCAGGCCCCGAGAACCAGCCTCCGGTAGCCGCAGACGGCCGCCACTTCGAGCACCCGTTCGGCTCGGCTCGCGAGCGCGGCGGGGATGAGGTGCGCCCGGTCCGGTTCCTGTCTGCGGATCACACCGGCGTTCGGGGCGGGCGAGGTGAGGAATCCGGCGGTGAACGGGGCGTCGAGGAGCCGCCCACGGTCATCGCGGAACACCGGCACGCCGGGTGAGTGGATGACCCGGTCGGTGTAGAAGGCGCTGCGTTCGGCGCGGTGGTGGGCGTAATACTCGGGGGCGCGCAGCAGCGTGGCGTACAGCGCGGAGCCGCGGCACAGGGCCTCTTCCTGGGCCTGCGCGCCGTTCAGGTAGCCACCGCCGGGATTGCGGGCGGAGGCGTAGTTCAGCACGGCCACCTCGGCGGCCGATGCGCCCGTCATCCGGCGTGCCGCCTCCAGGCTGCCCTCGCCCGTCACCTCGACGACCGGGGTGCGGTCCGTATCCGGTACGGCGACGGGCACCGGCTCGGGGCCGTACAGCCGGGTCCCGGACAGCGCGGCGGTCAAGGCGCGCTCGATCGTCACCTCGCGCCCGTCCGGCGTCCGGTAATGCCCGGCCTCGACGATGGCCTCGGTCTCTCGCGCGATGCCGCGCAGTCGTGCGCTCATGGGCGCTCCCCCGTGTGGTGCATACGGGGCATGCTGGACGTCCAGCGGCATGGATGCAACTTGTTTTCCGTCCCGCGGCGGCACCCTTGTGCGAACTCACGGTAAGGGTTTGGGTGGTGAGGAAGCACCCGAAGAGGAGGCCCAGCATGCCCCCGGACACTCCCGGCGCTCATGGCTCGACCGTTGACACGGAACCCCTCGGCGAGGACGAGGCGGAGGATCTGCTACGCGGCATATGCTTCAAGACGGGACCGCCCCGGACGGTGGGTGTGGAACTCGAATGGCTCATCCACGACCGTGAGCATCCCTGGATCGCCGTCTCCCCCGAGCGCCTCCGCGCCGCCGCCGACGCCCTGCGCGCGACCCCGCTCGACGCGTCCCTGACCTTCGAACCGGGCGGTCAGCTGGAGCTCAGCTCCCGGCCGGCCGATTCCCTGATGGCGTGCGTCGACGCCACAGCCGCCGATCTGGCCGCCGTACGCGACACCCTCGGACGGGCCGGACTCGTGCCGGCCGGCCTCGGTGTCGATCCGTGGCATCCTCCCCGCCGTCTGCTCCAGGAGCCCCGCTACGCGGCCATGGAGGCCGCGCTCGACCGTTCCGGGACCGCAGGCCGCGCCATGATGTGCACCTCCGCCTCCGTCCAGGTGTGCCTGGACGCCGGTGAGGAGGAACCGGGAACGCTGGGTTACGGGCGGCGCTGGCAGCTCGGCCATCTGCTGGGCGCGGTCCTCGTGGCGGCGTTCGCCAATTCGCCGTTCCGGCAGGGGCGGCGGACGGGCTGGCGCTCGACCCGGCAGGCCCTGTGGACCGATCTCGATCCGACGAGGTCGCTGGCCCCGCCGGGCCGTCTCGCGCCCCGGGACGCCTGGGCCTCGCACGTGCTCGACACATCCGTGATGTGCGTCCGGGACGACGACGGTCCCTGGGCCGTGCCGGAGGGGCTGTCGCTCAGGGACTGGATCCGCGGCGGCGGGCCGCGGCCGGCCGTGCGCGCGGATCTCGACTACCACATCACGACGCTGTTCCCGCCGGTGCGCCCGCGCGGGCATCTGGAGCTGCGCATGATCGACGCCCAGTCAGGCACCGACGGCTGGCTGGTGCCGCTGGCCGTGACCACCGCGATGTTCGACGACCCGGAGGCAGCGGAAACCGTGTACCGCACCGTGAAACCCCTGGCCGAGACGGCGGGCCTGCCGGCCGCGCCCCGCAACCCGCTCTGGACGGCTGCCGCCCGTGACGGGCTGAGCGACCCGGAGCTGGCGTCGGCCGCGGCCGCCTGCTTCGCGGCGGCGCTGGACGCGCTGCCCAGGATCGGCGCGAGCGACCACGTGCGGAACACCGTCGCGGCCTTCCACGACCGGTACGTGGCCAGGGGCCGGTGCCCGGCCGACGATCTGCCCGACCCGCGGGCCTGGCGGCCGGCCGCCGCACCGCGGCACGGAAGGAGCACGAGCCGATGACCGGCACACCCGTTCCCCCCGGAGCCGGGGATCCCGACCTCGACACGGAGGCGCTGCGCAAGCGCGCCCTGGCCGCGCTCCTCACCGCCCGCGAGCGCACCGCCCTGCTCACCGACAGTGTCGACGACCACGACCTCACCGCCCAGCATTCCCCCCTGATGTCGCCCCTGGTCTGGGATCTGGCGCACATCGGGAACCAGGAGGAGCTCTGGCTGCTGCGCGCCGTGGGCGGGCGGGCGGCGCTGCGTCCCGAGATCGACGAACTGTACGACGCCTTCGAGCATCCCCGTGCGAGCCGCCCCTCGCTGCCGCTGCTGGCGCCCGCCGAGGCGCGGACCTATGCCGCCGACGTACGCGGCCGGGCCCTGGACATCCTCGACGGCGCCCCGCTGCACGGCGCGGGGCGGCCGCTGGAACAGGCGGGCTTCGCCTTCGGCATGGTCGCCCAGCACGAACAGCAGCACGACGAGACGATGCTGATCACCCATCAGTTGCGCTCCGGACCGGCCGTACTCAGCGCGCCGGAACCCCCGGGTGCGACTGACGTCGCCGCGCTGCCGGCCGAAGTCCTGGTCCCGGCAGGCCCCTTCACCATGGGTACCTCCACCGAGCCCTGGGCGCTGGACAACGAGCGGCCCGCGCACCGGCGGGAGGTGGCGGCGTTCTACGTCGACACCGCTCCGGTCACCTGCGGCTCCTACCGACGGTTCATCGACGACGGCGGGTACACCGACGCCCGCTGGTGGGCGGCGGAGGGCTGGGCCATGGTCCGCGCGCACGGGCTGACCGCGCCCTTGTTCTGGCACAAGGACGCCGGCCAGTGGCTGCGGCGCCGTTTCGGCGTGACCGAGCCCGTGCCCGAGGACGAGCCGGTGCTCCACGTCAGCTGGTACGAGGCGGACGCGTACGCGCGCTGGGCGGGCCGGCGGCTGCCGAGCGAGCCCGAGTGGGAGAAGGCGGCCCGCCACGATCCCGCCTCCGGGCGGTCGCTGCGCTACCCCTGGGGCGACGAGGACCCGACGCCCGAGCGGGCCAATCTGGGCCAGCGCCATCTGCGCCCCGCCGCTGCGGGGGCGTACGCGGCGGGCCGGTCCCCGGCGGGCGCCGGTCAGCTGATCGGTGACGTGTGGGAGTGGACGTCGAGCGACTTCCTGCCCTATCCGGGCTTCGCCGCCTTCCCGTACCGCGAGTACTCCGAGGTGTTCTTCGGCCCGGAGCACAAGGTGCTGCGCGGCGGTTCGTTCGCCGTGGACCCGGTGGCCTGCCGGGGCACGTTCCGCAACTGGGACCTTCCCGTGCGGCGCCAGATCTTCTCCGGCTTCCGCACCGCGAGGAACGCCTGATGTGCCGTCACATCGCCTACCTGGGGCCTCCCGTGGCGCTGGGCGACCTACTCGTCTCGCCCCCGCACGCGCTCGTACGCCAGTCCTGGGAGCCGCGGCACCAGAGGAACGGCACGGTCAACGCGGACGGTTTCGGGGTCGGCTGGTACGCGGAGGGCGATCCCGCGCCGGGTCGCTACCGCCGCTCCGGGCCGGTGTGGGGCGACGAGACCTTCGCCGACCTGGCCCGTGTGGTGCGCAGCACGGCGCTGCTCGCCGCGGTCCGTGACGCGACGTGGGCGGGCGCGGACGGGGAGGCCGCCGCCGCGCCGTTCGCCGAGGGACCACTGCTGTTCAGCCACAACGGGGCCGTGCACGGCTGGCCCGGTTCCCTGGCGCCGCTGGCCGGCACCCTGCCGCCCGGGGCGCTGCTCTCCCTTGCGGCGCGGAGCGACTCGGCACTGATCTGGGCGTTCGTGCTGCACCGGATCACCATGGGCGACGACATATCCCGGGCGGTCGCCGACACCGTGCTCGACATCGCGGCGGCCGCCCCCGGTTCACGGCTCAATCTGCTGCTCACCGACGGCTCGGCGGTCGTGGCGAGCGCCTGGGGCGACTCGCTCTGGTATCTCGACAAGCCTGGCGGCCGCACGGTGGTGGCCTCGGAACCGTACGACGACGATCCGTACTGGCGCGAGGTCCCGGACCGCACACTACTGGCCGCGACCCGCACCGATGTTCTACTGACCCCGCTCAAGGAGCCCACTGCGTGAGTCCCTTCCTGCTGACCCGCACCCTGCCGGTGGACGCGACCGACGCGGCGCTGCGCGCCGATGTGCTGAGCGGTCTGACCCGGCACCCGAAGACGCTGCCGCCCAAGTGGTTCTACGACGCGCACGGCAGCGACCTGTTCGAGGAGATCACCCGGCTGGACGAGTACTACCCGACCCGTTCGGAACGGGAGATCCTGATCGCCCGCGCCGGTGAGATCGCCGCGGCGTCCGGCGCCCGGACCCTGATCGAGCTGGGGTCGGGTTCCTCGGAGAAGACCAGGCATCTGCTCGACGCGCTGCCGGGGCTCCACACGTACGTGCCGGTCGACGTCAGCGAGAGCGCCCTCACGGGTGCGGCCGAGGCGCTGCTGGCCGAGCGTCCCGGGCTCTCCGTGCACGCGCTCATCGCCGACTTCACGCACGTCCTGGAGCTGCCGGACAGCCCCGGGCCCCGGCTGGTGGCCTTCCTGGGCGGCACGCTGGGCAATCTACTGCCCCTGGAGCGCGCGGAGTTCCTGCGGTCCGTCCGGGCGCGGCTCGCACCCGGTGACGGGCTGTTGCTCGGTACGGACCTGGTCAAGGACGAGTCGACGCTGGTCGCGGCGTACGACGACGCGGCCGGGGTGACGGCCGCCTTCAACAAGAACGTCCTGACGGTGGTGGACCGCGCGCTGGGGGCGGACTTCCAGCTCGACGACTTCGACCACGTGGCCGTGTGGGACCCGCACCACGAGTGGATCGAGATGCGGCTGCGGGCGCGCCGGGCGCTGACCGTGAAGATCCGGGAGCTGGACCTGGTGGTGCCGTTCGAGGAGGGAGAGGATCTCCGTACGGAGATCTCGGCGAAGTTCCGCAGGGAAGGGGTGCGGGACGAACTGGCGGCGGCGGGGCTTCGGCTGGATCAGTGGTGGACGGATTCCGGAGGCCGGTTCGCGCTGTCGCTGGCGACGGCCGACTGAGCGGCGCGGGCCAGCGCGCGCCGGTCGGGCTCACTCCCCGCGGGGATCGGCGGGAGGACGCGGATCTCCGCGGTGAGCCCGGCGGCCGTCACCACCCGCCAGAGCGAGGCGACGAGCGGGTCCTCCCCGACGAAGGCGGCGGCGCCCGCGGGGTGCCGTTCCGCGGTCCGGTACCGGATGCGGACCGGCCGGACCGCGGCCCCCGCGTCCACCGCCGCCTGGAAGGCGGCGTGCCGGAAGCGGCCGCCGGCGCTCCGGCCGCACCAGGTGCTGCCCTGCGGGAACACAGCCACCCGTGATCCGGAGGCCAGCGCCCCGGCGAGGGCACGCACCGCGCCGGGCAGAGCACGCAGCCGGTCCCGCTCGATGAACAGGGTGCCGCCGAGTGCGGCGAGCGGTCCGAGCAGCGGCCAGGTCCGGATCTCGCTCTTGGCGAGCATCCTGGCCGGGAACACGGTGGCGACGAGCGGGATGTCCAGCCACGAGACGTGATTGGCGACCACGAGCTCGCCGACCGGAGGACGGACCGGCCCCGCCCCGGAGCGGACCCGGTCCGCCGATGGGCCGGTGACCCGTATGCGTACGCCGAAGGCCCGCACCACCGCGTACGCCCACCCGCGGATCAGCCGGTCGCGGTACGCGGGCCCGAGGAGCAGCACGGCCGGCACGCACACCACCCCGAGCAGCGTGAGCGTGCACCCCGCGGTCAGCAGGACGGCGGCGGGCAGCGGCGCTCGCCGCTCGCCCCGGTGCCCGGCGCAGGCGCGCGGGGTGCACGGGGCGGAGGGCAGCCAGGCGCTCATCGCAGCGGGGCGAGCGAGAGGAAGTGGCGGAGGTAGCGCGGGTCGGCACGGCGCATCGAGAGCAGGACGTAGAGGTCGGCGACGTCGAAGTCCGGGTCGTGGGCCGGGGCTCCGCAGACCCAGGCGCCGAGGCGCAGATAGCCGCGCAGCAGGGGCGGCAGCCCCGCCCGGCCGCCCGCGCCACCGCCGGGGTGCCCCGTGGTGTCCCAGAGCCGGTGGGGGTTGACCCAGTACTCCTCGGGCGCCAGATTGTGGGTGCGTACGGTGTCCCAGCTCCTGGCCGCCAGGGCGCCCCCGTCGGCGAGGGGTACGGAGCAGCAGCCGGCCAGCCAGTTGTGGCCGGTGCGCTCCATGTAGCGGGCGAGTCCGGCCCATATCAGGGCGATGACGGCGCCGTCGCGGTGGGCGGGGTGGACGCAGGAGCGGCCGACCTCGACGAGGTCGTCGCGGATCGGTGCCAGCCGTGCGAGGTCGAACTCGCCCTCGGCGTAGAGCCCGCCGGCGCGCCTGGCGCCCTCGGGCGGCAGCAGCCGGTAGGTGGCGACCACCTCTCCGGTGGCGGCCTCACGCACCAGCAGGTGGTCGCAGAACGCGTCGAAGGCATCGCTGTCCAGGCCCGGTTCGAGGCTGTCGAGCCGGGCGCCGAGCTCTCCGGCGAACACCTGGTGGCGCAGGCGCTGAGCGGCGCGTACGTCGTCCCTGCCGGTGGCCAGCGACACCCGGTAGCCGGAGGGGGCGGCCGGTGCGGGCACACGGGCCTGCGGGACGTGGGCGGCGGGAGGGACGAGGGGCAGCACGGTCATGGCAGTCTCCGGGGACGGATCAGCGTGGGCGGCTGCCGGGCCGTCGCGGGAGTGCGTCGGCCCGGCCCCTTACTTCTTCCGTCACCGGCTGGATTTGACATGACCGTTGCGGAGAGCGGGGATGTGCGCCTGCTGAATCCCCAGGTGGCTTCACCCTGTGCGGGGGAACGGAGCCCACCCGTCCCGAAACGGCGGGCCGCAGCCCGCGGGCACTCCGTCAGCCGGTGATGAGTTTCGCCGTGATGCGCTCCGACGCCCTCTTCGCCTCTTCCGCGGGGTCGCCGCCCTGCAGCACCGCCGTCATGTACGGCTTGATCGGGTTGTCGGCCTCGACGGCCGCCCAATGCGGCGAATTGGGCGTGGCCCGTCCCTCGGCAGCGCCCACGGCCATCGCGGCCGTCCCTTCCTGGCCCTCGACGGCACGGGCGAGGGCGGGCTTGTTGGGCACGTAGCTCATGGCCCTGGCCAGCTCTGTCTGCCACTTCTCGCCCGCCAGTTCCTTGACGACCTCGATGCCCTCCCCGCGCTGGTCGGCGCCCTCCGGCACGATCAGGTCCGAACCGCCGGTGAAGACGGCTCCCGGCTTGTCCGCGCTCTTGCCGGGGATGGGGAAGTAGCCGAGCTTCCCCTCGAGGTCCGGGTTCGCCTGCTCGATGAGCGCGGTGCTGCCCGGCACGGCGATGATCTGGGCGACGTCGCCCCGGGCGAACACGTCGGTCTCCGGGGGCGTCTGCTCGTCGGCGTCCGTGGGGCCACCGCCGAGTGCCTGGAGCTGTTTGTAGAAGTCCATGCCCTTGAGCGCCGCGGGCGAGTCCAGGGCCCCCTGGAAGTCGCCGCCGCTGTCCTCGGCCAGTTCGCCGCCCTCGTCCCAGATGAATCCGGCCAGGACGTACCAGTTCTGCCCCGCGAGGTAGATGCCCTGCTGATCCGGGCCGTTCAGCTTCTCGGTGATCTCGACCCATTCCTTGCGGGTCGTGGGAGGAGTGGTGATGCCCGCCTGTGCGAAGAGGTCCTTGTTGTAGATCACGACGCGATTGGCCGCGTACCAGGGGATCCCGTACTGCCCGCCGTTGATGCTGCCCGGCTCCGCGAGGCCCGGCAGCCAGTCCTCCCCGCCCAGGTCACGCATCGCCTCCAGGGTGAGGTCGCGCAGCTTCCCGCTGTCCGCGTACCGGGCGACCTGGGTGTTGCCGACCTCGATGACGTCCGGGGCGTCGTCCCCTTCCAGTGCCTTCATGACCTTGGGGCCGATGCCACCCCAGTCCTGGATCACGAACTCCAGTTCGACAAAAGGGTGCTCTTCCTCGTACGACCGAGTGAAGCGGTCCAGGAAGTCCGGGGACACGCTGCCCTTCATCAGCCACACCGTGACGGTGCGGTCGCCGGCGCCCGAGCCGGGGAGGAAGCCGCAGCCGCCCAAGGTGACGGAGGAAGCGAGCGCGAGGGCTCCGGCCAGTGTGCGGATCTTCACGGGGGTCACCTTCTGCGAAACGGCACGACGGAATGACAGGACCCGGATGGGGGGACTGCGGGCGGCGCTCGCACGGGCGTATGGAGCGGAGTTTGGTATGGACCAATCCGCAGGTCAAGCCCCGCCACCCGATGGATCACCCGCCGCGGTGCCTCGCGCGCCGGCGGGCGGTGAGGCACCGTGGAACCAGAAAGGAGACATGAGATGTCTAATCACACCTATCGGGTCACCGAGATCGTAGGTACCTCCGAGGAGGGCCTGGACGAGGCGATCCGTAACGGCGTCGCAAGGGCTTCCGAAACGTTGCGCAATCTCGACTGGTTCGAGATGACACAGGTGCGTGGCCATATCGAGGACGGCCGCATCGCCCACTACCAGGTGGGCCTGAAAGTCGGCTTCCGGCTCGACGAGAACACCTGACCGGGCTCGGGACCCATGGCCGGATCAGGTACGGCCCTCACGCTCCTGCGCGTCCTTGAGTGAGGACGACGGGACGGCCCAGCGGGCACGCAGCACCGTGAATCCGGCCAGCTCGGCCGCGTCGCAGACCAGTTCGTCGTCATCGACGAGGACCCGCACCTCACGCTCCCGGCCCAGCCGCTCCAGGATCTCCAGCTTGGTGTGGCGGGCCGGCCGCCGGTCGTCGTTGCGGCGCATGTGGACCCGGCCCCGCGGCAGTCCCTGCCGCTCCAGCCAGGCCGACGTGTCCCGGCGGCAACGCTCCGGGCGGCCCGTCAGATACACGACCTCGCACTCCTCGGCGCTCGCGAGCGCCAGGCTCACGCCCTCCTCCAGCGGAGGGTCGTCGACCGCGGCGGAGAAGAACCCGGCCCAGTCGCGTCGCGCGCCCTCCAGGAAGTGCTGCCGGTGGCGGCTGTCGGCGAGCGTTCCGTCCAGATCGAATACGGCCAGCGGCCGGGTTGCCTCTCTCACGCCCCCCAGCCTAGAAGATATGACGAAAGGACAGCGATATGACGGGCACCGACCTCGACGGACGCCGCGTACTGGCGATCGTGACCAACTACGGCGTCGAGCAGGACGAACTCGTGGTGCCGCTGAGGCACCTGCGGGACCGCGGTGCCACAGTGGACGTGGCCGCGGTCACGACAAGCCCCGTCCGGACTCTCGTCGGGGAGAAGGACCCGGGGGAGGCCGTGCGGCCCTCCCTCACCATGGCCGAGGTCGACCCGGCCGGCTACGACCTGCTGCTCGTGCCCGGAGGCACCCTCAACGCCGACTCGCTGCGGCTGCAGGAGACCGCCGTCGGCATCGTCCGCTCGTTCACGTCGGCCGGACGGCCCGTGGCGGCCATCTGCCACGGACCGTGGGTACTCGTCGAGGCAGGCGTCGTCACGGACAAGACCCTCACCTCGTACGCGTCGCTCAGGACGGACATCCGCAACGCGGGTGGCAACTGGGTGGACGAGGCCGTCGTCAGCGACGACACCGGCGGCTGGCTCCTGATCACCTCGCGTACACCGGACGATCTGGAGGACTTCCTCCACGAGGTCGGCAAGGAACTCACAGCGACAGGTTCCTGAAGCGGCGTTCACGCCTGGCAGGCGGACCGGCCGGCATGGCACCTCTCCTCGCCGTCGGGCGCGAGACCCGAACGGAGCACCCGGCCGGCTGCGCCGATCGCGGTGCGTGGTCGTTCGAGATGCGTGTTCGCCCCTCCGCTGATTCGCTGATCTGGTCCGCTCCCCACCGATCCAGGAGTGATCATGAGCGTTGCAGGTGAGTCCGGCGGCCGTGCGCGGCAGCTGAAGGCCAAGGCGCAGGAACTGAAGGAAGCCGCAGACCGCGCCACGGACCCGGAACAGCGCCGGCGGCTCCAGGACAAGGCCCGCCGCCTGCGGGAGCAGAGCGAGCAGGAGAGCAGCATGCGCGACCGGGGCATGGACCCCATGGTGTAGGCCCCGCGCCCGCACTCTGCCGGTGGGACTCCCGCGTGCGGCGCGTGCGGGAGGATCACCGGCAGAGCCGTGTCCGCCCCGTCGATCCGTACACCCTGTATCTGCCGGACGAGCCGACGGCGGGGCCGCATCCGGCCGATGTGGAGGTGCTGACGCGGCAGTTGCACGGGCCGGTGGACGCGGGCCGTACGGTGGTGGACGTGGAGCACGACACGGCGGTGGGCGGGCGCCGGCCATGTGATCGATCTGTGCCCGGGCGGCGGCGACCGGGGCGCCCGGACCGTTGCCACCGGCTCCCCTCGGGAGGTCGCGCGGGCGACGGGGAGCCGCACGGCCGCGTACCTGGCCGAGGCACGGCCGCCGGTCTGACTCCCCGCCCTGGCCCCAGGTGCGGTCAGCGGCGCACCTTGCGGGTGGCCCGCAGCCACTCCTTGTTCATCGCGGCGATCGAGGGCAGCGGGATGCCCTTCGGGCACGCCGTGGCGCACTCGCCGGTCAGGGTGCAGCCGCCGAAGCCCTCCTCGTCCATCGTGGCGACCATGTCGAGCACGCGTGTCTCACGCTCCGGTGCGCCCTGCGGGAGGACGTTGAGGTGGTTGATCTTCGCCGAGGTGAAGAGCATCGCGGAGCCGTTGGGGCAGGCCGCGACACAGGCGCCGCAGCCGATGCACTCGGCGTGCTCGAAGGCGAAGTCGGCGTCCGGCTTGGGTACCGGGGTGGCGTGCGCGTCCGGTGCCGTGCCGGTGGGTGCGGAGATGTAGCCGCCGGACCGGATGATCCGGTCGAAGGCCGAACGGTCGACGACGAGGTCCTTGACGACCGGGAAGGCGGAGGCGCGCCAGGGCTCGACGTCGATCGTGTCGCCGTCCTGGAAGGACCGCATGTGGAGCTGGCACGTGGTGGTGCGCTCCGGGCCGTGGGCGTCGCCGTTGATGACGAGGCTGCACGCGCCGCAGATGCCTTCGCGGCAGTCGTGGTCGAAGGCGACGGGCTCCTCCCCGCCGAGGATGAGCTCCTCGTTGAGGGTGTCGAGCATCTCCAGGAACGACATGTCCTGCGAGATGCCGTCGACTTCGTAGGTGGCCATGGCGCCGGGCGCCTCGGCGTTCTGCTGGCGCCAGACGCGCAGGGTGAGCTTCATGCGTAGCTCCGCTGGGTGGGGTGGACGTACTCGAAGACGAGGTCTTCCTTGTGCAGGACGGGGGCGTCGCCGGCGGAGCTGAACTCCCAGGCGGCGGCGTAGGAGAACTCCTCGTCCCGGCGGGCGGCTTCGCCGTCCGGGGTCTGTGACTCCTCGCGGAAGTGGCCTCCGCAGGATTCGGCGCGGTGCAGGGCGTCGAGGCACATGAGCTCGGCGAGCTCCAGGTAGTCGACGATCCGGTTGGCCTTCTCCAGCGACTGGTTGAACTGTTCGCCGGTACCGGGCACCTTGATGCGGCGCCAGAACTCCTCGCGGATACGCGGGATCCGGTCCAGCGCCTCGTGCAGCCCTTCCGCGGTACGGGCCATTCCGCAGAACTCCCACATGAGTTCGCCGATCTCCCGGTGGAAGGAATCCGGGGTCCGGTCGCCGTCGACGGCGAGGAGCAGCTCGAGCCGGTCCTCGGTCTCGGCGACGGCCTCGGCGACCGCCGGATGGCCGGCGTCGACGGCCTCGGTGTGCGGGTTGCGGGCCAGGTAGTCGTTGATGGTGGACGGCAGTACGAAGTAGCCGTCGGCCAGGCCCTGCATCAGTGCGGAGGCGCCGAGCCGGTTGGCGCCGTGGTCGGAGAAGTTGGCCTCGCCGATCGCGAAGAGGCCCGGGATCGTGGTCTGGAGGTCGTAGTCGACCCAGAGCCCGCCCATCGTGTAGTGCACGGCGGGGTAGATCCGCATGGGTGTCTCGTACGGATTCTCCGCGGTGATCTGCGCGTACATGTCGAAGAGGTTGCCGTACTTCTCCTCGATCTTGTCCCGGCCCATGCGCTGGATCGCGTCGGCGAAGTCGAGGTAGACGCCCTGCCCGCCGGGTCCGACCCCGCGGCCCTCGTCGCAGACCTTCTTCGCGGCGCGGGAGGCGATGTCGCGGGGCACGAGGTTGCCGAAGGCCGGGTAGACGCGCTCCAGGTAGTAGTCGCGCTCGTCCTCCGGGATCCGGTTGGCCGGACGGTCGTCGCCCTTGGCCTTCGGGACCCAGATGCGTCCGTCGTTGCGCAGCGATTCACTCATCAGCGTCAGCTTGGACTGGTGCTCGCCGGTGCGCGGGATGCAGGTGGGGTGGATCTGGGTGAAGCAGGGGTTGGCGAAGTAGGCGCCCCGCCGGTGGGCACGCCAGACGGCGGTGGCGTTGGAGTTCATCGCGTTCGTCGACAGGTGGAAGACGTTCCCGTAGCCGCCGCTGGCCAGGACGACCGCGTCGGCGAAGTACGTGTCGATCTTCCCGGTGATCAGGTCCCGGGCGACGATCCCGCGGGCTTTCCCGTCGACGACGATCAGGTCGAGCATCTCGGTGCGGGAGTGCAGTTCGACGTTGCCCGCGGCGATCTGGCGGGACAGCGCCTGGTAGGCACCGAGGAGGAGCTGCTGTCCCGTCTGGCCACGGGCGTAGAAGGTGCGGGAGACCTGGACGCCGCCGAAGGAGCGGTTGTCGAGGAGGCCGCCGTACTCGCGGGCGAAGGGCACGCCCTGAGCGACGCACTGGTCGATGATCTGGACGGAGATCTCGGCCAGTCGGTGCACGTTGGACTCGCGGGCGCGGAAGTCGCCGCCCTTGACGGTGTCGTAGAAGAGCCGGTGCACGGAGTCGCCGTCGTTGCGGTAGTTCTTCGCCGCGTTGATCCCGCCCTGCGCGGCGACGGAGTGGGCGCGCCGGGGCGAGTCCTGGAAGCAGAACTGGACGACGTGGTAGCCCTGTTCGGCGAGCGTCGCGCCGGCCGATCCGCCGGCCAGGCCGGTGCCGACCACGATGACGGTGTGCTTGCGGCGGTTGGCCGGGTTGACCAGCTTCGCCTGGAAGCGGCGGGTGTCCCAGCGGTCGGCGACGGGGCCCTGGGGTGCCTTGGTGTCGACGACGGGCGCGCCCGTGGCGTAGTTCGTGTAGTCGCTCATGTCAGTTCACCACTCCGGTCATGACGGCCACGGGCACGGAGACGAAGCCCACCGTCAGCACCGCTGCCAGGACGTTGGCGAGTGCCTTCAGCACCCGGTCACGGGTCGCGTTGCCCACGCCGAGGGTCTGCGCGGCGCTCCAGAACCCGTGCTGGACGTGCAGGCCCACGGCGAGCACCGCGACGATGTAGATGACGTTGCCGTACCAGGTGGAGAAGGTGTCGAGCACGTTCTGGTAGGGGTGCCCGGACTGGAATCCGCCGGTGTGCACGGTGCCGGTCGTCAGGTCGAGGATGTGCCAGACGATGAACAGCGCCAGGATGATGCCGCCCCAGCGCATGGTGCGGGTGGCGTAGCTCGCGCGCGCCTTCTTGTGCACGTACGCGTCCGGGCGCGCCCTGAGGCCGCGGCGGCTCAGCTGGTACGCGGAGACGGCGTGCAGGACGACGGCCGCGACGAGCACCACGCGGACGATCCACAGGGCCCACTCGTAGTGCAGGAGGGGCTCGCCGAGGGTCCGGAGCCAGTGGGCGTAGTGGTTGAACTCGTCTGATCCGAAGAAGATCTTCAGGTTGCCCAGCATGTGGACGACCAGGTAGCCGAGCATGATCAGGCCGCTCACGGCCATGATCGTCTTCTTGCCGACGGACGAGTCCCAGAGCGTACGCGTCATGGACGGCCGTCGGTCCGTCCGCGTTGCCAATGCCATGGACACGACGCTAGGGCCGAAGGGCACCATCGGTCCAAGACATGAAGTGATTCATATCCATAGGCATTGCCTATGCATCCCGCTATCGTCGGCTTCATGCACTTCCAGCAGCTCACCTATTTCGTGGCCGTCGCCGAGGCGAGGCACTTCACCCGGGCCGCCGAGGAGGTGCACGTCTCGCAGCCGTCGCTCTCGCAGCAGATCAAGGCGCTGGAGAACGAGCTGGGTGCCGAGCTGTTCAGCCGGGCGCGGGGCAACATCGCGCTCACCGACGCGGGCGAGGCGCTGCTGCCGCTGGCCCGTCGGATCCTGGCGGACGCGGACACCGCACGGCACGAGGTGCAGGAGCTGGTGCAGCTGCGCCGGGGGCGGATCAGGCTCGGCGCCACACCCAGCGTGTGCACGGGCCTGCTGCCCGACGTGCTGCGCGCCTTCCACGATCTGCATCCGGGCGTCCAGCTCCTGATCGAGGAGGGCGGCTCCCACGACCTCGTACGGGAGCTGGCCAGGGGGGCGCTGGACCTCGCGCTGCTCGTGCTGCCGCTGCCCGCCGCGTCGCCCGCGCTGACCACGGTGGAGCTGCTGAGGGAGGACCTGGTGGTGCTGTCGTCGCCCGCCCGGCCGGCACCCGGCCACGAGGGGACCGTCCGCATCGCGGATCTCGCGGGCGAGCCGATGGTGATGTTCCGGCACGGCTACGACCTGCGGGAGCTGACCGTCGCAGCCTGCCGCGCGCAGGGCTTCGAACCGTCGTTCACGGTGGAGGGCGGCGAGATGGACGCCGTTCTGGGCTTCGTACGGGCGGGCCTGGGGGTCGCCGTGGTGCCCCGCATGGTCGCCGTACGGGCCGGCCAGGATCTGCGGTCGTCGCCCCTGGCGTCACCCGGTCTGCGGCGCACGATCGCACTCGCGCACCGCAGCGACGTGGCGCCGCCGCGGGCGGCACGCGAGCTGCAGCGGATGCTCCTCGCGAGCGGGCCGGACGGGCCCTGCCGGACCTAGCCGTACGCCGCCGCGCCCCGGCCGCACCCGGTGTCCTCGGCCGCCGGACAAACGCGCCCGACGGTCGCGGGGACCCATGCCTCTCAGACCGCGTCCGCCAGCAGCAGTGCGTGGATCCGGTCCGGCGCCCCCGGACGGGCGTAGTACCAGCCCTGGGCCGTGTCGCAGCCGAGCTGCTTCAACTGCTCGGCCTGTGCCCCGGTCTCCACGCCCTCCACCGTGACCGCGAGGTCCAGGCTGTGGGCGAGCGAGACGATGCCCTCGACGATCTTCATGTCGACCGGGTCGGCAGGGTGGTGCTGCATTCCCTGGGTGAAGGAACGATCCAGCTTGAGCACGCTCACCGGAAGGCGGCGCAGGTTCGCCAGGTTCGAGTAGCCGGTCCCGAAGTCGTCCAGGGCGATGTCCACGCCCATCTCCGCCAGCTGACGCAGCGGCTTGAGCAGATCGTCGTCGGCGCCGATCAGCGCGGACTCGGTGACCTCCAGACAGAGCGCCCCCGGTTCGAGCCCGGAGCGTTCCAGCACGTCGACGGTCTCGGCGACCAGCCGCGGGTGGTGCAGCTGGGTGGGTGACAGGTTGACGTTGATCCGCAGCGGGCCGCCGTCGGTGTGCCGCTCCTGCCAGTGGTTGGCCTGCCGGACCGACTCCTCCAGCACCCAGCGCCCGAGCGGCACGATCAGCCCGGTGTGCTCGGCGAGCGGGATGAACCGGTCGGGTCCGAGCACCCCGTGCTGCGGGTGGCACCAGCGCACCAGCGCCTCCGCACCGTGCACGCTGCCGTCGCCCAGGTGCACCAGCGGCTGGTACTCGATGAAGAACTCACCCCGGTCGAGCGCCGTGGGCAGCGCCGTCGTCAGCCCGTGCCGGGTGATGGCACGGGCGTCCGCCTCGGCGTCGGCGAGCGCGAAGCGGTTGCCGCCCGCCGCCTTGGCCCGGTACATCGTGATGTCGGCGCTGCGCAGCACCTCCGCGGCGGTGCGTTCCCCTGACGGCCCTTCGACGACGCCGATGGATCCGCGTACGGTCAGCTCCCGGCCGTCGAGACGGATGGGTGTGGCGAGCGCCGAGAGGATGCGGCCGGCCAGTTCGTCGACCTCCTCCTCTGTACGCGGCCCGGTCGTGAGGGCCACGAACTCGTCACCGCCGAGCCGGGCGACCATCTCGCCGCGTGCGGTCGCACAGCTCTGCAGCCGGTCGGCGACCTCGACCAGGAGGCGGTCGCCCGCCGCGTGCCCCAGGCTGTCGTTGATCGCCTTGAAGCCGTCGAGGTCGAGGTAGCAGAGCCCGAAGCGCGTGCCCTCCTTGTGGGCGAGGGCCTTCTCCAGACGTTCGAAGAAGAGGGTCCGGTTGGGCAGTCCGGTGAGCGCGTCGTGCGTGGCCTCGTAGCGCAGCCGCAGGTTGAGCAGCCGCCGCTCGGTGGTGTCCTCCAGGAGTGCGAGCTGGTATTCCGGCCGGCCCTCCGGGTCACGCAGCAGCGAGACCGTGAGGTTGGTCCACAGCACGGTGCCGTCGTTGCGGTAGTACGGCTTCTCCACGCTGTAGTGCTCGCGCTCGCCGCGCACCAGCTCGTTGTAGTACTTCCATACGTGCGGCGAGTCCTCGGGATGGACCCACTCGTGCACCTTGTGGCTGCGGACGTGGTTCTCGAGTCCGCCGAACATCCGGGTGAGGGTGTCGTTGATCTCCAGGATGTTGCCGTCGAGGTCGGCGATGCCGATCCCGATGGCGGCGTCCTTGAACACCGCACGGAACCGTGCCTCGGTCGCGTGCAGCGCCTGCTCCGCGTGCGAGCGGGCGGTGAGCGCCGACCGGGCGATGGCCTCCTGCTCGGCGAGTGTCCGCTCGCGCAGCGCCTGGGTGAATCCACCGGCGAGCGCGTGCTGGATGCGCGCGCAGCGGGCCCGGCTGTCCTCGGTCGACAGCTCCACCGGTCCGTTGCCGCCGCAGTACAGCACCAGGTACGAGTCGACGACACCGAGCGTGGAGCTGAGGGCTTCGGGATCGGTGCAGTGCGCCTCGACGAGCGCGGCGCCCACCCGCTGGGCCGACGCCGCGTCGAAGGGCCATGCATGAAGGATTCCGCTGAGCTCCCTGGCCATCGGCAGCAGATGCTGCTCGAACTCCGGACGGGTCATCGATGTGGCCGTGGACGGGAAGATCGCCCGGCTCCAGATGGTGGCGAATCTCCGGAGCCGGCCCTCCGGCCCGTCCGGTTCCGCGTCCGGCGCGCCGGACGCCTGGGCGGGAATGCTCACGCCTTGCGTCCAACCCCGGCGATGCCCGAGAAGGCGAACGGGTCTTCCTGTGCCCGCGACCCGGGAGACTCCGGACGCCAGTCGGGCATGAAGACGAGTCCGGGCTCGACGAGGTCGAAGCCGGTGAAGAAGCGGCTGATCTCCTCCCGCGACCTCATGACGAGTGGATTGCGGATGTTGCGGTAGACGCCGACGGTGCCGCCCGCCTCCTCCTGGGAAAGCGGAATGCCCTCGTACGAGGCGTGGGTGAGGACGAGCAGGCTGCCGGGGGCCAGCGCCTCGTGCAGCGTGGCTACCGCCCCGTACGGGTCATCGGTGTCCTCGATGAAGTGGAGCACCGCCACGAGCAGCAGGGCCACCGGCTTGTCCAGGTCGATGAGTGCGCGGATCTCCGGATTCTCCAGGATTGCCTCGGGCTTGCGCAGATCCGCCGCGGCGACCACCGCCCGCTCGTTGCCCTCCAGCACGGCCTGACTGTGCGCGACCGCGACCGGGTCGTGGTCGACGTACGCGATCCGGGCCTCCGGGTCGTCCGCCTGGGCGACCTCATGGACATTGCCGAACGTCGGTATGCCGGATCCGATGTCCAGGAACTGACTGATTCCCGAAGCGGTGGCGTAGTGCACGGCCCGTCTCATAAAAGCCCGATTCGCCTGCATGATCTTGGGAAGCCCCGGCATGAACTCCATGGCCTTGCGGGCCGCTTCCCGGTCCACCTCGAAATTGTGCGAACCGCCCAGATAGAAGTCGTACATGCGAGACACACTCGGCACCGAGATGTCTATGCCCTGCGGTGCCCAGGAGGGACGCTCCATCGATGTCTCCAACAAGTCGCCACGGTGATCCGGCCATGTTCATGGCCAGCGTGGACCAGAGGCTACTGATGGACCGCCAAGAGAGCGAGTGGAAACGGCAATGAGAGATCCGTTATTGGTCACACACCAGTGGCATGTGCACCGGTACGTCGCTGCGCGTGAACACTCGGCGACGGACCGATACGGCGAACCTCCCCGGAGTGCCACGTGCAGGTTCCGACCAGCTGTGCGTCGGGCGACGCCGCGTACCATGTGCCCCCGAACCCTTGGCCGTTGGTGTCTTTGGGCTCGGCGTCGCCGGAGAAGGTGCGGATCGGCCAGCAGTCGACCGACTGCTGCTCGATACCGTCCGGGCGGTCCGAGGTGGTGAATCCCTCGGTGTGACACCCTCGACATCATTCTTCTGCGGGGGACTGACGACGGGCCACTTCTTGAGGCAGTCGCCGGTGTACGCCGACTTCGTCGGCCAGGCCGAGGTCCTTCGTGAAGTGGTAAACCGTCATGCCTCTCTCGTCGACGACGATGTCTCCGAGTTCCGGGTCCTTGGGGACCGAAAGTCCGGCGAGGTCAGCCGGTGCGGCACCCGGGTTCCTGGCCGCCTTTTCCCGTCCGGGGCCGAGGCGAACCACCTGCCTCCGAGACCCCGCCCGTTGACGTCCGCCGGCCCCGTGTCCTTGGCGTACCGGTACATGACCACCCGCCACGGTCAGTTGCCTGGTCCCGTAGGCCCGGGTGACCTCGCCCGACAGTGCGGCGTCGGTGCCCGCGGCGGCCGCGGCGTCGTCGGCCGGCACCACCGGCCGGGCCTTCGCACAGTCGCCCCCTTTCGTGGCCCTGGGTACGGACGCCCGTCGGCCCCTTGATCCATACGGCACCGAGAAAGCTTCTCCGGCCGCAAACGCGCGGGGCCGAATATCCCACCATCAGGCGAATCGGGCCCCCGCCGGGCGTGTCCTTGGTCGCCGGGGAACATGCTCCCCGGCGTGTACGGATCACGCCTGGCGCGGCTCACGGCCGCCGCCGCTCTGTTCTGGCTCTTCGCCCTGCCGGCGCCGGCGACCGGTGACGACTGCGCGGTCGCCTCCGTCGGACAGGGGGACGGCGGCTCGTCCGTCGCCGTGTCGGGCCCGGGCGGGTGCAAGGCCGTCATCACCGAGCCGCAGCCCTCTCCGCCTCCGCCACCGGCCCCACCGAAGCCCGAGCCACCATCACCCCCTCCTGCACCACCCCCGCCCCCGCCTCCCCCGCCCCCGCTTCCCCTCTCCGTACCGCCCGAACCGGAACCCGAACCGGAGCCGGAACCCGAACCCGCGCCGCCACTGCCCGAGCCGCGTGTCACCCCGCCCACGCCCGCACGCGTGGCGCTCCCCGCCTACCGGAAGCCGCCCCGCAAAGCACCCGCGGCCGGCCCCTCGTTGGTCTCGCTCACCCTGCTCGTCACCGCACCGGCCGTGTTCGCCGTAGCCGTGCTGCGGCCCCGCTCGTCCCGCTGAGCACCGAAGGGAACACATGTCGGAATGGCTTGTTCTGACCATCGCGATGGCCTCGGCCTGTGCCGTCGTCCTCACGATCGCCGTCCTCAACAACCGTCGCATCGGGGAGGACGACGATCCCTCCGAGACACCCGACGTCATCGAGTACATGACGATGATGATCGGCGTGGTGTATGCGATCGTGCTCGGTCTCGCCATCGCGGGCGTCTGGGAGGGCCGTAGCGCCGCCCAGGAGTCCGTACGCCTGGAGGCTCAGGCCCTGCACGAGGTGAGCGCGCGGTCCGCCGTCTACCCGACGGAGGTCCGCGACCGCATCCGCAGCGATGTGGACGCGTACGTGGCGCATGTCGTGAACGACGAGTGGAAGGCCATGACGGAGACCGGCCGCCTCACCGCGGAGGGCACCAGGCTCCTCGACCGGCTGCGGGCGGACGTCACGGGGTACCGGCCGCGGACGGACCACGAGGGCCAGGCGTACCAGCCGCTGGTGGACCAGGTGGCCGCCGTCGACGACGCGCGGGGCTCACGGGGGCAGAACGCGGGCGCGACCATGCCGGGAGTCGTCTGGTTCGGCCTGATCACCGGAGCGCTGGTCACGGTCGGGCTGATCTTCACGCTCCAGATCCGCAGAACGTTCCGTGAGCTGCTGCTGGCAGGCCTCTTCAGCGTCCTGATCGCCTTCCTGCTCTTCCTGATCTGGGACTTCGACGCCCCCTTCGGCCGGGGCATCTCGGCGACCACCGCACCCTTCGACGATCTGTTCCCGCACGCCACAGGTGGCTAGGGTCCTTCATCCGGATCCGGCCGGAACCCGCGAGCCCGGCGTGATCCGTCCGGGAGACGCTCACCCCCCGGCCGGTGCGCCGGCCGGGGGACAAGGCTGCCCCATTCGCCGGACCCCGATCGCGGGTGATATGAGGCACTTCTAGCGTTTCGGGCATCGAGGTGCATTTCTCACGCTTTGCGGAAATCCGTTCCGCAGCTGCTCCTCGGGACCCGGAGGATTCACCATGCGCGCGATACGTGTCGCACCCGCCGCCCTGCTGGGCGCCGCCGCCTGTGTCCTGATGGCTCCGGCCGCATCGGCCCATGTGCTCACCGGCGGCACGTCCGACTTCACGCCGACCATCACCCCGTCGACGGTCGCGCCGGGAGGTCAGGTCACCCTCGGCGCCATGGGGTGCACGAGCGACGCGACCGCTTTCTCGGGCGTGTTCGACACGACCACCATCCCGAGGGGGAGGTCGGCCACCGCCACGGTCGACTGGGATGCCAAGCGGGGTTCCGTCTACGAGGTGACCTTCCGCTGCGGCACCACCACGCGGACGGCGGACCTGTCCATCACGAGCGGGGCCACCGCCTCCCCCACGACCCCTCCCACCACAGCCCCCACCACCAGCTCCACCGCGTCTCCCAGCGGAGTGCTGGGAGGACTCGGCGGCAGTGTCGACACCATGGCCCCCGGAGAGATCGCCACCGGTTCCGCCCTGGTGACGGCTGCCGCGGCCGGCGCCTTCTACTTCCTGCGCAAGCGGCGCACCGGCCGTCAGCACTGACAGTCCGGCACGCCCGCACGACGGTCGCCCCGGGTCCTGATCCAGGACTCGGGGCGACGGGCGTATCGGGCCGGGCGGGAGGTCGGACGCGTCAGACAGCCGCATCGGTCATCCGGCGACGGACGATGAAGACGGCACCGCCGACGGCGGCCGCGGCGACGAGGCCACCTCCGATCTGCATCTCGACGGAACTCGGGCCCATCGAGCCGCCGAGACCGCCCTGCGCACCCCGGCTGGGGAGCACGGTGAACCGGGCCGTCGCGACCGAGTCGGCCTCGTCACCGCGGTTGCCGCGGTCACCGCCGTTGCCTCCGTTGCCGCCGTCACCCCCGTTGCCGCCACCGAAGTTGTTGCCGCTCTCGTTGCACTTCACGGACAGGCTGTACTGACCGGGCGTCGCGTTGTCCCGGATGCGGGCCGTGGCGTACCCGACCCGGCCCGGCGAGAGGTTCACCGTCGGGAACGCGTTCGACCAGACCTTGCCGCCGGCGCGGCCGCAGCCCTCGGCACTGACCTGCAGGGTGGCGCCCTGGTGCACCGAGGACGGGTTGACGGTGACGTTGGTGGGAGCGGTGCTCGGGTTGCCCGGGCCACCGCCCGCGGCGGCCATCGGGGCGGCGAGACCGACCGCCGCGAATGCGGTCGCGGTCACCGCGAGAGCGCGTGAAGCACGCATCTTCGAACCTCCAGCGGGAAGCGCCCCGGAGTCTTGTTCCCCGGGATCAGTCGACGAGAACGCGTCCCATGACGAACCCTCACCGGATGGATCGGATGTCGCACTTCGGCACTGCTCCACGCTGGTGAGGCGACACGCCGGTCGGTGGCTCCTGAAGCTGACGGAGCCGCAGGTCACGGACCGTCAGAACTTTTATCCGCTCATTACTCCGAAGAGAAGGCAGTTCCGCGGCCGCCACCCGTTCGCCCTTCTCTGATCGCCCCCGCACCATCCCCCACCTAGCGTGGGCGACGTCGCGACGAAGGGAGAACCATGGGCCGGCACCAGTGGGGCACCGAGCGGGGCAGACGCACACCGTGGGGCGCGATCGCCCTGGTGATGCTCACCGGACTCGCTCTCATGCGCAATGGCGTGGAGACCTCCCCCGGACCGCCGCAGCCCGCCGCCGCCGCCTCGGTGAGCGGCCCCCGGGACGCGGCGGAGGCCGAGCCGGTCGCGGGCGAGCCGGTCCAGCCACTCGCGTACGCTCCCGTCGCCCGCGTACAGATTCCCTCGATCCAGGTCGACGCACCCGTGATCGATGTGAACCTGGATCCGGCCGGCTGGATCGAGGCGCCTCCCGCTCAGGACCCGAACCTCGCGGGCTGGTACCAGAACGGCATCTCCCCGGGCCAGCGCGGAACCGCGGTCGTGGTCGGCCACGTCGACAATCTGTCCGGTCCCGCGGTCTTCTACGGCCTGGGCTCCCTCCAGAAGGGGCAGCGCGTCGAGGTCTCCCGCTACGACGACCGGGTCGCGGTGTTCGAGATCTACGGGGTCGAGGTGTTCTCCAAGAACGACTTCCCCGGTGCCCGGGTGTACGGCGACACCGGGTACTCCGAGCTCCGGGTCATCACCTGCGGCGGCGGCTATTCGAAGGCCGACGGCTACGACGGGAACGTCGTCGTCTTCGCCCGGCTCGTCGAGACGCGCTAGTGCCGCGGCAGGCAACGTTTGCCTGTCGAGGAGCGGCGTCGGGTGCGTGCTCTCGGCGTGCCGGCCGGAAGTCCTCGTACTGGACGTACTCGGGCTTTCGGCCGGTGCGGCGAGAGTGCGTGCCGGGCGTCGCGACGGGGCGAACGTCGCCTGTTGCGGCGCTAGCCGGTACGGACGCTTCCGGCGCCGGCGAGCCCGGTGCGCGCGAGTCGCGCACGGGCACGTCGGGTCCTGCCGTCAGCCGCGGTGCGGGACCGTCGGACGGTAGCCGTCCGCGATCAGTGCGGGCAGATACCGCCGCAGGGCCGCCACGCTCTGGGACCGGTTGCCGCCCGCGTCGTGCGAGAGCACCACGACGCCGGGTGCCGCACCTCGCTCGACCCGGCGGACGATGAAGTCGGTGCCCGGTGTCGTCCAGTCCAGGGTGTCGACGGTCCAGGCCATCGGTTCCATACCCATCGCGGCGCCGATCTCGAAGGAGTTGCGGTTCCAGGCACCGTACGGAGCCCGGTACCAGAGCGGCGGGGCCCCGAGCGTCCTCTCGATCACCTCGCTGGTGCTGCCCAGTTCGTCGCGGATCCCGCTCCTGGAGAGCTTCGGGATCAGCGGGTGCGACCAGGAGTGATTGCCGACCACGTGCCCGTCGTCCGCCATCTCGCGCAGCAGGTCCCGGTTGCCCGCCGCCATCTCGCCGCAGACGAAGAACATCGCCCGCACCCCGTACCGGCGCAGCGTCGCCAGGATGTCCGGCGTGTAGCGCGGGTCGGGGCCGTCGTCGAAGCTGAGCACCATGGCGTCGGCCCCCAGCTCGGGCATCTCCTCGAACGGCCGGGTGCGGACCGGTGGCGCGGCGGGACGGAAACGGGGCGGGGTGCCCCCGGTCATCGGCCGCAGCCGGTAGGCGGCGGGAGCCGTCCTCCCCGGCGACGGGGGGCCGGAGGCCGGCCCGAGCGGCTCGCCGCCGGGGCGGGCGGGCGTACCGGCCGGGTCCGCGGCGATCATGCGTACGGCGGTGGCGGCTCCCAGCGTGAGGGCGAGGCGCAGCAGCGTACGGCGTTCCGCGGGAATCTGATCATTTTTCATGGCCAACTGCTCGCACGGGCTTCCGCCCGGATCCGGCCACGACACCGGACGCGCGGTGATCTGCACCCGATGGGCGGAGTGCGGAGCCCGCTGCCGCTGGGAACGCCGCCCGGGACGGCCGGCCCCGGGTCGGAGCGGCTAACCTCGTGGCCGTGACAGACCAGCGACACGACCGGTTCGAGCGCGGCACCGACGGCCCCAAAGTGATCGTCGCGGGCATCGACGGCTCCGACTCCTCGATGCGGGCGGCGGCGTACGCGGCGGGCCTGGCCCGCCGGCAGAACGCCATGCTCGCCCTTGTCTACGTCCAGCCGGTGATGCCGGCCGGCGCCGCACTCGGGGTGCCGGTCGCCGACACGACCGGCGAGGTGGCCGAGGAGCTGGTGAACGAGATCAGGACGGCGACCGAGCGCCTGAAGGACATATGGAATGTCCGCTGGGAGTTCCACACGTTCCGCGGTGACCCGTACAACGGACTCGTGACGGCGGCCGACGAACTGACGGCGGACGCCGTGGTGGTGGGCGCCTCGGAGTCCGCCGGGCACCGCTTCATCGGGTCGGTGGCGGTCCGGCTGGTGAAGGCCGGACGCTGGCCGGTCACCGTCGTGCCGTAGCGCGGCCGCGTATGCGCGCGCCATGGCACGATGGCGCCGCCCGCGCCGTCGTGCCGGCCGGTCACTTACCCATGACGAGACCGGCCTGGGCGGCGCCGCGGCTGAGGACGACCCCGCGGATCCTGTCGCGGACCTCCCGCAGGCGCTGGGCGGGTGCGCCGAGAGGGACCACACGCCCGGCCTCGGTGTCGAACCACTGGGGGATGAACTCGGCCTTGCTCACGGTCCAGCGCTGCCCCTGGCTCCTGGGCGGTGCGAAGGTGAAGCGGCCCATCGAGCTCTCGTTGCCCCGCGGGTCCTGGGCGCCCTCGTGATTGACCATGGCGCCGGCGATCTGGTCGCCCATGCCGTAGACGATCCAGGTGCCGTTGACCTTCTCGTACGCCTGCGGGACATGGGCGTGCGTGCCGAGGATCAGGTCGATGTCGGGGCGGTCCCCGGTGACGGAGGCCGTGAGCTCGCGGCCGAGTCCGAGCTGGACGTCGTCGGGCGCCTCCTGCCATTCCGTTCCCCAGTGCAGGGACAGGACGACCACGTCGGCGCCCGCGCGGCGGGCCGCCCGGGCGTCCGCCACGATGCGGTCCTTGTCGATGAGGTTGACCGCCCACGGCTGATCGAGGGGCACCGGGTTGTCGTTGGTGCCGTAGGTGTACGCGAGGTGGGCGACCTTCGCCGCCTTCTTGCCCGTCCCCGCCCTGAGCAGGGTGGGGCGGCCCGCCTCGGCTGCCGAGCGGGCGGATCCGGCGTGGGCGACGCCCGCCCGGTCCAGGGCGTCGAGCGTGCGGCCGATGCCCGGGACACCGTCGTCCAGGCTGTGGTTGGACGCGGTGGAGCAGGAGTCGAAGCCGGTGGCGTGCAGGGCCGTCGCCACCTCGGGCGGTGACTTGAAGGACGGATAGCCCGTGTAGGGGCCTCCCTTCTGCCCGTACACCGTCTCCATGTGGCAGATGGCCAGATCCGCACCGGAGACGAGCGGTGCGGCGCCCTTGAGCATCGGCCGGAAGTCGTACCCCTTGCCGCCCGCGTCGGCCGCGGCCCGGTCGATGACCGAGGAGTGGGGCAGGACGTCGCCCGAGGCCAGCAGCGTGAAGGGGCGTGCGGTATCCGCTCCCCCGCCGCCCGCCCCGCTCGCGCCGTGCTCGGCGGACAGGTGCCGCCCGGCGAATCCGGGTGGCGTGGACTGCTGGCCGGTACAGGCCGTTGCGGCGGCGAGGAGGCCCGCGACGGCGATCACCGTGCCTTGTCGGATGCGTTTCGCCATCTGCGCGACTCCCAGTTCGGATGATTTCGGCCATCCGAATACACATATATTCATATTGCCGAGTCAAGGACAAAACTCGTGAAGTACCTGAATCGGCCGTATCGCCGCCCCGTGACCGTTCACCGCACCACTCGCCGCTCCGAGCGACCGCTCGGCGCACACCTCGGTGCACCGCCTGTTCCCCCGCGCCCCGATGCGTTCGTATACGCCAGGCGGGAGCGAGGCGGCAGGGGCCTCTTCGGGAAAGGACGTTCACGATGACCACGGCGACAACCGATGAGCGCGCCCTCGCGGAGCTGCAGCGGGAACACGGGCCGGCACTGCTCCACTTCCTGCTGGGACTGACGTTCGGCGACCGGCAGCGGGCGGAGGACCTCTCGCAGGAGACGCTGCTGCGTGCCTGGCAGCACCCGGAGGCGTTCGACGCGCCCTACGACTCGATGCGGCCCTGGCTCTTCACCGTGGCCCGGCGCCTGGCCATCGACGCCCGCAGGTCCCGTCAGGCCCGGCCGACCGAGGTCAGCGACGTCGTCCTGGAGAGCGCGCCCGCCCGGGAGAACACCGCGGACTCGGCGGTCCGCGCGCTCGATGTGCGTGAGGCCGTCAGGACGCTCAGCCCCGAGCACCGGGCGGTGCTGGTGCAGATCTACTTCCGCGGACTGAGCGTGGGCGAGACGGCTCAGGTCCTCGGCATACCGGCAGGCACGGTCAAGTCCCGTTCGTACTACGCGCTGCGGCTGCTGTCCCGCAATCTGCCGGGCTATTCCAGCAGGTCCTCCTCGTCGAGCAGCGCAAGCAGGGACACGGCGTCGGCGACCTCCACATAGGCCGCGGCGCACGCGTCGCACCGCTGGAGGTGCCGGGCGACGGGGCCCGTCTCCTCGGCGGACAGGGCGTCGAGCACGTAGGCACCCAGCAGGTGCCGCACATGCGGGGCGTCGCCGCGGTCGGCGGTCATCTCACCTCGTATCTCCCGACGGATCCTGCCCTTCTGCCCACGCGGGGCGACCGCCCCCGGTTCAATGCTGCGGGAAGCCCGGTACCGAGTCGGAGAGGGAGGCGATACGGGATGCGTCCCGAACATCACGACGGAACCAGCGGGGGCGGGCTGATGGTCCCGACGGCCTGGATGTACGCCGAGCACATCGCGGACCAGCTGCTGGTCACCGGGGACCTGATGGAACCGGCCACGCCGGAGTACCGCGCGGGACGTGAGGCGCTCGCCCTGACGCTCTTCCTCTCCGGCGGAACGGTGGCCGGTGCGCTGTCCGCGGCCCGGGTGGACGAGCTGCGGCTGCTCACCGCGTACGGGACGTCATGGAGGCGTTGGGTGTGCGAGCGGCTGGACGTCCTGGAGCGGCCGGGGCAACCGGATCCGGACCTGGCATCGGCGCGGGCGGCCTGGCGCTGGCTGGAGGAGACGGAGCTGCCGGCCGCCGACCTCGACGCGCTCGGGCCGCCGCCGTGGGAGCCGGCGGGCGGCGACGGGGACGAGGAGTGCGGGGAGACGCGGGTGTGGACCCCCGCATGGCGGCTGGGGCTGCCGCTGGGGCATCTGGCGATTCATCTCTACTGAGCGCCGGGCTGGTCCGTTCGTCATGAACCGTGCACTCCCGCACGGTATTTGGGCAGCCGAAGCGTGATCTTCATACCCGCGCCGACGCCCGTCTCGATGACCAGCCCGTAGTCGTCGCCGTAGACCTGCCGCAGTCGCTCGTCCACGTTCAGCAGTCCGATTCCGGTGGAGGTGCCGCCCTCGCCGCGCAGGATCCGCCGAAGCCGCTCCGGCTCCATGCCGGTGCCGTCGTCCTCGATGACGACCTCCGCCTCGGCGCCGGCGTCCAGGGCGCTGATGGTGATGCGGCTCCGGGTGACGGCACCCTCCAGGCCGTGCTTGACGGCGTTCTCCACGAGGGGCTGGAGACAGAGGAACGGCAGGGCGACGGGAAGGACTTCCGGGGCGACCTGGAGGGTGACCGAGAGCCGCTCGCCGAAGCGGGCCCGCACCAGCGCCAGGTACTGGTCGATGGAGTGCAGCTCGTCGGCCAGGGTGGTGTATTCGCCGTGCCTGCGGAAGGAGTAGCGGGTGAAGTCGGCGAACTCCAGCAGCAGCTCGCGCGCCTGCTCGGGGTCGGTGCGGACGAAGGAAGCGATGGCGGCCAGCGAGTTGAAGATGAAGTGCGGCGAGATCTGGGCCCGCAGTGCCTTGATCTCGGCCTCGATCAGCTGCGTACGGGAGCGGTCGAGCTCGGCGAGCTCCAGCTGGACGCAGACCCAGCGGGCCACCTCCCCCGCCGCCCTGGCCAGTACGGCCGATTCGCGCGGGGCATAGGCGACGAGCGCGCCGAGCACCCGGTGGTCGACCGTCAGCGGGACGGCGACGGCCCAGCGCAGCGGGCAGTCGAGGTCGCCGCAGTCGCTGTGGAAGGCGATGTCCCGGCCACCGGCGAGGAGCTCCCGGACGTGGTGCATGACATCCCTGCCGTGGTGGTCCCCTTCGCCGTCCCAGACGAGCACCCGGTCCCGGTCGGTGAGGCAGAGGGCATCGGTGCCGAGCAGGGAGCGCAGCCGGCGGGCCGACCTGCGGGCGCTCTCCTCGGTGAGTCCGGCGCGCAGCGGCGGCGCGGCGAGGGAGGCGGTGTGCAGGGTCTCGAACGTGGCGTGCTCGACGGGTGTGCCCACATCACTGATGCGCACGGGACGGGCCGTGCGGCCCAGGAGGAAGCCCGTGCCCAGGAGCAGCAGGGCCAGCAGGGCGATGACGGTGATCCCCGCCCCGGTCATCGGCCCCTCCCCGCGATCAGGGCTTCGGGGAGGTGGAAGCGGGTCATGGCGGCGTTGGTGCCCGGCGGTATCCGTCCGGGTGTGGCGAGGGAGACGAGGATCATCGCGAGGAAGCCGACCGGCACGGACCAGACCGCGGGCCAGGCGAGCAGTGCGTGCGGCCAGCCCGGCGGGCGTACCGCGCCGCTGACGGTGATGGCCACGGACAGCAGGGCCGAGCCGCCGCCGAGCAGCAGCCCCGCGATCGCGCCGGGCGGGGTGAGCCGCCGCCACCAGATGCCGAGGACGAGCAGCGGGCAGAAGGAAGAGGCGGAGACCGCGAACGCCATGCCCACGGCGTCGGCCACCGGTACCCGGCTGACCAGCAGCGAACCGGCCAGCGGCACGGCGATGGCGAGGACGGTGGCGAGCCGGAAGTGCCGTACGCCGCGCGAGGGCAGGACGTCCTGGGTGATCACTCCGGCGACGGCCATGGTGAGGCCCGAGGCCGTGGACAGGAACGCGGCGAACGCGCCGCCGGCGACGAGCGCGCCGAGCAGGTCGCCGCCGAGGCCGCCGATCACACGGGCGGGCAGCAGCAGGACGGCGGCGTCGGCGTCACCGCCGTGGATGAGTTCGGGGGCGTACAGCCGCCCCAGGGCCCCGTACACCGGCGGCAGCAGGTAGAACACGCCGACCAGGGCGAGCACGGCGATCGTGGTGCGGCGGGCGTCGCGGCCGTTGGGGCTGGTGTAGAAGCGGACCACGACATGGGGCAGGCCCATCGTGCCGAGGAAGGTCGCCACGATCAGTCCGTACGTCGCGTAGAGCGGGTGGTCGGCGCGGAAGACGGAGATCTGCTCGTCGAAGCTGACACGGGGCCCTCCGTCGCCCTGCCAGGCCAGCACCAGGAAGATCGCCGGGACGAGGAGGGCGGTGAGCTTCAGCCAGTACTGGAAGACCTGCACGAAGGTGATCGAGCGCATGCCTCCGGCCGCGACGGCGAGCACCACGACGGAGGCGACGAGCACGTCGCCGAGCCAGCCCGGGGCACCGGTGAGGATCTTCAGCGTGAGGCCGGCGCCCTGCAGCTGCGGTACGAGGTACAGCCAGCCCGCACCGACGACGAACACGCTCACCAGCCTGCGCACCTGCCGTGACTCCAGGCGCCCCTCGGCGAAGTCGGGCAGGGTGTACGCCCCCGAGCGGCGCAGCGGCGCGGCGACGAAGATCAGCAGCACCAGGTATCCGGCGGTGTAGCCGACCGGGTACCAGAGCATGTCGGGCCCGTGCACCAGGACCAGGCCCGCGATGCCGAGGAAGGAGGCGGCGGAGAGGTACTCACCGCTGATCGCCGCGGCGTTGAGCCGCGGCCGTACGGTGCGCGAGGCGACGTAGAAGTCGGAGGTGGTCCGCGAGATCCGCAGTCCGAAGCCGCCGACCAGCACGGTGGCCAGGACGACCAGGGCGACCGCCACCACCGATGCCGGGTGGCCGGGTGCGCTCACGGTGCGGGACGGCCTTCCACGAGCCGGGCGAAGTCGCGCTCGTTGCGCTCGGCCCGCCGTACGTACCACCAGGCGGCGAGGGTGAGCGGCGGACAGGTGGCGAAGCCGAGCACCGCCCAGACGACGGTGTCGCTGCGCAGGGCCTCGAAGACGAGCGGCAGGGTTCCGGCGACCAGGGCGAGCACGGCGAAGACGGTCAGCCCGGCGCGGAGCTGGCCGCGCATCAGCGAGCGGACGTAGGCACCGCCGAGCGCGGTCTGCTCGTCGATCTCCGACTGGGCACGGTAGCGGGGCAGCGGCCGGACCCGCCGGGGTTCCCCGGTGACCACCTCGCGCCGGGGTGTGCTCTCTGCGGACATGGGCTCGGAGTGTAGGCGGCACGGAGGCGGCTGGGAAGGGTCGCAGCCGGGTAGGCCCAGGTCAGCGGCCGGTCTGGCGCATGAGGAGATCGCGCAGGGCGCGGGTGTGACGCCGGCTGACCGCGAGCTCCGCGTCGCCGATGCGCACGCTCATGCTCCCCGCGTCGAGGCGGAGTTCGTCGATGCGGCCCAGCGCCACGAGATGGCGGCGGTGGATGCGTACGAAGCCCCGGGACCGCCAGCGCTCCTCGAGGGTGGTGAGCGGGATCCTGACGAGATGGCTGCCGGTGGCGGTGTGCAGCCGGGCGTAGTCGCCCTGCGCCTCGGCGTACGCGATGTCGTCCACGGGGACGAAGCGGATCACCCCGCCCAGTTCGACCGCGATCTGGTCGGCCGCGGCATCGTGGACGGGCGCGGAGCGTTCGCCCACGTGCTCGGCGACGCGTCGCACGGCTTCGGCCAGCCGCTCGCGGCGCACGGGCTTGAGCACGTAGTCGACGGCCTTGAGGTCGAAGGCGTGGACGGCGAAGCCTTCGTGGGCGGTGACGAACACGATGAGCGGGGGTGCGGCGAAACCGGCCAGGAGCTGGGCCACGTCGAGTCCGGTGAGGCCTGCCATGTGGATGTCCAGGAAGACGACGTCGATGGCCGAGGGGTCCTCGGGCCCGGCGTCGACCGCGCCGCCGATGCGGCGCAGCGCCTCGGTGGCCCCGGTGGCTCCCTCGGCGCTCCGGATGCGGGGGTCGGCGCGCAGGAGGTACAGGAGTTCCTCCAGGGCGGGTTCTTCGTCGTCGACGGCTAGTACGCGCAGCATGAGGCCGGAGTGTAGGTGGTGCCCGGGCGATGCGGGGTGACGGCCGAACCGGCCGCGTACCCGCGCCGGAGGGTGACGCGGTGACGGGCCTACTTCAGCAGGCGGGACAGCCGCCGGTCGGCCAGGGGCCTGCCGCCGGTCTGGCAGGTGGGGCAGTACTGGAGCGAGGAATCGCTGAACGACACCTCCAGGACGGTGTCGCCGCATACGGGGCAGGGCTGTCCGGTACGGCCGTGGACGCGCATGCTGCTCTTCTTCTCGGCCTTGAGCCTTCCGGCCGCGACGCCGCGGGAGCGTTCGACGGCCTCCTGGAGCGTGGTGCGCATCGCCGTGTGGAGGTGGGTGATGTCGTCGTCGCCGAGGCTGGTGGTGAGCTTGAACGGGGACATCTTCGCGGCGTGCAGGATCTCGTCGCTGTAGGCGTTGCCGATGCCGGCGATCAGCGACTGGTCGCGCAGGGCTCCCTTGATCTGCCGCCGTTCCCCGACGAGCAGCCGGGCGAAGGCGTCCCGGTCGAAGGAGTCGGCCAGCGGGTCGGGCCCGAGGCGTGCGACGCCCGGTACGTCGGCGGGGTCGTGGACCAGGTGCACCGCGAGGCGTTTGGTGGTGCCCGTCTCGGTCAGGTCGAAGCCGTCGCCGCCGGTGAGGACCGTACGCAGGGCCAGCGGCCCCTTGCCCGGGCGTGGCGGGGTCGCGGGGAAGCTGTCCTTCCACCGGAGCCAGCCCGCGCGTGCCAGGTGGGTGAGCAGATGGAGCGGTCCCGCCGTGATGTCCAGGAACTTGCCGTGGCGGGTGACGGAGGTGACGGTGGCGCCCTCCAGTGCGCTGAGCGGCGGGTCGTACGTCTTGAGGACGTTGACGGCCAGCGGCAGGACGCGGGCGATCTCCCGGCCGACCAGGTGGTCGTCGAGGAAGTCCCGCAGGGCTTCGACTTCCGGCAGTTCGGGCATGACTCCAGCCTGCCGCAGCGGCCCGGCGGATGCCTCCCCTGACGGTCAGGAGGTCGTGCTCAGGCCGTAGACGCGGCGCGCGGTCGCCGAGAAGACGGCCTGCTGTCCGTCCTGGCCGAGACCGGCGGTGAGCCTGCGCGCCGTGTCGACGACGTCGGCGTAGGACGCGGCGAGCCGGCACACCGGCCAGTCGGACCCGAACATCAGCCGCTCGGGGCCGAAGGCGTCGATGACGGTGTCCGCGTACGGGCGCAGGTCCTCGACGGTCCAGGTCCGGGGGTCGGCCTCGGTGACCAGACCGGAGAGTTTGCAGACGGTGTTGGGCAGCGCGGCGAGTGCCCGCAGCCCGTCGGCCCACGGCTGCGTACGCCCCGTCGCCACCGGCGGCTTGCCCGCGTGATCGAGTACGAAGGTGAGTCCGGGCACCATGGCGGCGGCCCGGACGGCGGCGGGCAACTGGTGCGGCAGGACGATCAGGTCGTACGTGAGGCCGGCGGCGGCGACGGCCTCCAGCCCGCGCAGGACGTCGGGGCGCAGCAGCCACCGGGGGTCCGCTTCGCCCTGGACCTGGTGGCGGATCCCCACCAGCCTGTCCCCGCCCGGCAGGCCGCGCAGCGCGGCGAGGGTGCCTGCGACGTCCGGCGCGGTGAGGTCGGTCCAGCCGACGACGCCGGCGACGAGGCCGCTGCCCGCGGCGAGCGCGAGGAACTCCGGGGTCTCCTCGGCGACGGTGACGGTCTGGACGAGGACGGTCGCGCCGACCCCGGCGGCACGGGCCTCCGGCTCCAGGTCGGCGAGCGCGAAGCTGCGGCGGAGCGGGGCGAGGTCCTCGCCGGTGATCCAGTCCTGGTCGCGTACGGACAGGTCCCACACGTGGTGGTGGGCGTCGATGCGCATCGGCTGCGTCATGTCTCGGTCAGCTCCGTGGGACTTCGCGGTGTGCGGCCGCGTACCCGCCCCCGGTCCTCGCCGAGGAGCCCTTCGGCGCGCAGGTCTTCCCAGAGCGCGGCCGGGACCGGGGTGCGCAGCAGCGCGGCGGCGTCCCGCACCTCGTGCGGGGAGCGGAATCCGACGAGCACGCCGGCGACGGCCGGGTGGCCCAGCGGGTGGTGCAGCGCCGCGGCGCGCAGCGGGACACCGTGCCGCTCGGCGACGGCCTTGAGGCGCAGCGCCCGGTCGACGAGGGGTGCGGATGCCGAGGCGTAGTCGTACGTCGTGCCGGGGCGCGGGTCGGCGAGGAGCCCGGAGTTGAAGACTCCGCCGACGACGACGCTGCGGCCCCGGGCGGCGGCTTCCGGCAGGAGTGCGTCGAGGGCGCTCCGGTCGAGGAGGGTGAAGCGGCCGGCGCAGAGGACGGCGTCGACATCGGTCTCGCGTACGAAGCGGGTGAGCATGGCGGTCTGGTTCATCCCGGCGCCGATGGCGCCGACCATCCCTTCGGCGCGCAGCTTCTCCAGGGCCGGGTAGCCCTCGCGGAAGGCCGCTTCCTCGTGGTCGTCGGGGTCGTGGAGGTAGACGATGTCGATGCGGTCGAGGCCGAGACGTCCGAGGCTGTCCTCGATGCTCCGGCGGATGCCGTCGGCGCTGAAGTCCCAGCGGCGCCGATGGGTGTGCGGCACGGCGAACCCGTCCGACAGCCCCTCTGCGGCGGCCGTTTCCGCGGCGGGCAGCGGTTCGAGCAGCCGGCCGGCCTTGGTGGACACCGTGTACGCGCCGCGGGGGCGGGCCCGCAGGGCCTCGCCGAGGCGGCGCTCCGAGAGGCCGAGGCCGTAGTGCGGCGCGGTGTCGAAGTGGCGGACGCCCTCGTCCCAGGCGGCGTCCACGGCCGCGGCGGCCTGCTCGGGGGCCACCTCGGTGAAGAGGTTGCCGATGGCCGCCGCTCCGAAGGAGAGCTCGGTGATCTCGACAGCACTGCTCCCGAGCCTGATGCGCCGCATGCCCGTGCCGCCCCCTCCGATGATCACCTATGGTCCGCACAGCGAATATTCATCGGACCACTGGGATGCGTCAACACCTGTGACCGCCCCGAAGTGGCGAATGCCCGGCTATCTGTCCGATCTATGGGGCCGGCGGGCGCTACGCGGGGGCGGGCACCCTGGGGACGAGGGCCCGCAGTTCCAGGAGCTCGTCCCCGACGGCCGCCGACAGACGGTCCAGGTCGGGCAGCGCCTTGCCGTCGGCCACCAGTCCGACCTGCACCCGCCCGCCGTACGTGGACAGGGCGACGGCCAGCGACTGTCCGCGGGCCAGCGGCGCCATCGGGTAGACGGCACGCAGCGGGCAGCCGCCGAGCGAGAGCGCGGAACGCGGGAGGGGCACGCTGGTGACCAGGATGTCGAAGAGCATCCGGGCCGCGTTCCCCGCCAGCGGCGCCCCGAACCGGTGGGCCAGAGCGGGCAGCTGATCGGCCAGTACGGCGACGGCGCCCGCGCCGCGCATCGGCCCTGCGGCCTTGTTGCGGTCCATGCCCGTACGCACCAGGCGCAGCCGCTCCCGCGCGTCGGGTTCGCCGACCGGGAGGCCGAGGAGGTAGGCGGAGAGCCTGTTGGCACTGGCCGCACCGCCGGGTCTGCGCCGGGAGACGGGAACCAGCGCGCGGGGGTCGGCGCCGGGCAGCGCATCGCCCCGCTCCGTCATCCAGCGCCGCAGCGCACCCGCGACCACGGCGAGCAGCACGTCGTTGGCCGTGCCGCCCTCGGCCCGGCGGATCCACCGAACCGTTTCGGCGTCCAGCTCGGCGGTGGCCAGACGGCGGGTGCCGCTGGAGCTCGCGGTCAGGGCGGTCGACCCGCGCAGGTCGAGGCGGCTGGCCCGTACGACGGAGGCGCCGACCCCCAGCGCCCGGCCGACGTCACCGATCCGGTCGAGTGCCATGCCCGCCGCCTCGTACGGGCCGGGCAGCCAGGAGCGCGGCGGCACCGGTGTGCGGCGGCGCACCGCGCCCCGGCCGGCACCGGCGGAGGCGATCTGGTCGAAGATGCCGGCCCCGATGGCCACGGCCCGCATCCCGTCGGCCAGCGCGTGGTGCAGCTTCACCAGGACGGCGAAGGTGCCGCCACCGCCGCCGTGGAGGAGGTACATCTGCCACGGCGGCAGCCCTCTCCTCAGGGGCTGTTCCATGAGTTCGCCGGCGAGGCGGGTGGCTCCCGCCATGAAGTCGCCCTCGGGAAGCACCACCTGCCTGACGTGCCGGTGCACGTCGAAGTCCTTGTCGGTGAACCAGGCGGCACCACCCACCGGCAGCAGGACGTCCCGCACCCGCATCCGCAGCCGGGGAATCGCCGCGGCGCGGGCGCCGAGCAGTTCGAGCAGCTGCTGCGGCGAGACCCCCGGCGCCGTGGTGAAGACCGCGAGCGCGCCGAGGTGCATCGGGTGGGCATCGGTTTCGAGGTGCCAGAAAGCCAGATCAAGAGGTGCCAGTAGCTCGGTACTCAACGGGGCCTCGCGTCATCTGCAGCAGAACTACGGGATCGCAGTCAATCCCTGATGGCCAGTTACGGTCAAGCATCGTCATGCTACGTACTGTCACAGTCTCGCGCCGCCGGGACTCCGCGCTATCGGCGCTCCGGGACGATGAACTCGCACCACACGCATTTGCCGTTGCCGCGCGCCTCCACGCCCCAGTCGTCGGCCAGCCGGTCCACCAGCATCAGCCCGCGGCCGGAGACCCCCGACACCCCCGCGTCCCTGCGGCGCGGCAGGGCGCTGGAGCGGTCCTCCACGTCGACCCTCAGCCGCCGCTCGGGGCCGGTGAGCACCCGGATGGTGACGATCGCGCCGCCGTCGGTGTGCATGAGCGCGTTGGTGATCAGCTCGTCGGCCGCCAGCTCGACCTCGTCCGCCCGGTCCTTGGCGCCCCAGGCCCGCACCGCCGCGCGGATCATGTGCCGGGAGGAGCTCAGCGCCTCGGGATCGTTCTGCGCGACGTGCTGCTGGAGCCGGCCGCCGGGGTGCGGTGCGTGGGCGGCGTTGCGGCGCAGCAGGAGCACCGCCACGTCGTCCTCGCCGCAGCGCTCGTCGACGACCTCGCAGAGCCGGTCGGCGAGCTGCTGGAGGTCCTGCGGTCCGTCGCGCACCATCGAGGTCAGCAGCCTCATGCCCTCGTCGAGGTCGATGCCGGGCAGCTCCACCAGGCCGTCGGTGTACAGGACCATCGTCTGGCCGGGGTCAAGGTCGATGGTGCTGACCGGGTAGTCCAGCTGTCCGAACTCCGCCGAGAGCCCGAGCGGCAGACCGCCTTCGGCGGGCAGCTTGCGGCAGCTCCCGTCGACTTCCCGCACGAGAGGGTCCATGTGCCCCGCCCGTACCAGCTGCACCACGCCGGTGGTCAGGTCGGCCTCGGCGTACGAGCAGGTGGCGAAGCGGTCGGTGTCCAGTTCGTGGAGGAAGACGGAGGCCCGGGCCATGACCGTGGCCGGGCGGTGGCCTTCGGCGGCGTAGGCGCGCAGCACGATCCGGAGCTGCCCCATGACCGCGGCGGCGTGCGTGTCATGGCCCTGCACGTCGCCGATGACGGCACCGACCCGGCCGCCGGGCAGCGGGATGATGTCGTACCAGTCGCCGCCGATGTCCCGGCCGCGTCGTGCGGAGCGGTAGCGGACGGCGACCTGGGCGCCGGGCACGGCGGGGATCCGGCGGGGCAGCATCGCCTGCTGCAGGCCTTCGGCGAGGTCGTGCTCCTGCTCGTAGAGCATGGCCCGCTGGAGGCTCTGGGCGATCGAGCTGCCGAGGGCCACCAGCAGGTTCCGCTCGTCGCCGGTGAAGCCCGCCTTGTTGCCGTAGAGAAGACCGAGAGCGCCGATGGGCCGGGCCTGGGCGATGAGGGGCAGATAGGCCGCGGCGGTGATGCCGAGGTGGCTGATGTGCGGCCACAGGATCGGGTACGAGGTCGCGAAGTCCTCGGAGGACTCGATGAACCGGGGGGTGAGCGTGCGGATCACCTCGCTCATCGGGTAGGGCTCGTCCGTCCGGGTGTAGCGGGTGCCCGGTACGTACGCCCCGTCGGGGCCGTCGGCCACCAGGTGGATGCGCCCCGACTCCAGCAGGCCCATGACGAGGCTGGTGGCGCCGAGGTTCGCCAGGCCCTGGGAGTTCTTCAGTACGTCGGTGACGTCCTTGACGGTCCGGGCATGGGCCAGCGCCGCCGTGGTCCCCTCGACCAGGCTGGTGCGGCGCCGCCGCTCCTCGTCCACCGAACGGCGGGCGGTCGAGTCCGCGAGCTCCTGGGTGGCGTCGCGGATGATCCCGATGATCCGGCGGGGCCGTCCGGTGCCGTCCCGGCGGATGAAGCCCTGGGTGTGGGTCCAGCGCAAGGAACCGTCGCGCCGCGTCCTTCGGAAGTAGGCGCCGTAGTTGCTGCGGCCGCTCTTGAGAGCCTGCGAAACCATGCCGTCGAGCCGGATCGCCTCGTCGGAGGGAACGCGCGGGGCGAGGGACGCGGGCCGGTCGTCGTACTCGTCGGGGCGCAGATCGAACACGTCAAGGGCGGGCTGGTCCATGTGCATGAGCCCGCTGTCCAGATCCCAGTCGAAGCTGCCCATTCGGTTCAGGGCGAGGCTGAGGTCCGGGTGGGCGGGCCAGTCGTCCGGGAGTGACAGGGCACCCGCTACCCGATCATCCATGTGCGACACTCTGCCATTATTCGTCCGATTCCTCGACCGAGAAATTCGCCTTGAACGCGTTCAAGAAAACCTCTACGCTCGGCGCGACACCGACTGAACTCGTTCAAGTCCGAGGGTGGCGTCCTGTCCGAGCCGGTCGGCCCGACGGTGACACCCCCATGTCGCGCCGCGCGAGGGGCGCCGCATCCAGGACCGCACCCACCCGGAGGACAGGACCGCATGAACGCCCTGACGTACCCCGAGGTCGGAGCCACCCGCCGGGGACCGCTCCCCGCGGGCTACCACCACCTGCACCACCGGACCGCCGTCGGCCGGGGCCGGGCCGACTTCGAGGCGGCGGGCGCCGCCGTCACCGAATGGCGGATGCACCGTGCGGCCGGAACCCGCGTGAACGCCTCAGCCGAGCGGGCGGCCGTCGGGGACGACGTCGAGATGTCGCTGGGCATGGGGCCGCTCCGCCTGGCCGCTCACTGCGAGGTCGTCTGGACCGCGTACGAGGACGGGCGCATCGGCTTCGGCTACGGCACCACGGCCCGGCATCCGGAACTGGGCGAGGAGTGCTTCGTGGTGGAGCTGGCGGACGACGGGACGGTGTGGTTCACCGTCATGGCCTTCTCGCGCCCCGCCTCCTGGTACACCCGGCTCGCCGGACCTCTCGTGCCGGTGCTCCAGCGGTGCTACGCGCGCAGGCTGGGCAACACGCTGCGCCGCGGAGTGCCCGGAGGCCGGTGAGCGGATACTGGAAGAGATGGAGTGGTTCACCGCAGACGGGTACTGGCTCAGCCGGCTGATATTCCAGCGGGCCCTCGCTGCCGTCTATCTGGTCGCGTTCCTCTCCGCCGCACTCCAGTTCCGGGCGCTGATCGGGGAACGGGGCATGCTCCCCGTGCCCGAGCTGCTGCGCCGCACTCCCTGGCGCGCCGCTCCAGGCCTGTTCCGGCTCCACTACTCCGACCGCTTCTTCGCCGTCGTCGCCTGGACGGGCTGCGCGGTCTCGCTCGCCCTCCTGGCGGGCCTGGACGGGTACGTCCCGCTGTGGGCGGCCCTGGTGCTGTGGGCGGTGCCCTGGGTGCTGTACCTGTCGATCGTCCAGGTCGGCCAGGTCTGGTACGGCTTCGGCTGGGAGTCGCTCCTGCTGGAGACGGGCTTCCTCGCCGTGTTCCTCGGCAACGCGGACACCGCGGCCCCGGTCCTGGTGCTGTGGCTGCTGCGCTGGCTGCTCTTCCGGGTGGAATTCGGCGCCGGACTCATCAAGATCCGCGGAGACGCGTGCTGGCGACGGCTGACCTGCCTGGACTTCCACCACGAGACCCAGCCGATGCCGGGCCCGCTGAGCTGGTTCTTCCACCACCTCCCGAAGCCGGTCCACCGGGTGGAGACGGCCGCCAACCACGTGACCCAGCTCCTGGTGCCCTTCCTGCTGTTCGCCCCGCAGCCGGTGGCGAGTGCCGCGGCGGCGCTGATGGCCGTCACCCAGCTGTGGCTGGTCCTGTCGGGCAACTTCGCCTGGCTGAACTGGCTGACCATCACCCTGGCCCTCGCCGTGATCGACTGGTCCCCCCTCGCCGGTCCGCCACCGGCACGGTCCGCGCCACCCCTCTGGTACGAGGTGCTGGTCATCGCCGTCACCGCGCTCGTCCTGGTCCTCAGCTACCGCCCGGCGCGCAACCTCGTCTCCCGCCGCCAGGTGATGAACCGGTCCTACGACCCGCTGCACCTGGTCAATACGTACGGGGCGTTCGGCAGCATCAGCCGGGTGCGTCTCGAGGTCGTGGTGGAGGGCACCGACGAACAGGTGATCCACGAGGGGACCCGGTGGCGCGAGTACGGCTTCCGCGGCAAGCCGGGCGATCCGCGCAGGATGCCGCGCCAGTTCGCCCCGTACCACCTGCGACTGGACTGGATGATGTGGTTCGCCGCGCTCTCCCCCGCGTACGCCCGCTCCTGGTTCGGGCCGTTCGTCGAACGGCTGCTGCGGGGCGACCGGGACACCCTGCGGCTGCTGCGCCACAATCCGTTCCCCGACGCGCCGCCGGCCCATGTCCGGGCCAGGGTCTTCCACTACCGGTACACGGACCCGCGGGAGCTGCGGGCCACCGGACGGTGGTGGCACCGGACCTGCGTACGGGACTTCATGCGGCCTGTGGCACGGCCCATACCGCTGCGGCCCCGGGGGCGGACATGAGAATGCTCCGGCCCCGTGGTGTGCGGGGGCCGGAGCTCAGCTCTGCGCGCGGGGGTGCGAGCGGTCAGTCGATGCCGGGCAGGATGTGCGGCTCGGCGAGATCGTCCTCGTAGCCGGCCAGCCGGATCGGCGCCGACCTGGCCCAGACCTCGATGTTGCGGAGCTTCTCGGGCCCATGGGTCAGCGCTCCGGTCCGTTCGGCCGGATGCTGCTCGCTCTTCGTCATTTCAGGTGTCACCGCGGACTCCTTTGCGTCGCGTAACCCCGGGCGGTGGCGACGCCACGGCTGTCGGAACCGTGTATCGACCGCCCTCTGCGGGGCAGGGGCAGAAACAGTTCGGTCGCGGTGGCGCCGGTATACGGGGCGGGACGGCGGTCCGCTTACAGACCTGTCCCAGGACGGCCGAGGAATTTTCGTGGATCCCTTGGTGGCGTCCGTTCGCTTCAGAGTAACCAAATGAGCGCGATCCCGCTCGACAGAACGTGTGGCCTGAGTCACTTTCAGCCAACGGAATTCACCACGCGTTCCCCAGGAATCACACCCCCGGACGAAAAAGCGGCAACCCATGGGCACCGGGCCGCCGCCGTTTCGCTGTCGGTGAGGTCACCAGCCCGCGGGCGCGTAGTCCTTCAGGAAGCAGCCGTACAGCTCCTCGCCCTCTTCACCGCGCACGATCGGGTCGTAGACCCGGGCGGCGCCGTCGATGAGGTCGAGCGGGGCGTGGAAGCCCTCCTCGGCGAGACGGATCTTGTCAGGATGCGGCCGCTCGTCGGTGATCCAGCCGGTGTCGACGGCCGTCATGAGAATGCCGTCCTTCTCGAACATCTCTTGGGCGCTGGTGCGGGTGAGCATGTTCAGCGCGGCCTTGGCCATGTTGGTGTGCGGATGGCCGGCGCCCTTGTAACCGCGGCTGAAGACACCCTCCATCGCGGAGACGTTCACCACGTAGGCCCGCTTCGCCGTCGTCCTGGCCATGGCCGGGCGGAGCCGGCTGATCAGGATGAAGGGAGCGGTGGAGTTGCAGAGCTGGACCTCGAGGAGCTCGATCGGCTCGACCTCCTCGACCGTCTGGATCCAGCTGTTCGTGTCGTGCAGGTCGGGCACGAGGCCGCCCGCGTCGATCGCTGTGCCCGCGGCGATCCTGGCCGGGGAAGCGGATCCGGTCACCAGCGCAAGCCCCGTGACGTCGTCCGCGGTCAGCCCCTCGCCCTCCTTGCGGGCGGCGGGCAGAGCGGCGACCCGGTCGACGGAGCCGCTGCCGAACGTGCCGATCACCTCGGCTACGGGCAGCTCGCCCGCGGGCAGCGGGGCGGACTCGGCACCGAGCAGCTCGCTGTAGGCCTGCGCGGAGCGGCGGACCGTCTGCGCGGCGTTGTTGATCAGGATGTCCAGCGGGCCCTCGGCGGCGACGGAGTCGGCGAGGGCGACGACCTGGGCGGGGTCGCGCAGATCGATCCCCACGATCTTGAGCCGGTGGATCCACTCGTCACTGTCCGGCATCGCCTTGAAGCGGCGGATCGCGTCGTTGGGGAAGCGGGTGGTGATGGTGGTGTGCGCCCCGTCGCGCAGCAGCCGCAGCGCGATGTACATGCCGATCTTGGCCCGGCCGCCGGTGAGCAGGGCCCGACGTCCGGTGAGGTCGGTCCGGGCGTCGCGCCGGGACCGGTTCTCCTTGGCGCACGACTGGCAGAGCTGGTGGTAGAAGGCGTCCACCTCGACGTACCTGGTCTTGCAGATGTAGCAGGACCTGGGGCGCTGGAGTATGCCCGCGATCTCGGCGGTGGCCGTGGACGACGGGAGCACGCCCTGCGTCTCGTCGTCGATGCGCTCGGCGGAGCCGGTCGCGGTGGCTTCGGTGACGGCCTTGTCGTGCGCGGTCTTGGCGGCGCGGCGCTCCTGGCGGCGGCGCTGCTTCACGGTCCGGTAGATGCCGGCGGTCGCCCTGCGGACGGCGATGGCGTCCGGGTGGTCGACCTCGATGGAGTCGAGCTCGTCGAGCACGCTCAGGCAGACGGCCAGCCGCTCCGGGTCGATACCGGGACCGAACTCGTCGATTCCGGGAGCGAGCTCCGGGCTGTCCTCTGTCACCGTCATTGCCGTTCCTCTGTTACTCGTCACTCGCGCCGCTGCCGGGCTCCGGTGGTGGGGAGGAGGTCCGGCCCGGGGCCGGCGGGACCGGCGCGCCATGGGCCGAATGCCCCGGTCAAGTCTGCCATGAGTCGGGCGTTGCTCCGTTCGGCTGTGAGCAGGCGCTCCCACAGGCCGTGACCGGGGTTCCCCGCGGGCTGCGACCGGCGCTCCCGCAGCCTCCGGCCGGGTCCTCGCACGGGCCGGAGAAGAAGATTCCGAATTCGTAGGCATGACTTCCGGAAAGCAGGGCAGATGCCGCTCCGTACACAGGACTCCAGGGAGGGCGACACCATGACGGCCATGTCAGTGCGAACCACCGAGGCGACCGGCACAGCGGCGGCGCGGTGCGACGAGGCCGCCGCGGGTTCCGAGGGGGCCGTGCTGCCGTGGATCGAGGACGCGGGAAAGGTCGCTCCGAAGGACGCACGGGCCATGTCGAAGCTGTTCTTCGACCGGCTCCAGGTCCTCGAGGAGGGCACCCACGAGTACCAGTACGCCCGCAACACCCTGATCGAGATGAACCTCTCACTGGTGCGCTTCGCCGCCTCGCGGTTCCGCAACCGCGGCGGTGACGACACCGAGGACATCATCCAGGTGGGCACGATCGGCCTGATCAAGGCGATCGACCGCTTCGACCTGTCGCGCGAGGTGGAGTTCGCCACGTTCGCGGTGCCGTACATCGTCGGTGAGATCAAGCGGTTCTTCCGTGACACCACCTGGTCCGTCCACGTTCCGCGCCGGCTGCAGGAGCTGCGTGTCGAGCTGGCCAAGGCCAAGGAGCAGTTGTCCGCGGAGCTCGACCGCGATCCGACGGTCGCCGAGCTCGCCACGCATCTGGATCTCCCCGAGGAGGAGATCATCGAGGGTCTGGTCGCGGCCAACGGCTACTCGGCCGGCTCGCTGGACACCCCGAGCGCCGACAGCGACTCCGGCAGCGACCAGCGCGCCTACGCCGATCTGCTCGGCGAGGAGGACCCGGCCATGGAGAGCGTCGAGAATCTGCACGCCCTGGCTCCGCTGCTGCGGCAGCTGGACGAGCGGGAGCGGAAGATCGTCCGGATGCGCTTCGGCCAGGAGATGACGCAGGCCCAGATCGGTGCGGAGCTGGGCGTTTCCCAGATGCACGTGTCTCGGCTGCTCAGCAGGATCGTGCAGCGACTGCGTGCGGGCATGTGCGTCGAAGCCTGAGCGACCGTGACGTGAGAGGAACCACCGGGGTCCGGCTGACCGCCGGAGCCCGGTCACATATGCTTCCTGGCGATATGGCACGGAGTGACTTCCGCGCCGTCCGTTCGAGGGGGTGGAGTGTGGTGGGCGAGCTGCCGTCAGGCACCTCTGCGCGGCTGATGGAGCCCCATAGGGTTCCGGAGCGGCAGCCGGGGACTTCCGCCGACGACGCGTCCGTGTGGGAGGTCGACGCGACGCTTCTTCTGGTCGAGGACGACGCCGGGGACGCACTGCTCGTCGAGGAGATGCTGGCCGACAGCGAGCTGGACTCCTCGCTCACGTGGTGCAAGACGCTGGCCGAGGCACGGCGGTTCCTCAAGGCCTGCCGGACGCCGGTCTGTGTCCTGCTGGATCTGCATCTGCCCGATGTGCACGGTCTGGATGCCGTCAGCCAGCTCGTCGAGTCCTCGCCGGATGCCGCCGTCGTCGTGCTGACGGGTCTGGCCGAGTCCGAGACCGGGCTGTCCGCGGTGGCGCACGGTGCACAGGACTACCTGGTCAAGGGCCGGATCGACCCCGAGGCTCTGGGCCGGGCGGTCCGCTACGCGCTCCAGCGCAAGCACGCCGAGCGCTCCGCGGCGGCGATGCGGACGAGCGTGCTGATAGCGCAGGAGAACGCCCGGCTGGAACGCGCGCTGCTGCCCATCCCCCTGCTGCTCGACGAGAGTTTCGGGGTGGCCGCCCGCTACGAGGCGGGCCGCGCCCACGGGCTTCTGAGCGGTGACTTCTACGACGTGGTGCAGACAGCCGACGGTGTGGTGCACGCCGTGATCGGCGATGTGTCGGGGCACGGTGCCGCGGAGGCCGCGCTGGGCGTCTGCCTCCGGGTGGCCTGGCGCACGGCCGTGCTCACCGGGGTCACCCAGCTGGAGAAGATCGCCCTGCTGGAGGGGATACTCGTCGCCGAGCGGTCCGATCCCCATGTATTCGCCACCGTGACCATGCTCGTCTTCCCGCCGGGGCGTGACCGGGTCCACATCGTGCGGGCCGGTCACCCGGGACTCCTGCTGCGGCGCGGCGGGGACGTCACCTGGGTGGAGCCCGACGTGGGCATGGCCCTGGGGCTGATGCCCGGGGTGGGCCGCTGGACGGTCACCGAGCTGGACCTCGCTCCGGGCAGCGAGCTGGTCCTGTTCACCGACGGTCTGTTCGAGGGCCGGACCGGGCCCCATTCCCGGCTCGGCGAGGAGGGCCTGCTGGCGATGGCGCGCAGGCACGCGGTGCTGGAGCCCCGCCCGTTCGTCGACGCGCTGGTCGCCGAGGCCACCGAGAGCGCCTCGCCGTACGGAGGGCTGGCCGACGACGTCGCCGTCCTGCACCTCGGCTGGCGGGCGGACTCATGAGGCCGGGGAACACCGGGGACGGGCCGGTCGAGCGGCCGGGTCCGTTCGCGCGGCTCTCGGTGCAGAACTGGGTGCATCTGATCCTGGCCGGTTTCGTCCTGGTGGTCTGCGGCTGCCTGGTCGTGGGCGGGCTCGTGCTCTCCCGTATCTCCGACCGGACCACGGATCTGGTCGACCGGATCCAGCCCGCCCGCTCCTCGTCGTTCCAGCTGCAGAACTCGCTGCTCGACCAGGAGACGGGGGTGCGCGGCTTCGCGCTCACCGGTGACGACTCGTTCCTGGAGCCGTACGAGGCGGGCATGCGCGCCGAGCGGCTCATGCTGGACCGGGTGCGCACGCTGGTCGGGGACGAGCAGCCGTTCGCCGCGGACCTGGACCGGATCGAGCGGACCGCCCTGGAGTGGCGCCGGCTGCGGGCCGAGCCGCTGATCGCCTCGGTCCGCAGGGACGGTCCGGCCGGCGAGTCCTCGGCCCCGATCCGGCGGAGCAAGTCGGAATTCGACACACTGCGACGGCTGTACGCCGTGCAGCAGGGGCATCTGGACACCGCACGCGACCAGGCCCGTGCCGAGCTCGACCACGCGCGCACCACCCGCGACCGGGTACTCGTCGCCCTGGTCATCGGCTTCGTGCTGGCGGTCGTGTCGCTCAGCCTGCTTCTGCACCGGGTGGTGGGCCGGCCGCTGAACGCGCTGACCACGTCGTCGGACAACGTGCGGGCGGGTGCCTTCGGCAGCCGGATCGACGTCCGCGGGCCGTCCGACGTCCGAGCGGTGGCCGCCGCGGTCGAGGACATGCGGCGGCGTCTCGTGGCGGAGCTCGCCGAGTCCCAGGAGCGGGAGACCCTGCTGGCCGAGCAGACCGGGGAGCTGCGCCGGTCCAACTCCGAGCTGGAGCAGTTCGCCTACGTCGCCTCGCACGACCTGCAGGAGCCGCTGCGCAAGGTGGCCTCCTTCTGCCAGCTGCTCGAGAAGAGGTACGGAAAGGAGCTGGACGAACGCGGCAAGCAGTACATCGACTTCGCGGTCGACGGCGCCAAGCGGATGCAGGTGCTCATCAACGACCTGCTCACCTTCTCCCGGGTGGGGCGGGTGCACGAGAGCTGGAAGCCCGTGGATCTGGAGCACTCCCTGGACCGGGCCCTCGCCAATCTCGCCCTGATCATCGAGGAGTCGGGCGCCACCGTCGTGCGCGAGGACCCGCTCCCCGAGCTGCTGGGTGACGCGACGTCGCTGGCCATGGTGTGGCAGAACCTCATCGGGAACGCGGTCAAGTTCCGTCGGCCCGATGTCCCGTGCCGGATCACCGTGGGATGCGTGCGCGAGGACGAGGACTGGCACCTGACGGTCGCCGACAACGGCATCGGGATCGCGCCGGAGTTCTCGGAGAAGGTGTTCGTGATCTTCCAGCGGCTGCACGCCCGAGACGAGTACGAGGGTACGGGCATCGGCCTCTCCCTCTGCCGCAAGATCGTCGAATTCCACGGCGGCCGCATCTGGCTGGACCCCGAGCCGGGCGAGGGTACGCTGATCCACTTCACCCTGCCCGTCCTCACCGATGCCCCCACGCACACCACGGCGGAGCTCCTCGCGCCCGCCCTGCTCACCCCCCAGTCGGGAGACACCCCGTGAACGACCCCGTCCAGCCCATCGAGGTCCTGCTCGTGGAGGACGACCCGGGCGACGAGCTGATGACCCGTGAGGCCTTCGCGGACAACAAGATCCGCAACACGCTCCATGTGGTGCGTGACGGCCAGGAGGCGCTGGACTTCCTCTACCGCCGGGGCGAGCACGCAGGGGCGCCGCGGCCTGACCTGGTGCTGCTCGACCTGAATCTGCCGAAGTACGACGGCAGGCAGGTGCTCGAACAGATCAAGACGGACCCCGAACTGGCCCTGATCCCCGTCGTGGTCCTCACCACCTCTTCGGCCGAGGAGGACATCCTGCGCAGCTACAAGCTGCACGCCAACGCCTATGTGACCAAGCCGGTCGACCTGGAGCAGTTCATCGGAGCGGTGCGTCAGATCGACGACTTCTTCGTGAGCGTGGTCCGGCTGCCCGGTCGTGCGTAGGATCTGGATAATCTACCGGAGTGGGATCTCTCGACGCGGGTAGACGAACGGCGAGAAAGAGGTCGTCGACCTCACCCTGCGGCGCCCCTGGCTGGAGCACATGAACGAACAGGCCACCTCACGGCCGGACGACCCCTGGCGGGGGTCTCCGTCCACGGAGGTTCTGCTCACCGCCGAGGTGTTCGACGGCGAACAGGGATGCATCGCGCAGGCCCGTGCCCTGGCCGACCGTTTTCTGGCGCGGCTGGTGGCGGAGTGGCTCGCGGTCCTCGGTGAGCACACCCGAAGCGATCTGATGCTGGCGGTCAGCGAGCTCGTCACCAACGCCGACCGCTACAGCCACGGCCCGTACCTGCTGGAGCTGGAGGGCAACGCGGAGCGCATCAGCGTCACGGTGTACGACAGCAGCACGGCGCTCCCGGTGCTCTACTCCCCCGACCCGGCCCGGCTCGGCGGTCACGGCATGGAGATCGTGGTGGCCCTCTGCGACCGTGTGACGGCGGAGCGGGTGCCGGTCGGCAAGCGCATCCGGGCCGAATTCCAGCTCAGCACCTGAACGGCACGGCGGCGCCCCGCTGCGGACCTCCCGGTCCGCAGCGGGGCGCCGCTGTGCCGGCGCTGGACCGACCTCCGTTCGGCGCAGGGCGGGTGTCCAGGTACTGGACAGGGGGACAGGTCGACTTCTCCTGTTTTCCGATACTTGGCGCAACCATGGGGCAGCGCCGCGTCTCCCCCACCGTCATCTTCTGAGTCCTGGGGCAAGGAGGACTACCGTCGGGAGGAGGACGTAGGAGTGACGTACGTACTACTGGAGCAGTACGCCGAATCGCCGCCTCAGGGACGACGACGCGGTGGCTCCGACGGGACATCGTGGTGCCCATGAGTTTTCTCGCGCTCTCCGTGCTTCTGTCACTGGTCTCCGCGGTCGCCTACGCGGCCGGGGCGATCGTCCAGGAGCGCGTGGCCGCAGCCGGCGACGGCCGCCCGTACACACCGCTGCGCAACGGCGTGTGGTGGGTGGCCGTGGCGCTCAACGGGGTGGGCGCGGTGTTGCACGTGGTGGCGCTGGCCTACGGGCCCCTGAGCCTCGTCCAGCCACTCGGTGCCCTGACGATCGTCTTCGCGCTGCCGATGGCGGCCCTGTTCGTCCGCCGCAGGGCGGGGCGGACCGCCTGGCGCGGCGCCGTGATGGCGACGGTCGGACTGGCCGGACTGCTGGCTCTCACCGGGAACGCCGGGGCACACACGCTGGCCGGCCCGGAGCAGCTGATGCTGGGGGCCGTGACTGCCGGTGCGGTGGTGGCGGTCATCGTGCTCGCCAAGGGACTGCACCGGCCGATGCTGCGCAGTGTCGTGCTGGCCACCGGCGCCGGGATCGCGTTCGGCATCGCCTCGGTGTTCACCAAGACGGTGGCGGTGGAGTGGACGTCCGGCGCGGTGACGTCGGGGCTGCCGACCCTGCTGGTGATCGCGGGCCTCGCCGCCGCGGGGCTGCTGCTGTCCCAGGCCGCGTACCGGGGTGCCGGACTGGCCGCGCCGCTGGCGACGGTCACCGTGGTGAATCCCGTGGTGGCCGCCGCGGTGGGCCTGACCCTGTTCGGGGAGCAGTTCCGCTACGGCATGACGGGCACGCTGCTCGCTCTCGGCTGCGGTGCGCTGGCGGCGGCCGGGCTGGTCCTGCTGACCACGGAGCGGGTGGGAGCCGAGCGGCGTACGGCCGAGCGGACCGGCGCCGACGTGAAGCCTGACGCCGAGGATGCGGGCCGGGCCCCGGTGACGATGCCCGGGCCGATGAGGCGTCCGGCCGTGTCCGGGACAAAGGCGCCGGATCCGTTTCCGGCTCCGACGGCGCTGTCGCTGCCCCTGACCGCGCCGCCGGCGCATGGCGCGCGGCGCGTGGAGTTCAGCGGCAAACGGCCCACGGGAGGGCCGGCCCGGGGCGACTTAGCCGCCCCGGGCACCGACCCGGACGGGGCCGTTCAGACGCTGGCACCGCCTGCCCTGAGGTAGGCCAGCGGGTCGATGTCGGAACCGTAGCCGGGGCCCGTGCGGATCTCGAAGTGCAGGTGCGGGCCGGTGCTGTTGCCCGTGGATCCCGAACGCGCGATCCGCTGGCCGCTGCCGACCTGCTGGCCCTCGCGCACATGGAGCGAGGAGAGGTGCGCGTACTGGCTGTACCGGCCGTCGTCGTGCCGGATGACGACCTCGTAGCCGTACGCGCCCGCCCAGCCTGCCGAGACCACCCTGCCGGACGTCACGGCCTTCACCGAGGTCCCGGTGGGGACCGGGAAGTCGACGCCCGTGTGGTAGCCGCTCGACCACGATCCCGCCTGGTGGTAGGGCGTGCCGGTCCGGGCGGAAACGGGAGCGGTGAAACCGGATTGCGGCTTGGCCGCCTGCTTGGGCTTGGCGGCGGGCCTGCTGTCCTGCTTCGCGGCCGGTCTGCTGTCGTGCTTGGCGGCCGGCTTGCTGTCCTGCTTCACGGCCGGCTTGCCGGCGGGCTTCGGGGCTTGGGCCTTCGGCGTCTGCTTCGCAGGGGCCGGCTCCGGGGCTTCGGCCTTCGGCGTCCCCTGCGGGGCGGCCTGCTCGCGGACCGACTTCTCCGCGGCCTTCGGGGCCGTGCCCGTCTTCGGCGCCCCGGCCACGTCCAGGCTCAGCCGCTGCCCGGGGAGGATGAGGTCGGGGTCGGCACCGACCACGGTCCGGTTCGCCGCGTACAGCCTCTGCCAGCCTCCCTGGACCCGTTCGGTGGCCGCGATGCCGGACAGCGAGTCGCCGCGTGCCACGGTGTACGACGTGCGCGCGCCTGGCACGGAGGCCGGTGAGACGGACGCCGTGCCCGCCTTCGTCTCCTGGGCGGTCTTCGGCCGGCCGGCCTCGGGCGCGGTCGTCGCCGCCTTGGCGGGTGCACTGCGCTCGGCGTGCGGGGCGGTGCCGGGTGCGTCGCCGCCCCGCGTCAGTCCGGCCTGTACGGAACAGGTCGGCCAGGCCCCCGGCCCCTGACCCTCCAGCACCTTCTCGGCAACGGCGATCTGCTCGTCCTTGGTCGCCAGATCGGCCCGCGCGGCGTAGGCGGACCCGCCGTACGCCGCCCATGTCGAGCCGGTGAACTGCAGGCCGCCGTAGTGGCCGTTGCCCGTGTTGATGTGCCAGTTGCTGGTCGACTCGCAGGCGGCGACCTTCTCCCACACATCGGTCGAGGCAGCGCCCGCCGACGCCGCCGTGAGCAGCGGAAGCGCGATGCCCGCGCCGCCCGCCGTCACCGTGAGCGAGGCACGGTTGATCCGGCTGGGCTGATATCTGCGGTGCCGTCCGTTCGCGGCCATGACTCCGACTCCCCCCAATGGTTGTAGGACACGTCGCAAGCGGCCAACTTATGTGCAGGAAAAGGGTGGTGACAAGTGAACATTCGGCGTGTGCTACCCACGAGCCCCCGGCGCACATCGCGTGCGACAGCGCACCTCCTTCCGGTGGCGCCTTGAGGAGAGATGACAGGAGAGCCCTCTCCGGCACCCTTTCCTGAGCGGGAGAAGCGCTCTTGACGGATGTTCAGCGATCGGCCGGTGCCGCGGCACCCCGCAGGACACGGCGCGGGCGGCCGGCGTCTCGCCGGACCGCCCCGCCACCTCGGTGATCTTCGAACCGGAACTGGTGGTACGGGACGCGGCGTAGACCCCTGTCCGGCGCCGGCTGTCCGGGGCGAGCCCTCGGGACCGGCGGACCGGGGAGCCCGAGGGCCCCGCTCACCGACCGGCCAGGCCCGCCGGCAACCCGGCCGGGGTGCGGGCGGGTGCGGGGTCAGGGCCGGCGGCGTCCGGCCGGAAGGCCGGGGCGGGCCGGGTGCCGCCGCGGGCCAGGAAGTCGGAGAGGGGCAGCGTCGCCGCACCGACCGTGACCGCGTCCGGGCCCAGGTGGCCCATCTCGATGGTGGTGCGGGCGATCGCGTGCCGGAGGGCGTACTCCTGGGCGTACCGGCGGATCTCCGGGAGCAGGTGCGGCCCGATCAACAGGCCCGCCCAGCCGCCGAGCAGGATGCGTTCGGGGAGGAAGAGGTTCACCAGGTCGGCCAGGGCGGCACCGAGGCACGCTGCCGTCTCGTCCAGGATCGCCACCGCGACCGGATCCGGCGCGGGCCCTCCGGGACCGGGGTAGGCGGCTGCGAGGAGCGCGGCGAGGGCGGTCTCGTCGTCGGCGTCCGCGGGCAGCGGGCCGCCCGCCTCGTGCCAGCGTTCACGCATGGCCTCCGCGCCCGCGTACGCCTCCAGGCAGCCGACGGAACCGCACCGGCAGCGGCGGCCCCGTAGCTGCACCGTCGTGTGACCCCACTCGAGGGCCGCGTCGGAGAGGTCCTCGTCGAGGACGTCGCCCCTGTTCACGCCGGCGCCGACTCCGGAACCGATGAGGGCGACGGCGGCGGAGCCGGCACCCCGGCCGCCGCCGAACCACATCTCGGCCTGTCCCAGCGTCTTGGCGCCGTTGTCGATGAAGTACGGCACCTCGGGCGGCACGTCGACGGCCTCGCGCAGCATCCGTTCGAAGGGCACGGCGCTCCAGCCGATGGTCTGGCCGTGCACGACCGCCCCCGGTTCGCCGGCGGCCCCACGGCCGTCACGTTCGATGATGCCGGGCACCCCGATCCCGATGCCGAGCAGCCCGGCGGGGTCGGCGCCCGCGTCGCGCAGGACGTCGGACACCCCCGTACGCACATGGCCGACGATGCGCTCGACGTCGTACCCGTGCTGGGCCAGCAGACGGTCGGTGCGGGCCAGTTCGGTGAGCGCGAGGTCGAAGAGGGCGACGCGGACCCTGGTCTCGCCGATGTCGATGCCCACGAACAGGCCGCCGCCCGGGGCGACCCGCAGCAGGGTGCGCGGGCGTCCACCGTCGGATTCGACGATCCCCGCCTCCTCCAGGAGTCCCTCCGCGGCGAGCTCGGCGACGACATTGCTGATGGAACCCGAACTCAGCCCCGTTGCGGGACCGAGCTCCTGACGGCTCAGCGGGCCGTCGAAATACAACCGCTGCAATACCCTCGCCCGATTGCCCCTTCGCAGGTCACGCACGGTCCGTCTGCTGCGCTCAGCCATGTTGCTCCCTTCGTTCCGGAAACATACCCGGCCCAGCTCGCGACCCCGGCTTCCTTCACGTTTTAACTCATGACGTGAAGGAAGTCGCTCCGGGTCCCGAACACCGCCTTCCAGGAAGGGGCCACCATGCACGCGTCACATCCGGCGGGCAACTCGACCCGGTCGCCGCTGGACAACTTCGCGTGGGCGTACGGCTGCGACGGGCGCTTCGGCCTGGTCCACGTCGGCTACGCCACCCGGCGCCGCACGACCGGGAGCAGTGGCCGGCGCCACGCGGAGCTGATGTGCGAGACCTCGTGCGGCAGGCCCCGCGAGGCAGCCTGAGCCCCTTCCCCGGGAAGCGGCCGGAGCCCCCGGCAGGGCATCCCCACGCCGGCGTCAGGGGGCGCCTGCCGTGATCAGGACCGGGGGGCCTGGCACATATGCTCACCGTATGGAGCAGAGCGAAGTCCTCAAGCGAGTGATCGGCATCCTCACGGAGGCGGGCGAGATGCAGCGCCAGGCCGAGGAGGACGGGGGCGACCCGGAAGCGGGCGGCAGCATCGTGACGAGCCTGCTCAACGAGACGATGCCGCACATCGCGATCCCCGGTGACGCGACCGTCGAGGAGATGGCCGCTCTGGTGGGCCGGGAGGTCGGCGGTGCCGTCGAACAGCTTGTCGGTGCGTTCACCCTGGCCTTCATCGCGCTCGCACAGATCCATGACTCGGGGCAGCAGGACGTGACCTCCTCCGACGTGCTCCAGGACCTGGCGCTGCGCGCCGAGGAGCTGAGCTCCGACGACGACGGCCCGGAGGAGTCCCACTAGGGACCCGGGCGGCCGGAGGACTCCCCGGCCATCGGTTGACATGCGGCTGCCTGGTGGGAAGGTGGATAAGGCGCCCCGCCCGGTACCGCGTGGCCGGCGCAGGCGTGTGCGGCTCCGGTGCGGACCGGCCGGCGGCCGCGACGACGGCTGGACCGAGGCCGCTCCCGGCCCCGACGCTCCGGCCGGGACCGACATGAAGGAGGCCCCGCCATGACGGCCGATCCGACAGCGCCGATCTGCGGTCACCTCGACCGGGTACGACGCGTCACCCCGGACAGCGCGGACTCCTGCCCGGAATGCGTCGCGCGGGGAGACACCTGGGTCCATCTGCGGGAATGCCAGACCTGCGGACACGTAGGTTGCTGCGACTCCTCCCGCAACCAGCACGCGACCGCCCACCGCGCCGCGACCGGTCACCCGCTCATCCGCTCCTACGAGCCGGGCGAGACCTGGTGGTGGTGCTACGAGGACCGGATCTCCTTCGACGTCGAGGGGGCTCCGCCCGCCCGGGCCGCCTGAGCGCGGCACACGGCATGCGGCACCCAGGTCGCTCGGCGGTGGGGCCCTCGACGCTGTCCGGGCCCGTCGCGCGGGCGGCCGGCGCGCCGGCAGGACGCGGAGCGCCTCGCGCGTCGTCGCCCTGGGCGGTACGCCCCCTCGACCGTGGTGCGAGAGCCGCTTCCGGCCGCCGGGAGCAGGTTGAACCAGACGCCGGCGAAGTCGTCCTCGGTGAGGCTGTCGGGCGGAGGGCGCGCGCGGAGGGGCGGCCGGCGCAGGAGCCCTTCACCGGACCCGCAGCAGGAGGCCCGGGGCGCATCACCCCGGCGGTCACGGCGACCGGGAGAACGGGCCGGACTCCGGGCCGAGTTCGGGCGTGGCCGGGCGGATACCGGGGGACATCGGCGCCGGGCTCGGACTGACCGGGCGGGCAACGAGGTCTGCTGCGCCAGGGGGCCACCCTGCTGTCGCAGCAGAACCGGTCACATGGCGTCGGATCACCGGATCACCGGGATCCGACGCCATCACGGGTCGGGCCGTGCGGAACGTCGTGCGGTACCGAGCGTTCCGGCGTGCGTGGAAACGGTGTGGAGCGTCAGGCGGTGTGGAGCGTCAGCCCGTAGCGGTTGAGGATCTCGTTGATCGGCTGGTACCAGGTCTGGCCGCCGCTGCTGCAGTTGCCCCAGCCGCCCGAGGTGACACCCTGCGCCTGGTCGCCGCTGATGAACGAGCCGCCCGAGTCACCACCCTCCGCGCACACACTGGTCTTGGTCATCTGACGGACGGCGCCCTGGCTGTAGTTCACGGTCTCGTTCTTGGCCAGCACGTTGCCGCAGTGCCAGTGCGTGGTGGAACCGGAGCGGCAGATCGAGGCACCGATCGGAGCCTCGTTGGAGCCGCGGACCAGCTGGTCGGAGACGGTTCCCCAGCCGAGGACGACCGGGACGGTCCACCAGCCGGCGCCCACGTTCACCCAGGCGTAGTCGTTCTCCGGGAAGGACGATCCCTGGAAGTTGCCGATGGCGGAGCCGTCCCAGCCCCTGACCGCCGCGCCCGTCTGGCCGCAGTGCCCGGCCGTGACGAATCCGCCGTGCACCGAGAACCCTATGGAGCAGCGGACGTTGCCGGTGTAGTAGGGGTCGCCGCCGACCGTTCCGGCGGCGAAGGTCTGCGGAGCCTCGGAGGTCTGCTTCACCGTGACCGGGCCCGCCTCGCGGGCCTTCGCGACGAACGCGCGGACATCGTTGTCACCCTGTTCGGAGGCGACGACGTTCACCACGACGCTGTTCGCCCGGGGGTCGACGTGCCAGCTGCTCACACCGCTGGGTGCGGCAAGAGCGTCGATCCGGCTCTTGGTGGCATCGAGTTGCCGTGCCGTGTGGTCGACCAGGCGGACGTCCGCACCGGTCGCCCGGACCGAACGGGCCTGCGCACCGTCGGTGACGGCGACCGTCAGCCTGCCGCTGTCCGCGTCGAACCAGGAGCCGCCGAACGAGGCTCCTGCCGCGCTCCTGGCGGCGCCCTGCAAAGCCGTCGCCTTCTTCTCCGCGGTGAGCCTGGCCTCGGCCTGACTTTTCGTCAGACCCAGGTCCTTCTGCATGGCCGTGATCAGGCCCGCGGAGGCCTTCGGTTCGGCCGCCGAGGGGGAATCGGCAGCCGCGGCCTGGGTGAGGCCGGCGGTCGCCCAGGTGCCGATGATGAGCAGTGCGGAGAGACCGGTCCGCACCATCGTCGTGTGTCTCAAGGGAGTGGCCCTTCTGTTGTTCCAGCATCGTGGGGGTGGAACAGAAAGCGTCCGAGAGCACGGGGAGCCGTCGATGAGAGCGCTCTCAGAGGAGTCGCAAGGGACTGTAGTCCAGTGAGGCTAGGCAGGTCCATGCCAATGACGGACCAGTTGAGCAGGTGTACTCATCCCGCGAACCGTCAGCGGTCCTACTATCACAGGAAACAGGCACCGGAAGCACCGTGAGGGACAGGCAATGGCCGGATCATGCCGTAGGCAGCTGAGAGCCGGGCTCACCGGCGCCCTGGCCGGTGCGCTCGCACTGCTGCTGGGCGCCTGCGGGAGCGTCGGCACCGAGGAGGATCGCCCTCAGTAGCCTGGGCTGCCGACAGGCCGTCAGGGCACCGGCAACGGGAGTCCGGCGGCCCGCCAGGGCGCCCGGAACGCCCCTTCCGCGCCCACGGCGTCTCCGCCGGCCGTGTCCCAGACCCTCACCGCACCGGTGGAACCACCGACCGGCGGCCAGCCCGGATCGCCCGTGGCGGCGAATTCGGCCCAGGCGCGCATCATGCGCTTCGAGAGGTCGTGGTCGTCAGGAGCCGGAGGTCCTCCGGTCAGGAAGTGCACGCTCTCTTCGTCGAGGTTGCCGAAGGCGAACGGGATGTCCGCGCAGTGCCAGGCCCGGACCTGCTCCCCCGAGCCACCGCGCTGCCGGGCGAACCGGGACAGGAAGGCCCGGCCGCCGGCCCGCGCATGGGATTCGGCGAGTCGGCTGCTGTACTCGCCGAACAGCATGTCCCCGTACACGGCGAGGAACACATCGAGTACGGGAGCGCCGGGCATGAGCGTGCGGTAGGCGTCCAGCAGCGCGGGCGGCAGCTGGAAGTCCGCCGCGAAGAGAGCGAGTCGCTCCTCCGTGGTGATCTTCGCGCTGCTGCCGACGGCGTCCATCAGCCAGTACTCCTCGGTGGTGTGGCAGACCAGCAGGTCCACATCGGCCGCGCGGCGGCCGGCACATGCCGTGAGCGGGTCCAGGGGAAGCGTGTCGCCGCCCGCCACGGGTCCGTAGATGGCCGGATCGTAGTGGCGCTGTCCCGATGCGGGGTCGCGGCGGTAGCCGTCGGCCACGGCGTCCGAGGCCTCGACGAGGGCGCCCGGGGAGGCGGAGAGCAGGCCGTCGTACGTGGCCGGCACGCCCGCCGCGGCAGCCACCTCCCCTGTCGTGCGGGCGGCGGATTCCGGCGAGGCGCAGGAGTTCACGGCGCTGTGGGCGATGGCGCGGCGGAACAGGCCGCGGGCCCGGTCCATCGCCATCAGGCAGGCCACCGCTGTCGCTCCGGAGGACTGTCCGGCCACGGTGACGTTGTCGGCGGCCCCGCCGAACGCGGCGATGTGGTCCCGCACCCACTCCAGGGCGGCGATCTGGTCGAGCAGGCCCCGGTTCTCCGGACAGGACTCCCCGCCGGCGCCGGGCGGGACGTGGCCGAACCCCTCGAAACCGAGGCGGTAGTTGAGCGTGACGACCACGAGCCCCTGGCCGGCCAGGGCGGTGCCGTCGAAGTCGGGCTGCGCGGAGGAGCCGAAGACGTAGGCGCCGCCGTGGATCCAGACGAGCACCGGAAGCGCGTCGCCGGCTCCGCCCGGGGTCCAGATGTTGAGGCTGAGGACGTCCTCGTCGCCGGGTGACCAGCCCGGTGCTCCAGGCAGGTCGGCCGACTGCGGGGCGACGGGTCCGAACGCGACGCAGTCCCGGATGCCGTCCCAGGCGGCGGCAGGACGCGGGGCCCGGAACCGGCGGGCGCCGAACGGCGGTGCGGCGTACGGGATTCCGCGCAGCACGACGACTGCGGGGTCGCGTGCGGTCCGCCGTCCCCGGACCGCTCCCGGCCTCGGCCTGAACACCGTCATCCGCGCTCCCCCGTCTCGCCTTCCACCACCCTTCGGGCGGCGCGGTGTCAGCCTTTCACCAGGCGTCCGGTCCTGGCCAACACCAAAATCGCGTCCGCCGACGCACATCCGATGTGAATCGGGGACCGGCAGTTCCCGCGGCGCGGGCGCTGCCCGCCAGGAGCCACATTCGTGCGGTCGTTCGCCGTGGATACGGGATCCGGGCCGGCAAGGACCGTGCGGCGGGCCACCAGCAGCAGATGCTGGGGAATGGGGGTGCATGCGCCCCGGCGGGACCTACAGCAGGCCCTTGGACCGGGCGCATTCACGCACGGTGGCCATGTCGCTGAACGGAAGCAGCTCGTCGCCGACGATCTGGTGCGGTTCGCTGCCCTTGCCGGCGATCAGCACGATGTCGTCCGGACCTGCCTCGGACAGGGCGAAGCTGATGGCCTGGCGGCGGTCGGCGCATCGCTCGAACGGGGTGCCGGTCGCCTCGATGCCTGGTGCGACCTCGTCCAGGATGGCCTCGGGGTCCTCGTGACGGGGGTTGTCCGACGTGAGGACGCACAGGTCGGAGTGGGTGCCGGCGATCGTTCCCATCTCGGCCCGCTTGGTGGTGTCCCTGTCCCCTCCGCAGCCGAAGACGGTGATGACCCGGGCCCGTGCGAAACCCCGGATGGTGCTGAGGACCTTGTTCAGGGAGTCCGGGGAGTGCGCGTAGTCCACGATCACCGAGGTGCCCTGCGCCGTCGTCAGGCGTTCGAACCTGCCCGGGATCTGCGGCATCCGTTCGAGTGCGGCGACCAGCCCGGCCAGGTCGTGTCCAAGGAGGTGGCAGGCCGCGACCGTGGCGAGGGCGTTGGCCACCGAGAACCTGCCCGGTGAGGGGATGGCCGCCGGGTACTTGCGGCCGTCGTGGTGCAGGGTGAACCGGGTACCCGAGGCGTCCACGATCAGGTCGGTGGCCCGGTAGTCGGCTTCGGTGTCGAGGGCGTACGTGGTCACCGCGCCGGGCATCATCGCCTCGATGGAGGCGCCCACCGGATCGTCGGCGTTGACCACGGCGCGCCGGCAGAGCCCCTGGAAGAGCCGCAGCTTCGCGTCGCGGTAGTGCTCCATCGTGCCGTGGTCGTCCAGGTGGTCCTGGCTCAGGTTGGTGAAGACCCCCACGTCGACGAAGGTGCGGTCCACCCGGTGCGTCAGCAGACCCATCGACGTGGCCTCCAGGACCACGCTGCCCACGCCGCGGTCACGCATGCACCCCAACAGGTACTGCAGGTCGGGCGATTCCGGCGTGGTCAGCACCGACTGCGGCATCGGGATCAGCTCGTCGCCGATCCGGCTGCCGGCCGTGCCGATCACCCCGGCCCGCGCACCCTCGGAGATCCGCAGCACGGACTCGACCATGTACGAGACCGAGGTCTTCCCGTTGGTGCCGGTGATGGCCACCATGTCCATCTGCCGGCCCGGCTCGCCGAAGTAGCGCGAGGCGACGACCGCGGCCGCCGTACGGGTGTCCGGTACGCGCACGACACAGACGTCCCCCTCCATCGTGGGCAGCACGCAGCTGTCGTCCACGACGACCGCGGCCGCGCCCCTGGCGACGGCCGGGGCCACCGCGCCGGGTCCGCCCTCCACGTGCCCGGGCACCGCGATGAACACGGATCCCGGCACGACCCGGTCCGCGTCGAAGGTCGTCCCCGCGGTGATCACGGTCGTGTCCGGGTCGCCCTGGAGGATGTGGTGGGCCTCCCCGGCCAGCAGCTCGCTCAGCTTCAAGATGATCCCTTCGAAGGGCTCGGGCCGCGGGCGGCCGTCGCCGGAGCGCAGCGACGGCGTGCGCCGGGGCTGCGGTGGTGAAGTGGAGCGCGTGCGATGGGTGAGGTGCTGCGCGCTGGGCGGTACGCGTGGCGGGAGCAGTGCGACGGGGCCGTGCCCCGGTCAGGGACCGCCGAAGAACGCTAGCCGTGCCCGTGCGGGGCGATGCGGCAGTTCGCGGGCGCGCCGAGGACGGCCTGGTGCAGGCACGTTCCGATGACACCGATGCGACCCATGGGGCCGAGTGTACGTCCGGTGGGGTGGTCCGGTTCCGCTTCAGGGTCGTACGGCGGCTCCCCAGCGGGCGGACGCCCTGAGCAGGGAGACGGTGAACGAGTGCTCCGGAGCGGTCAGGATCTGCTCCCTGTCCCCCTGTTCCACCACCTCGCCGCCGTCCAGCACGGCGATGCGTGTGGCCTGGGCGGCGGTGTCCAGGTCGTGCGTGATCAGCACGACACAGAGCCCGTCCCGCTGCCGGACCAGTACGGCGAGCAGGTCCAGCAGGGAACGCCGGGTGACCGGGTCGAGCCCGGAGGTGATCTCGTCGCACACCAGGACCCGGGGGCGGGCCAGGAGGGCACGGGCGAGGGCGGCACGCTGGAGTTCGCCGCCGGACAGCCGGGCGGGAAGCCTGCGTACGAGGTCGTCGCCCAGGCCGAGGTCCGCCAGGGTCTGCCGGGCCTCCGCCGTCGCTTCCTCACGGCCGGCGCCGCGCAGCCGTACCGCTGTGCGCGCCACCTGGTCCAGGACGGGCCGGTGCTCGTCGAAGGCGGACCGGGCGTCCTGGAAGACGTACTGCACGGCCGCGAGCTGCTCGCGGCTCCGGTCGCGCAGGCTGCGAGGCAGGGGCGCACCGTCGAGCAGCACCTGTCCCCGGTGGTCGCGGTGGAGTCCGGCGAGGCAGCGGGCGAGGGTGGTCTTGCCGCTGCCGGAGCGTCCGACGACGGCGAGGCATTCACCCGTACGGAGGGTGAGCCCGGCGACCCGCAGCACCGGGACGCGGGTGCCGCCCGCCCGGTGGTGGGCGACGAGCCGGTCGACGCGCAGCACCTGCGGACCGGCTCCGCCGTGCTCCACGTACGGCACGGTCCGGGGCTCGGCGAGGAGCTCCTGGGTCCAGGGGTGGACAGGCTCGTCGAGCACCTGGTGTACGGGACCGTGCTCCACCACCCGGCCGCCGCGCATCACGAGCACCTCGTCGGCGAGTTCACGTACGACGTCGAGGTCGTGGCTGAGCAGCAGCACGGCGATGCCCCGGCCGGCCACCGCTGCCAGCTGGTCGACGATGCGGCGTTTGGTCAGGGTGTCCTGCCCGGTCGTGGGCTCGTCCGCCACGATGACGCGGGCGCCGAGCAGGAGGGCCTGCGCGAGGACGACGCGCTGCTGCTGGCCGCCGGACAGCTGGTGCGGGTACCTGCGCAGCAGCAGGTCAGCGTCGGGGAGCTGGGCGTCGGTGAGCGCTTCGGTCACGCGCTGTCGCGCCGCGGCTCGACGGCGGGAGCGGGGCAGGTCGCGCACCTGCTGCCGCGCCATGTCGAACAGCAGGGCGCCGATGCGGCGGGCCGGGTTGAGTACGGCCGCGGGGTGCTGGGGGATGTAGCCGATCCGCGTGTCGTGGACCGTCACCTCCCCCGTGACCCGGGCTCCGGCGGGGTACTCGCCGAGCAGGGCGAGACCGGTGGTCGTCTTGCCGCTGCCGGACGCGCCGACGAGTGCGGTGACGGTGCCGGGCCGGATGCGGAGGCTGACCCGGTCGACGAGCACCTGTCCGCCGACCTCGACGGTCAGCCCGGTGATGTCGGCGAGCACGGGGTCCTGGGTCATGGGCGTCGGCCCTTCCGGGGCGGGGTGGGGGTGCTGGGGTCGGGTTCGCTCCGGACGCGGTGGCCCGTGGTGCGGTCGCTCGGGGCGCGGGCGCCGGCGGCGCGCTCCTCCATGGCGGCGTCCACGAGCAGGTTGCTGCCCATGGTCAGCGCGACGATGAGGAGGGCGGGGACGACGACCGCCCAGGGCTGGATGAACAGCCCGGTCCTGTTGCGGTCCACCATCACGGCCCAGTCGGCGGCGTCCGGGGCGACCCCGATGCCGAGGAACGCGGCGGTGGCGACCAGGTAGAGCACTCCGGTCAGCCGGATCCCCGCGTCGGCGGCCAGGGTCCGCAGGATGGACCGCCCGACGTAGCCGACGGCCAGCCGCCACCAGCTCTCCCCCTGCATCCGCAGCGCCTCCACGGCGGGCCGGGAGCCGGCCTCCGCGGCGGCCGCGCGCACGATGCGGGCGGCGTCCGGGACGGAGACGAAGGCGACCAGCAGGGCGAGTCCGACGGCACCGGGCGGAAAGGCCGCCGCGACGAGCAGGAGCATGAGCAGCGAGGGCACGGCGAGCAGCACGTCCAGCGGACGCATCAGGGATTCCTCCAGCCACCTGCGGTGGGTGAGGGCGCTGATCAGCCCGACCGGCAGGGCGACGAGATAGGCGAGGGCCGTGGCGGCGAGCGCGACCAGGACAACTGGCCGGCCTCCGAGCAGCACCTGGTCCAGGACGTCGCGGCCGACGAAGTCCGTGCCGAGCCAGTGGCCGCTGCCTAGGGTGAAGGAGGCGGCGCGGGCCGTGGGCTCGCCCACGAGGAACGGCCCGAGTACGGCGAGGCCCAGCGGCACCCCGGCGACGGCCGCCCCGAGCGCGTACCTCCCCGGCCGCTTCACGCCGCCACCTCCGACCTCGGCGCGAGGCGGTGGGTGACGAGGTCGGCGCCGAGGTTGAGGACGACGGTGGCGACGCCGAAGACCACGGCCAGCCCCTGCACCACGGGGATGTCGCGGTCGGCCACGGCGTTCATGAGGACGGTGCCGAGTCCGGGGATCACGTAGAGGGCCTCCACGACGATGACGCCGCACAGCAGCCAGTCGATGGTGCGGGCGAGCTGCTGGGTTGCGGGAGCGAGGGCGTTGGGCAGCGCGTGCGCGTACCGGATGCGGGCGCCGGGGATGTGGTATCGCTCGGCCTGGGCGGTGTACGGGGCGGCGAGCGCGTCGATCATTCCGGCCCGCACCAGCCGTGCGAGCGAGCAGACCGGCCGGGCGAGCAGCACCAGGACGGGCAGGACGAGTGCGGCCGGGTGGGCGAGCAGGTCGGTGCCGTAGCCGACCGCGGTCGGCGGGAACCAGCCGAGCCGCAGCGCGAAGACGGTCACCAGCAGGACCCCGAGGGCGAATTCGGGGACCGCGTAGACACCGAGGGTCGCCGAGCTGATCAGCCGGTCCGTGAGGCGCCCTTCGCGGCGGGCGGCGAGGACACCGAGGCCGACGCCCACGGGGACCAGGAGCAGCACGGTGACGGTCGCGAGGAGCAGGGTGGGCCCGAAACCGTCCGCGAGGAAGCCGGACACGGGCCGCCCCGAGGTGAGGGAGGTCCCGAAGTCGCCGTGCAGCAGCCCCGTGACCCACTCGCCGAGCCGGACGTGGGCGGGCCGGTCGAGTCCCATCGCCTCGCGGACGGCCGCGATGCGTTCCGGGTCGGGCTGGTCACCGGCGAAGGCCACGGCGGCGTCGCCCGGCAGCGCCTCGGTGAGCGCGAAGACCAGCAGCACGACGGCCACGGTCTGCGCCACGCCGAGGAGCAGCCGCCGGGCGATCCAGGAACGCAGTCCGTTCACGCCAGCCAGACCTTGTCGAAGCGCGCCCAGTCCAGGGTGTTGGCGGGTGCCTCGCGTGCCACGCCCCGTACGGAGGGTGCGATGCCCAGGATCCAGTCCCCGAAGCCCCAGACGAGGAACCCGCCCTCGGCGTGCAGCCGGCGCTGCATCCGCCCGTAGAGCGCGCCCCGCTCGGTCCTGTCCTTGGTGGACTGGGCCTGCTGGTAGAGCGTGTCGAAGCTCTTGTCCTGCCATTTGGTGGCGTTGGTGGTGGAGTCGGTGAGGAGCCGCTGGGAGATGTGCGACTCGATGGGCATGGCTCCGGACCGGTAGCAGCACAGGGTGCCGGAGTCGAGGATGTCCTTCCAGTAGGAGTCCTTGCTGCCCATCCGCACGCTGACGGTGACCCCGGCGCGTGCCGCCTGGTCGCGGAAGATCCCGGCGGCCTCGGTGAAGCCCGCGGCGACGGCGGAGGTGTCCAGGGTGACCTTCAGACCTTCCGCCCCGGCCTGCTTGAGCAGGTGGCGGGCGCGGTCGATGTCCTGTTCACGCTGCGGGAGTTCGTCCGCGTAGTACTCGTACCCCTTGCCGAAGAGGTCGTTGCCGATCTCTCCCGCGCCGGAGAGGGCGCCGTCCACGAGTTCCTTGCGTCCGGCGATGTGGAAGAAGGCCTCGCGGACCAGGGGGTCGTCGAAGGGCGGCCGGTCCGTCTTCATGGCGAAGGCCTGCATGGCGCTGTTCCGGAGCCGGACGATCTCGATGCTGCCGGCCTTCTCGTGGGCGCGGCCGGTGGCGGGGTTGAGCTCGTGCGCGTACTCGACCTGGCCGCCGAGGAGGGCGTTGATGCGGGCGGACTCCTCGTTGGCGACGACGAATTCGAGCTCGTCGAGGTGGGGGGCTCCGTCCCAGTGGTCCTCGTAGCGCCGCAGGACGGTGGAGCGGCCGGGGGCGAAGGAGACGAAGCGGAACGGTCCCGAGCCGACCGGCTTCCGGTCGAAGTCGGTGGCGCCCTCCGGAACGATGTAGGTGCCGAACGCGGCGAGTACGTTGGGGAATTCGGCCGTCGGTCGCTTGAGTACGAACTCCACGGTCCGCGTCCCGGTGGCCCGGCTGGCCGACAGGTCGATGGGTTCCAGGGACGCGCGGGCGCGATACGCCTTCCGCGGGTCGGCGATGCGGCGGTAGCTGTACAGGACGTCGGCCGCGGTGACCGGCCTCCCGTCGTGGAAGTCGGCCTGCCGCAGGGTGACCGTCCAGCGGTCGAGCGCGGCGTTCGGCTCCCACTTCTCGGCCAGCCGCGGCTTGGCGGACAGGTCGGCGGCGTAGTCGGCGAGCTTGTCGAAGAGGGCCTTGCTCCGGGCGGCGTCGGCGAACAGGTTGCCCAGGTGCGGGTCGAGGGTCTCGCTCGCGCCCCCTCCGGCGAACGCGGCGCGCAGCCGTCCGCCGCGCCGCGGGGTGCCGTCGCCCTTGCCGGTGCCGCTCGCGGCCGGGCGCTCGCCGGCGCATCCGGCGAGCGCGAGCGCGCCGAGGCCGGCCGCGCCTCCTGCGGCCGCGAGGAAGCCGCGTCTGCGCAGGCCGGGGAAACGCGTCGACGAGTCAGTCGGGTCGGACACAGGTGATCTCCTGTTGATGAGTGGACCGGGCCACGAGATGAAGCCGGTCGCCGTCGGCCGCGCTGCCGGGCTCGGAGCCGGGCTGCCACGGTGGTTCGGTGCGCGGCCCCGGGCCGTCGTACAGACCGAGGACCTCGAAGCCGTGGGAAGTGAGGAAGTGGCGCAGTTCCTGGGGGAACAGCAGCCGCCACGCGGACCGCTCCTCGACGGGCGGGGTGCCGTCGTCCGCCTCCCAGCTGCGGGTGCGCAGCAGGAGTTGGGCGCCGCGGTCCAGGTGGAGGGCGGTGGTCGAGCAGTACGTGGTGCCGTGCCAGGTGAACGCGGAGACGGCGGGGGTGGTGGGAGGTTCGTCCCGGCCGAGGAAGTACGCGCCGTTGCGCATCTCCGCGACCAGCAGACCGCCGGGCACCAGGGCGCGGCGGCAGGACGTCAGGAATCCGTCGAGCTGCTCGTTCGTGTGGCAGTACAACAGCGAACTGTCGAGGCACACCACGGCGTCGAAGGCCCGCTGTCCGAAATCGAACCCACTGAGATCGGCCCGGGCGTAGACCGGACCGGGGTGGTGGACGCGGGCGTGGGCGAGCATCGTCCCGGAGAGGTCGGCGCCTGTGACACGGCGTCCGGCCCGGTGGAGGTACGCGGCGTCGCGGCCGGTGCCGCAGCCGAGGTCCAGGACCGCGGGGCCGGCCCCGTGGCGTCGCAGGCAGTCCTCGGCCCAGCGTGCGGCGAGCCGTGCGGGGTCGGGGAAGCGGGCCTCGTACAGCTCCGGACGATCGGTGAGCAGGTTTCCCTGCCGGCCCTTCATGCCGTCACCGGCACGGGTGTGCGGCGGGCCGGGGGCAGGGTGCCGATCCGGTGCAGCCAGGCCACTCCGCCCGCGGAGGCGAGTCCGAGGAACAGGCAGCAGGCCCAGGGCAGGAGCACGACGGCGTTGCCCGCCCCGCCGCGCTGTGCCGCGTCCATGGCCCAGCCGACGGCCGTGTTGCCGACGGCGGCCGCGATGCCGGACATCGCGTAGAAGATCCCGAAGTACGTGCCCGTCAGCTCGGACCGGCCGAAGCCGGGGATCAGTTCCATGACGAACGGCTGCGCGGTCATGATCCCGAGGTGGAGCAGGAGGGCTCCGGCCAGTACGGGCAGGGCGCGCAGCACGGCGTCCACGGGCCCGTCCGGGGGTGCGGCGGTCCCGGCCGTCAGCATGGGCGGCCCGAAGGCCAGCGCCATCAGGGCCAGTCCGGCGGCGATCCATCGGGCCCGGCTGCCGCGCTTCTTGAGGGCGCGGGTGAGGCGCAGTTGCAGGGTGAGGCCGGCGAGCGTGCCGACGAGGAAGACGAGGCCGGCCGCGCCGTCCCAGCCGGTGGCCTGCCGGGCTCCGTCGGGCAGCAGCAGGTAGAGCTGGTTCTCGAGCGTGAACATGCCGACCATGACCAGCGCGAAGGCGACGAAGGCGCGGTTGCCGACGACCTCCCGCCAGTCCGCGACGACCGTGCTCCTGGCCGGTGGCACGTCGCGGGCGGGGAGCGCCAGGGTCTGGGCGACGGTGAGGACGGCGAAGATCGCGGCTGCGGTGAGTGCGGAGGCGCGGAAGTCGACGAGGAGCAGGGCACTGCCCAGGAGCGGGCCGATGAGGGCGCCGGTGGTCGCGAAGACGTTGAAGAGCGCGAATGCCTCGGCCCTGCGCTCCTCCCCCGCCTCCTGGGCGAGGTAGGTGCGGACGGCGGGGTTGAACAGGGCCCCGGCCACTCCGCTGAGCACGGACGCGGCGAGCAGGACCGGCAGTCCGTCGCCGAGCGCGAACAGGGCGAATCCGACGGTGCGTATCGCGCAGCCGGCGATGATGACGCCGCGGGCCCCGAGCCGGTCCGCGGCCGAGCCGCCTATGAGGAAGAGGCCCTGCTGGCTCAGGTTGCGTACGCCGAGCACGATGCCGACGACGGCGGCCGACATGCCCAGATCGTCGCCGAGGTGGGTGGCGAGGTAGGGGATGAGCAGGTAGAAGCCGGTGTTGACGCCGAGTTGGTTGACCAGCAGGAGGCGGATGGCGAGCGGGAAGCTGCGGATTTCGTGCCAGGTCCTCATGACGCCACGTCCCGGGGGCCGGCGGTCCCGGCGGCACGGGGTTCGGCCGTCTCGGCGCGGGGCCGTACGCCCAGTCCCGGCTGCGCGGACGCCCCGACGAAGCCGTCGCTGCCGCCGATGCCGGTCCAGGGGTCGTGGGCGAGCAGGAGGTGCCCGTCGAGGTCGGTCCACCGGGCGCGGCCGGCGATATGGACGGCCGGGGCGATGCCGAGGGTGCTGGCCGTCAGGCAGCCGAGCATCAGGTCGGTCCCGCTGCCCTCGATCAGGGCGGCGATCCGCAGGGCGGCGTGGACGCCGCCGCACTTGGCGAGTTTGACGTTGATCCCGTGGACGCGTCCCGCCAGTCGGCGCGCGTCCTCGTAGGTGACGGCGTCCTCGTCCGCGATCACGGGCAGGGGCGAGCGGGCCGCGAGGCGTGCGAGGGCCTCCGGGTCGCCGGGCGCGAGGGGCTGTTCCACGGCCTCGACGCCCAGTTCGGCGAACCGGGGCAGCAGCGCGCGCGCCTGTCCGGCGGACCAGGCCCCGTTGGGGTCGAGGAGGAGCCGGGCGGCCGGTGCCGCCGCGCGGACGGCGCGCACCCGGTCCAGGTCTCCCTCCTCGTCCTGGTCTCCCGCCTTGATCTTGATGACGGAGAATCCCGCGTCGGCCAGCCGGCGGGCGTGGGCGGCCGCCCGGCCGGGGGAGGTGAGCGAGATGGTGCGGGCGGTGGCGACCCGTGGTGCCTCGGGGGAACCGAGGAAGCGGTGGACGGCGGTGGCGGTGCGCTTGCCGACCAGGTCGAGGAGCGCCGCCTCGACGGCGGCGATGACCGCGGCGGGGGTGTCCGGGGCGGTGAGTTCGCCGACGCGCAGGGCGTGCAGTGCGGTCTCCGGTCCGGGAAAGCGGGCGAGCCGCTCGGCGGCCCCGGCGACGAGCCGTTGCAGGGTCGGGGTGTCGAGGCCGTAGAAGACGCTGGTGACGGCCTCACCGTGCCCGCTCATTCCTTCGTGCGCGAGGGTCAGCCGCACGGCGTCGCGGGCCGCCATGGTCGAGCGGGAGATGCGCAGCGGCTCGGCGAGGACGAGCCGCACGGTGTGCTGGGTGACCTTCACGGCTGCCTCTCCGGACGTTCTGCGAGCGGGTCGGTGACGGCCGTGCACCTGGCCCAGCCGCCGGCCTGCGCGGCGCGCGGGTGCGCGAGGTCGACGGGCTGGGTCGCCGCGAGGTGCGGTTCCAGCCCGTGGGCGGTGGCGAAGTCGTCGTCGTAGACCGTGCCGAGATAGCGGTGCGGTCCGTCGGGGAAGACCGTGGCGACGGCGGCTCCGGGATGGGTGCGGGCGGCCCACGCGGCGACGCGTGCGACGGCGCCGGTGCTCCAGCCTCCGCTGACGAAGTTGCCCCGGGCGAGGCGCCGGCAGGCGTCGGCGGCCTCGGCCGGACCGATCCAGTGCACCTCGTCGAAGGCGTCGTAGGCGACGTTGCGCGGGTGGATGCTGCTGCCGAGTCCGCGCATCAGCCGGGGGGCGGCGGGCTGCCCGAAGATGGTGGAGCCGGTGGAGTCGACGGCGATCAGGCGCAGCGCCGGCCAGTGCCTGCGCAGCGGTCCGGCGATTCCGGCGCTGTGTCCGCCGGTGCCGACGCTGCACACGAGGATGTCCAGGTGGTCGAGCTGGGTGGCCAGTTCGGCAGCGAGCGAGGCGTATCCGGCGGTGTTGTCGGGGTTGTTGTACTGGTCGGGCCAGTACGCGCCGGGGAGCCGGCCGAGCAGGTCGCGTAGCCGTTCCAGGCGGGCGCCCTGCCAGCCGCCCAGGCGTGCCGGGCGGTCGACGAGCTCCAGCCGGGCCCCGTACGCGCGCAGCAACTGGCGCATGGAGGGCTCCAGTTCGCTGTCGCCGACCAGGACGACCGGGTGGCCGAGGGCCTGCCCGGCGAAGGCGAGCCCTATGCCGAGGGTGCCGGAGGTCGACTCCACCACCGGTGCCCCGGGGAGCAGTTCGCCGCGTTCCTCGGCGCCCAGGAGCATGGACACCGCGGCCCGCGCCTTCATGCCGCCGACGGCGTGGCCTTCCAGCTTCGCCCAGAAGCCGGGGTGGGGGCCGGGGAGTCCGGTCGTGATCCTGGCCAGTGGTGTGCGGCCGAGCAGCGCGAGGAGTTCGCGGTTGGGGGCGAGTGTGTGCGGCGATGCGGTGGTCACGAGGTGCCTCCGTCGTCCGCGCGGTAGCGGTGGATGGTGCCGGGTCCGCCGTCGAGCCAGAAGAAGGGGTAGGGCTCCGCGCACACGGCACTCACCCCGGAGCCGAGGAAGCGGGGCAGCACCGCGCTGCCGGTCTGGGCGAACATGACCAGGGGTTTGCCGTGCTCCAGGGCGTGCTGCCGCAGCGGATCGAAGGTCCCGTTGCCGAGCGTCATGCCGGAGGCCAGCACGGCGTCGCAGCGCCCGATCTCCGCCAGGGCGTCCGTGCCGACGGCTTCGCCCCACTCGGTGGTGCCGCCCTTCAGGTCGCACGGAAGGCCGGTGAGACCGCGCGAACGCAGCTCGGCCAGGAGGGAGTTCACGACTCCGACGACGAGGACGGTGCCGCCGGGCGCGACTGTGTCCAGCAGGTCGACGACGGCCGCCGCCCGCGCCCGGGAGCGCTCCAGCGAGGTGCCCGCGGGCACGGTCACCGGCTCCGCCCCGTGGGCCGGGGTGTGGGGCCGTACGTCCATCAGATAAGCGTCCAGCGCCGCGACCCGCACCGCCGTCAGCGGATGGGCGAGGAGCCCGGCCACGTCGGCTCCGGCGCAGTCCTCGACCGTCCCGCCGGGCAGGGAGCCGGGTTCGACGGAACAGGAGCCGACGGCCCGGTCGAGGCGGAGGCTGAGGACCTCGTTGCGGTATCCGCCGCTCCGCCCGTCGTGCCGTACGGCCTGGGACGTCGTGAAGGCGACGGCGATGCGGCGGGTACGCGGGTCGGGGCCCAGCTCCCCCGCCAGGGCCCGGTCCACGAGCCCGTCGAAGGTGGGGGCGTCCGTGCGCGGGGCGGCGTTCACGACAGCACCAGCCGGGGGCGCACCGCAGCGAGCAGCGACTCGACGCGGTCCCGGGCGCCCAGCCCGGTGGCGTCGCCGGCCATGATGTGTCCCAGGTAGGCGTTGTTGCTGTCCGCCGCCTCGACCTTCCGTCCGGGCTCGGCCAGCTGGACCTCGAGCACGCCGTCGGCGTCCCGCATCCCGGCGGCGCCCTCGACGGACACGAGGGTGCCCGGGGTGTCGGGGACGAGGAACCCGATGGCGGCGCTGCGCAGTCCGGTGTCGCGCCGCCGGAGGTCGGGTGCCCGGCCGAGGGCCACGTCGACGCAGGCCGCGGCAAGGTCGATCCCGGTGACGTGGCGGACCAGCTCGGTGATGCGGTTGCCCGCGGGGCGCGGGTTGACCTCCACCACGCGGGGCCCTTCGGCGGTCAGCTTGATCTCGGTGTGCGCCACGACGTCGTCGAGCCCGAGGGCGGTCACCGCCCGCACGGCGGTCGCCGCGGCGGCCGCGAGGTCGTCCGGGGCGAGGGCGGCCGGGAACATGTGCCCGGTCTCGACGAAGGCGGGCGCCCCTCCGACACTCTTGTCGGTCACTCCGACGACATGGGTGGTGCCCGCGTACGACACGGTTTCGACGCTCACCTCGGGCCCCTGGAGGAACTCCTCCAGCAGGATGTGCGCAGTGCGCCGCTGGCCGCGGGCGTTCACGGGGAAGGCCGCGAGGGCCTCGCAGGCCGCGACCAGTGCGTCCCGGTCGTCCACGCGCCGTACGAGCATGCCCGCGCAGAGGTCGACCGGCTTGACCACCAGCGGGTAGCCGATGTCCTGGGCGGCCTCGGCGGCGGCGACCGCGTCCGTACAGACCGCGAAGCGGGGCCCGGGAAGCCCTGCGGCGTCCAGGATGCGGCGGGTCGCGTCCTTGCGGCAGGCGTTCTCCATCGCTTCGGCCGCGGGGCCCGGCAGGCCGAGCCGGGCGGCGATGCGGGCGGCCGTCGGCAGGTAGTAGTCGCAGGAGGTGATCACTCCGTCGAAGCGGAGCGCCGCGTGCAGCCGCTCGGCCTGCGGAAGGAGCGTGTCGACGTCGTTCGTCGGCGCCGTGACGACATTGCGGGCGGTGAGCAGCGGATGGTCCGTTCCCTCGGGTGCGGAGCGCAGGTAGTGCTGCAGGTCACGGGTGAGGAAGGTGAAGTGATGGCCCCCCTCCCCCAGGGCCCGGGGCAGCAGCCTGCTCATCGATCCGACCCAGCTCTCGACCACCAACAGGTGAGCCACGAGCTCCCCCTTCTCACAGTGCCGTTGGGAATGCGGGCAGGCAGAGGTCACCCCCTCGGAGGGGGTTGCCCGGCCCGACCGGAGACACGCTATCGATAATCATTTTCATTGTCATCTAAAACTCCGTCACAACCATCGGGAGCCTCCTTCCGTTGCGCCCCCGGCAGGACCGGAGTGGAATTGCATACAGGGACCCGGAAAGGGCGCGACCAACCCCGGCACCCCGCGACGCGGCGGCGACCCATCCACCCCGGACCGAAGGGACACGCCATGACCGACACCGACCGGGGGGACGACGTCTACCAGCCTCAGGAACCGGAGGCCTCGGACCCCGCCGACCTGCTCGACGTGGAGGACACCCTGGACACCACCGGGATCACCGATGTCCTGGACGAGGGCTACTCCCCGCCCGACCGGCCGTGGGCGGTCGACGACGAAGGCACCACCGCATCGGAACAGCACACAGGTGAGTCCCTGGACAGCCGTCTGACCAGGGAGGTTCCCGAGACCGTCGGATCCGCCGACGGACCGGGGGATCTGGTGGACGGCGACGGGGAGCTCTACGACACGGAAGTGGGCACCGACCGGGCCGGGCGGCTCACACAGGGTGGCGACGGCCATGTTCCGGCCACGCTGACCGCCCAGGACGTCGGGATCGACGGTGCGGCCGCATCCGCCGAGGAGGCGGCGATGCACGTGATCCCCGAGGAGGAGGACTTCTTCGGGGAAGAAGCCTCGTACTGAACGCACCGCCGGCGGCACCCGCGCCCCTGACCGGTCACCCTCCGTCACCCCCGAACAGATTGCAGGAGCACACAGATGAGCGGCACTGCGCAGATCGGCGTCACAGGACTCGCGGTGATGGGCCGCAACCTGGCCCGGAACTTCGCCCGCAACGGCTTCACCGTCGCCGTGCACAACCGCACCACCGCGAGGACCGACGCCCTGGTCGAGGAGTTCGGCGACGAGGGCACCTTCGTCGCCGCGCACTCCCCGCAGGAGTTCGTCGCCGCCCTGGAGCGCCCCCGCCGCCTGATCGTCATGGTGAAGGCGGGCGAGCCGACCGACGCCGTGATCACGGGGTTCGCGCCGCTCCTGGAGGAGGGCGACGTCATCATCGACGGTGGCAACGCCCACTTCGAGGACACCCGGCGCCGCGAGAAGGAGCTGCGCGGGCGCGGGATCCACTTCGTCGGCGTGGGCATCTCGGGGGGCGAGGAAGGCGCGCTGAACGGGCCGAGCATCATGCCGGGCGGCTCCGAGGAGTCGTACGCCTCGCTGGGCCCGATGCTGGAGAGGATCGCCGCGAAGGCGAAGGACGGCACCCCCTGCGCCACCCACATCGGGCCGGACGCCGCGGGCCACTTCGTGAAAATGGTCCACAACGGCATCGAGTACGCGGACATGCAGCTCATCGCGGAGGCGTACGACCTGCTGCGGTCGGTCGCCGGTTACTCCCCCGCGCAGATCGCCGAGACCTTCCGCGGCTGGAACACCGGGAGGCTCGACTCCTACCTGATCGAGATCACCGCGGAGGTGCTCGCCCACCAGGACGCGGCCACCGGCAGGCCCTTCGTCGACATCGTGCAGGACCGGGCGGAGCAGAAGGGCACCGGCCGCTGGACGGTGCAGATCGCGCTCGACCTGGGCGTGCCGGTGTCAGGGATCGCCGAGGCCGTCTTCGCGCGCTCCCTGTCCGGGCACGCGGAGCTGCGGGAGGCCGCCCGCGGCCTGCCGGGACCGTCGGCCGTGCCGCTCGGCAAGGACGAGGCCGCGGCCTTCGCCGACCGGGTGGAGCAGGCGCTCTACGCGTCCAAGATCGTGTCGTACACCCAGGGCTTCCACCAGATCCGGGCCGGCAGCGAGGCGTACGACTGGGGCATCGGCCTCGGGTCGGTAGCGGCCGTCTGGCGGGCCGGGTGCATCATCCGCGCCGCGTTCCTGGACCGGATCAGGGCGGCGTACGACAGCCGGCCGGACCTGCCGGGCCTCCTCTCCGACCAGCAGTTCGCCCAGGAGATCGGGGCGGCGCAGGACGACTGGCGCAGCGTGATCGCCGAGGCCGTGCGGCAGGGGGTGCCGACTCCCGGCTTCGCCGCCGCGCTCTCGTACTACGACGGCCTGCGTGCGGACCGGCTGCCCGCGGCCCTCACCCAGGGCCAGCGGGACTTCTTCGGGGCGCACACCTACCGGCGTACCGACCGTGAGGGCTCGTTCCACACGCTCTGGGGCGGCGACAGGTCGGAGACGGCCGCCGGCTGACGGCGGTGAGGCCCCTTCGCGGCTGCTCACCCCCGTTCCAGGAGGTGCGGGGTCCGCGGCATCAGGACGCGACGAGCACCCGGTTCCTCACGCGTTCACCTCCGGGCGCTGGCACCCGGGAGACCGTGGTCCCGCTCCTCGCCTGACCGATACGCCGGACCGCGGCGGCCCCTCTCACCGACACTGGCCGTATGACTCCGACACCTCCTGCGAGTGACCTCGGCGGCCCGTCCGCCACGCCCTCGGACCGGTTCGGCGACGCGGTGCGCCAGGCTGTCGCGGAAGGGCTGCTCAGTGAGGGGCAGCCCGTCGCCGGCTTCCTGGACGCCGACGGGGTGCGTGACTCCGTCACCGCGCTGCACGAGGCCTTCGCGGCCGTACCGGGCGTGCGGGTCCTGCACACCTTCGCCGCGAAGGCCGCCTCGCTCGTCCCGGTGCTGCGGCTGCTCGCCGACTGCGGCATGGGCTGCGAGGTGGCGAGTCCGGGCGAGCTGCGGCTCGCCGTAGAGGCGGGATTCGCCCCGGAGAAGATCGTTCTGGACTCCCCCGCCAAGACCCGGGACGAGCTCCGGACGGGACTGGCGCTCGGCGTGGCCGTGAACGCCGACAGCTTCGACGAGCTCCGCCGCATCGGGGAACTGCGCCCGCCCGGATCGGCGTCCGGCGTCGGTCTGCGGATCAATCCGCAGGTGGGTGAGGGCTCCATCGGGGCGATGAGCACGGCGACGGCCACGTCGAAGTTCGGCGTGGCCCTGCGCGATCCCGGGGTCCGCGAACAGATCGTACGGGCGTTCGCCGAGCGGCCCTGGCTGACCCGGCTGCACGCCCATGTCGGCTCGCAGGGCTGCCCGCTGGAGCTCATCGCGGAGGGCATCGCCGAGACGTACCGGCTGGCCGAGGAGATCAACGGGGCGGTGGGCGCCCGGCAGATCACCAGCCTCGACATCGGCGGTGGCCTGCCGGTCAACTTCGCCGACCACGAGGTCCGCCCCTCGTTCGGCGACTACGTGGCCGCCCTCAGGGCATCGGTTCCCGGGCTGTTCGACGGCAGCTACGACCTGGTCACCGAGTTCGGCCGGTCCCTGCTCGCCAAGAACGGCTTCATCGGGGCGCGCGTGGAGTACACGAAGGACGCGGGCGGAAGCCGGATCGCGCTCACCCATGCGGGCGCCCAGGTCGCCACCCGGACGGTCTTCATGCCCGAGGCCTGGCCGCTCCGGGTCGGCGCGTTCGACGCGGAGGGGCGCCCCCGGAGCGGGCCGCCGATGGTCCAGGACATCGCGGGGCCCTGCTGCTTCGCCGGGGACGTCGTGGCGCACGGGCGGGAGCTGCCCGAGCTGCGGGAGGGCGACTACGTGGTCCTGTACGACACCGGCGCGTACTACTTCTCGACCCACTGGGCCTACAACAGTCTGCCCAGACCCGCCGTGTACGGCTTCGCCGGCGGTCCCGGCGGGGGCGTGCGCTTCGTGCCGGTGCGCGACGCGCAGTCGCTGGACTCGGTCGCGCAGGAGAGCGGGCTGGATCACGCGGCCGCGCTGACGGGGCTGGGTACGGGAGTCCCGCGCACTCAGTAGCCATGTACATAATGTCCATGTACTCTATTTTCATGGACAGCCCATCCGTGAGCAGCACTCCTGAAGGACCCACGCCCGGCTTCCTCGTCTGGCGTCTGTCCATGAAGTGGCGCGTCGCCGTGGACAGGGCGCTCGCGCCTCTGGGCCTGACCCATGCGCAGTACTCGCTGATGGGATCGCTGCTCGGCATGCGCGACGCCGGTGTGCGCCCCAGCCAGCGCGGGCTCGCGGACCGTACGGGGCTCGAACCCCTCTACGTCTCGAAGCTGGCCCGTTCCCTGGAGTCGGCCGGCTTCGTCGAGCGCACGCCGGACCCCGCCGACACCCGGGCGGTCCGCCTGGCCCTCACCGACGAGGGCCGGGCGGTCGCCGTGCGCGCGGTCGTGGTCGTGCGGGAGCTCATGGACCGTCTGCTGGCCCCGCTGGGCGGGGCCGGCGGGGCGGGGACCGAGTCGTTCGTCCGGGAGCTGACGGCACTGCTGAACGAGCCATCACACCCCGAGGAGCAGCCATGACCACCACGACCGTCGACGGCCGGATCATCGGCCAGGCGCACTATGCCACGCGAGCCCTGCTCGAAAGCCTGCTGGCCAGGTCCGGGACGACGTTCCACCAGGCCGTGGCGCTCAACGCCACAGCCGACAGCGGCGGGACGACGGAACGGGCCCGGCTCACGGACCGTATGACCGGCACGCTCAAGACCGATGCGGAGACCGCCGGAGCGGCGATCGACTCCCTGGTCGCGGACGGTCTGCTGGCGGACGCCGGATCCCGCCTGGAGCTCACGGCCTCCGGTCGCGCCCTCCAGGACGGGATCCGGACCGGGACGGCCGGGATCACCGCCCGGCTCTACGCGGACCTGCCGGCCGAGGACCTGGCCGCGGCCGGACGCGTCCTGACCGTGGTCACGGAGCGGGCGAACGCGGCCCTGGCCGCGGGGTAGCGCCGGACCGGCGGTTCATCCCGCGGGCTGGGGCGAGGGTTCCGGCTCGGGAACGGGCTCCGGGTTCGGGCTCGGCGGCTGCGGAATCGGGTCCGGCGCCGGGCCGGGAGGCACGGGCCCCGGCGGCACCGGAGGCGGGGAGGGCACCGGCGTCGGCGGACCGGGCATGGGCGGGGGCGTCGGCGCGGGCGGTACGGGGTCGGGGAACGGGTGGGTCATCTCGGGCCTCCAAAGCGGCGAAACGGGCGCGTGGATCTCTTCTCCACCGTCTCCCCGTGCGGCTGCCCGCGCCTGCCGAGTCCACACGTCCGGCCGTGCCGGCCGTCGGCCGTCAGGCGTCGGCCTTCAGAGCAGCTCGGGATGCGACCCGAGCTGCCGACGCGCTCCCCGCACGAGCTCCTCGGGAGCCACGGGAGCCTGCTCGGGGTGACGCTGGGCCCACTTCGCGACGTACGGGCAGAGCGGGACGACCGGAACGCCCTCGCGGGCCGCCATGGCGTAGAACTCCCCGGCCAGGGCACCCGCGATGCCCTTGCCCTCGTGCGCCGGCCGGACGACGGTGTGCACGGCGACGAGAGCACCGGGCTCGGGGGACATCACGAAGTACGCGATGACTCCGGCGGCCGCACCGTCCTCGTACGCCACGAGCTTGCCGTGCGCCCGGTCGTCACGGATCTCGACTGCGGGGTTCTCTGCTGCCATGCCGGGTGCTCCCTCGCTGGGTGGACGCGGACGGTGGGGGATCAGCCGTGCGCGGGGACCGCGTGCGGGCTCCGCTCGGTACGGGTGCCCGGCACGGGTGCCGACGCGTCGGCACCCAGGGCCACGATCCGGTTCCCGGCGTCGACGTGCACGATGCTCGGCACGAGCGCGCGGGCCTCGGCGTCGTCGACCTGGGCGTAGCTGATCAGGATGACCAGGTCACCGGGGTGCACGAGGTGGGCGGCCGCGCCGTTGATCCCGATGACACCGGAGCCGCGTTCACCCTCGATGACATAGGTCTCGAGCCGGGCACCGTTGTCTATGTCAACGATATGGACGAGCTCGCCGGGCAGCAGGTCGGCGGCGTCCATCAGATCCGCGTCGACCGTCACGGAGCCGACATAGTGGAGGTCGGCCTGGGTCACGGTCGCCCGGTGAATCTTGGACTTGAATATTGTTCGCATCATCGAGCTACTCCTGGACATAGGCTCCCTGCCTGCGTTTTTCAGGTCAAGGGCTGTTTCCACACCCTACAACGAGTCGCAAGTTCAGGCAGCTGTCCCCAGGTTTTTCAGGACTCATGCTGACCACTTGCTGACTTTCCTGACGCACCATCAGGCAGCGCCGGGGGCTCCACTCACTTTCCCTGGCTCCACCGCGACGACCCCACAAGCCTACGCAGCACACCCCCAAGAGCCCACGTGATCACCGTCATTCTCACAGAGCGGCGACGCCCGATCCGCGCGTACACGAGGACTCGTCGCCGCAGGGACCCTCAAGACGGCGCGGCAACTTAGCAGTGAATCCCGGATCGGCGAAATCGACGCTTCTCGGCCATCGCAGGCGAGATGGATTTTGGTGGTCAGGCCTCCGCGGGATCGGCCGAGGGCGTGATCGTCCGGTTCGTGCGCCCGGTGCTTCCCCCTTTTCGCCCCGTGGCGGCGGCATGCTGGTGGGCGCGGATGATGGTGGAGTCGATCTGGACCAGCCAGTCGATGTCACCAGCCGCATCGGCCTGGGCCTGGATCTGCTGCAGGGCCCGGGTGAACACTCCAGCGATGGCATAACGGCGGAAGCGGGTGTAGACCGACTTCCACGAGCCGTAACGTTCCGGCAGGTCACGCCAGGAAACCCCGGTCCGGATCTTGTAGACCATCCCGTTGATGACCCTGCGGTCCTCCGCGCGAGGCCGGCCTCTGCCAGCACTCGGTATCAGCGGAGCCAGCAACTCCCACTCAACATCAGACAGTTCATGACGACAAATCACGACACCACGATCCATCATCGAACGATCATTTGAAGACGGACTCTAATGCAGGGCGCAGCGATGTCCATCGTCAGAGTCGCGTGCGACGCCCCGTTTTTCGCGTCGACCCCGCTCAGCGGCCCCGGCTTGAGGGAATCCGCAACAACCTGACCGACTGGATCACCGAAACGAGCGAGAAGGCTGGCTTGGCGAGGCCGAGGGCCTGCGCGTCAGTCTTGCCGCCGCAGATGACAAGCTGGTCCAACTCGACGAACGCAGCCGCCAGGCCATCACCTGCAACCTTGGCATCCCGGCCTTCGGCAAGATCGCCGGCCGGACCGTCACCGTTACCGTGACTCCGACGAGGAGCCGAGACCTCGCGGACAAGTCACCCGACCGAGGGACCAGGCGGTGAACCCTCCGGGCAGCAGCACCACCGCTGCCAGGGCGCGCTCAGCCGTGCGGTGCGGTTTTGCGTCGTGCTCCTTCTCGTGACATGCACGTGCCTTTCGGGTTGGTGGGGTCCGGCGTCCGGAAGCGCCGCGTCCACCGAGTCCGACTCGGGTGGGGCTTCACCACTTGTATGTTCGAATGTCATGAGTGAGTAACTGGAACGCGAGGCGGGCCGTGCCGACGACTTCCACCGGCGAACCGTGCACGGGATTCGTTATGCTCTCCAGCTTCCGAGTGCTGGAGGACGCAATGAGTGAACGCCCGGTCCACACAGTTGAGGTGCCCCTCCGTGACGGTGGCGAAGAGACAATACGGGTGCAGATCCGCGAAGTGGACGAATCCCTGGTGCGGGTGGGTCGCGGTGGCCGTTCCGTGGCGCGGGCCCAGAGATCGTTCGGCGAGATGCTGGACACCGTACGGCCCGTCGCGGAGAGCTTCGTCGGACGGTTCCGGGGGTTGGCCAACGCGCCTGATGAGATCACTCTGGAGTTCGGGGTGTCGCTGTCGGCCGAGGCCGATGTGGTCATCGCGAGCACCGCCACTGCGGCGAACTTTTCTGTGACCCTCACATGGAACAGGAGTGACGATCCTGAGACAACGGTCAATAACTCGTGAGAAGTTGAGCCGGTGGGGATTGTTGGGCCGTGGTGAAACGGAGGCCATGTGACGGGGGCGGAGCCGCAGGAGCCTGACGAGGCGCTGGTCTCATCGGTCGTCCGGATCAAGGGGCAGAACGGTGAGCCCGTGGGCACGGGCTTCCTCCTGGCACCGGACGTCGTGCTGACCTGCGCCCATGTGGTGGCGTACGCCTCGGGGGAGGAACACGGCGCGGCGAGGGTGGCGGCCGGGACCCCGGTCACGCTGGACATGCCGCTGGACGTGGGCCTGGCGGGGCGGTCTTGGACCGCCGAGGTCGAACACTGCGTCGAGGAGAAGGACGATCGCACCGGGGACGTCGCCGTCCTGCGCGTACAGGGCGCGATACCGGGCGGCCGTCCGCTGGCCCTGGCCGAGCCCGCGACCGCCTGGGACAAAAGAGTCGGCATCGTCGGATTCACGGGACGACGGCCGGGTGGATCCTGGTACTGGGGAGTCCTCGGCGGGCCGACGGAGGAGGGCTGGCGACAGCTCTCTCGGACCGATGAGACCAGGCCCTACATCGAGGAGGGCTTCAGCGGCAGCCCTGTCTGGGATTCCCGCGGCCGTGCGGTCGTGGGCCTCGTCGCGGTGACCCAGCGGGGGCGAAACGAGGCCCAACAGACGTTCGTGATCCGCGCGAGCACGGTGCTGAGGCTCATCCCCGAACTCGAGAAGATCGTGGAGCCGCCGTCGCCCTTCCGGAGCCTCAAGACCTTCCAAGAGTGCGACGTGGACGTCTACTTCGGCCGTGACGACGACAAGGCGAAGGTGACCAGAGCCCTGCTGGGCGGGCGCCCGAGCGTCACCGTGTACGGGCCGTCGGGCTCGGGCAAGTCGTCGCTCGCGCTGGCTGGTGTGGTGCCCAAGATGCGTGAGAAGGGGTACGACGTCCTAGTGGTGGACGCCGGGCCAGTCTCCTCGCCGCTGGCCGCGCTCGCCACCGAGCTGTACGAGGCCTACGGCACTGGGCGGCACGGGGCGCGGAACGCCGGTGAAGTACAGGAGTGGCTCACGGAGCTAGGGCTCGTGGACACCCTCCATCGCCTGCGTGGGAAGTCGGGCGGCAAGCTCCTCGTCGTACTCGACCAGGCCGAAGCACTGCTTGCCGGCAAGGAAACCGAGGTCGCCCAGGCGGTCGATGTGCTCTTCCCAGAGAACCGGCCGGTCGGCGCGCCCAGCGTCCTGGTCACACTCCGGGCCGACTTCATCGACGCCGCCCTCAGACACCCGAGCCTCGGTCCCGCGCTGCAACGCGGAGATACCCTGCCGCTGACGCCGATGTCCCGCAAGCAGCTCACGGATGTGATCACCAAGCCGCTGAATGACCTCCCGGGCGTCGCCGTGACCTACGAACCAGGGCTCGTCGAACGGATCCTGGACGATGCCGGCAGCGAAGCGGGGACACTGCCGCTCCTCGGCTTCGTCCTGGAAAAGCTATGGGAGGGCAAGGAGGGCAGCCGACTCCGGACTGCGACGTACGAGGAGGCTGGTGGTATCTCCGGCGCGCTGGCAGGCCATGCCACGCAGGCCTGGGACGAGTGCGTCACAGACGAGGAGAAGCAGAAGGACGGCGAGGCGAGTCGGCTGCTCACCGGGCTCGTCCGGGTGCTGCCAGGCAGCCCTCATCCGCTGCGCCGCAGGCTCACCCGGCAGGAGGCGGGCGACAAGCGATGGGATATCGCGATCCGGCTCGCCAGCTCCGAGCGCCGACTGCTCGTCGTCCACGGCGGGCAGGGAGAACCGGAGGCCGTCGAACTGGCCCATGAAGCGCTGGTCACCGAATGGCCAGCCCTCCAGGAGCAGGTCCGATCCGACAACGAGTTCCTGGCGGCGCGGTGGGAACTCGCCCATGAGCGTGAGCGGTGGGCCGAAGGGGACAAGGCGGCAGGGCTGCTACCCGGGCGCCTTCAACTTGCCGGTCTGGAACGACACTTGAAAAACCGGGAGGCCGAACTCGACCCGGTCGAACGGAATTTCCTCGAACTCACGCGACAGCGCCGCCGCGCGCGACGGAACCAGCTGCGCGCCGCGTGGATCGCGACCGCCATGGTGCTCGCGGTGATCGCCGGGCTCAGCACGTTCCTCGTCTACCAGGGGAAGGTCAGCGAACGGCGGGACACGGAGGCACGCTCCCGGGCGATGTCCGTCCTCGCGGGCCAGTTAGACAGTAGTGATCCGGGACAGGCCGCACTCGTCGCCATGGCGGCGTACGAGATCGCGCCGACGCAGGAGGCCCGCAACGCCGTGCTGCGCGGATACGACCGGTTCAAGCGGGCCGACTGGGTGCTCAGCGGCACCGAGGGGAAGATCGTCGATACGGCGATGAGCACCGACGGCACGGTAACGCTGGTGACGACCCAGCTCGGGCGTGCGTCACTATTCGTCCGCAGAGCCGGGAAGCGCATCACGAGTACGCGGCTTCGTCTCAATGAGATGGCCTTCCGCCCGATGGTAAGCAGGGACGGGCGGCGGATCGCCTACACGTCGGGAGCAGGCGCGCTGGTATGGCACGACCTCGATCCGGAGGCGGACAGTACGGCGGAACTGCTGGGGCCGGCACACACGATCCGTAACGGCGAGTTCATGGACAGGGCTGAGGAACAGGGGCACAGCAGCGATCAGGTCCATACCGCGGACTTCTCCCCGGACGCCCGGCGAGTGGTCACGGTGGCAGCCGACGGGCGGCTGCGACTGTGGGATCTGGAGACGCAACGGCATGAGGGACTTCCCTCGCAGCTGCCCGCGTTCGAGGCCGTGTGGTTCGGATCGGACGGCGACACGCTTGTGGCCCAGCGGCGCAAAGCCGACAAGTACGCGTTCGTGGCGGTGAACACCGGTACCGGCAGGATCCGCGAGCTGGCGACCGACGTGGGGACCTTCTCTCCCACCGACGGCGTGTACAGCGCCCCCGCGGTCAGTCTCTCGGGCGACGGTGGGGTGCTGACGTGGTGTCGGGTGGAGCCTGACAAGGACGGCTTCAACAACGGTGTATACCGTTTCGTGCGCGTGGGTGACGGGCGGGTGCTGAACCGCTACAGCAGCGATTCGTACGGCTGCGACGGTGTCTCTCTGAACGAGTCGGGGCAGCGTTTCGCGGTGTACGGCGGCGAGTGGGTGCTCGGTGACAATCGACAAGGCGGGGGAGAGAGGAAGGCGATGGGGCCGAAGCCGGCCAACTTCGGCAGCCGGCTTCTCGGAGATTCGGCCCATCCCGTAGTCACCACCTGGGACGAGACGACGGTGACGGGGCTGTCCCTGCAACCGATCAGCGGCAGTGAGTACAACATGGTCGCCAGCAACCCGGTGCTGATCGACGAAGGTCGTATCCAGGTTGCCCAGGTGACCCGGACCAGGGGCTCCTCCGGCCTCACCGCTGAAAAGCTCGTGCTCTACGACGTGGTGACCGACAAGGTGACGACCGAGGTGAAGCGGCCCACGACGGATGCGCCTGAAGACCCCAGTCCCAGCAGCGTGCTGGCGGTGAACAACGCCGAGACCCTGGTAGCCGACGTGGTGGGACGCAACAAGATCCTTATCCGGAGTCTTCCGTCCCTACGCGAGGTTGCGGAGATCACCACGCTCATGCCCCCTGTCAGTAAGGACGGGAAGCCGGAGCCGCTGTCGCTCTTCTTTGCGAGAGAAAACGAACTGATCACACGGTCTGGCAGCCGGATCGAGCGATGGAACACCAGGGAGGGCCGACGGCTCTCAGAACCTGTGGACGCGCGTGACCTCGGGCTCGCCAAGGAGAACCCACCGGTGTACACCTCGGAGGAAAAGCCCCTTGACTCCGGCTTCGCGGTGAACAGGCGCCCCGAGCAGGGATACGTACAGATCACGGTCCGGGGTTACCCGACACTGCACGCCATCGATCTGCGCACAGGCAAAGAGAACAAGGCGCTGAGCGTCAGCCTCGCGCCGGACAACGACCGTGCGTTCCTCGACAGCAGCGGGCGATATGCGGCCGCGAAGACGAAGGGCTCCATGCTGGAGCTGTGGTCGGTGCAGCCGGGGCGAAAAGCCCACAGAGTGGTGGGTCCGATAGGGCCACTAGGAGCGAACGACGTGTCCTGGGGGGATGGGTTCCAGCTCGGCTTCACCGGGCACGGGACCGAGTTCTTCGTGGCCAACGAAAACTCGGTGCGTTTCCAGCGGGCGGACGACCCCAGCCACTTCGACTCCTACGACTTCGCGGAGGACCAGCACTTCGTCGCAGCGAGCAGGGACGGCAAGGCGTTGGTACGGGTCGTCGACGGTCGCGGGGACCTGATCCGTCTCGATCCCGGCCTGTGGAAACGCCACCTGTGCGACGTTGTCGGCCGTGACCTCACTCAGGACGAACGCCGTGGGATGCCCGGCGGACTCCCTGACCGGATCTGCTCCTGAACACAGGCGAACCAGTGGGCACTCGGTGAAGTGAGGGGGAAAACCCTTGTACGGCATCGATCCAAGGGGTTCTTCCGGGCGAGGACCGAACCTAGTCCCGGACTTCACAGGTTCCTCGATCGTGAAGTCAGTGGTCATAGCCCAGCCAAGCAACGATCGACTCGGACATGCGGTTACCACTGCCCGCGCTTTGCCGTGTGGCGGTCGGAGGCGGCGAGATGAGCCGCAGGTCCCCGCAAGGCCATCGTCGCCACCCGCCCTTTGCCGACCGGTCCACGGCTACGTCATGCAACCAGGCAGCCCAAGCCCTTCCACCGGCCTGCGGGCGCGGTGGTGGTCCAGGACGACGCCGGCCGGTACAACCTGCCCGGCGGAACGCCGGAGGCGACCGACGCCGGAGGCTACGCTGCGGCGCGAATGCTACGAGAACCAGTTGGTACTGGAAGACTGGCGGCCGGTGGGCTATCAGCTAGTCAGTGAGGACACCGCGTACGTGCAGTGCCGCCGCAGTATGTCAGCCCTCCCCCGCCGACAGCCCGTCGTCACACCCCCGCGCCACCATGGGATGGGATGTGCCCATCTTCAGCCGGGCACTCGTCCAGTTCCTCGCGGCCCCGGGAGCCGGGTAACCTGCTGAGCCGCTGCGAGTTCTTCGCGGGTCTGCTCTAGCTCCAGGGACAGCTCGGTGGCGGCGCGCACGAGGGCGTGAACCCGTTCTCGCTCTGCTGCGAGTTCCCTCTTGATCTTCGCTAAGGTTTCGCGCAGGACGATGTTCTCCTCGGCCATGCTCTGGACGACCTGCGGAGTGAAGTTCTGTGCCCTGGCCCGCGCCCGGAACTCGTCCACAAGCTCTTTGTGATCGCCGTAGACGACGTCGCGCCGTAGCACGCACTCGGCGATCAGCTCGGTCCCCGTGAGCTTTCCGGCGGGCGAGCGCAGGGGCCTCCCGGCCAGAAGGCATTCTGCGGCGGCGCGTATTTCGTCGCGTTCTGTTACCCAGTGTCGCCAGGGTGAAGCCCTTGAAGTCGCATTCCAGCACGGCCGGGTACGTCGACCAGTGGAGCATGATCGGCTGGGTGTGCTGGTCCGGCTGGGCTTCCGCCAGCGACCAGGCGGGATCCCTAACCCGCGACAGTGCCGCACGGTCGGCTCCGTTCCGCAGAGACTGGGCGTGGAGCACTGCTCTGTCCGCGAGATCGCTCAGCAGCGACGGCAAGGTGGCCGCAGCGTTATGGAACGTGGTCATCGCAGATCCATCCGTCCGGCCATCAGGTCATTGATCATTTCTGTCTGCTGCTCTGTGAGACGCTGCCGCGCCTGGTCCTGTTCGGACTTGTGGTACTGGCCCACCAAGTCCTCAAGTCGCTCGTGGTGCACCGCGTGTCGCGCTCTCCACGTCGCCGAGTCGGCGTGAACTTTCAAGATGGTCATCTGCCACAGCGGCACGAGCCCTTCCCCGCCCGCCTGCTTCCAGATCCGCTGGATCCGTTCGTTGGCGGCGGTGAACGTGTCCTCCCAGCCCTCGACCTGACCACTTGCTGACCTTCCTGACGCACCGCAGAGCGTAGGACTGGAAGGGAAGGCCGCGGATCCTCTTACGGATCCGTGACGCGCGGCCCGTCGGACGCCTCGCCGGGACCGAGGCGGCATAGCTTCGGGGCATGCGCGTACTTGTGACTGGAGGAGCGGGCTTCATCGGCTCGCACATCGTCGCCGAGCTGATCGGACGCGGGCACGACCCCGTGGTCTTCGACATGACGGAGGACGGGCGGGACGTACGGGATCCCGCCGCCGTGCGGAAAGCCCTGGCCGGGGCCGATGCGGTCTGTCACCAGGCGGCCAAGGTGGGCCTGGGCAAGGACTTCGGGGACGCACCCGGGTACGTGTCGGTCAACGAGCTCGGTACAGCGGTGCTGCTGGCCGAGATGGCGGAGGCGGGTGTGCGACGGCTGCTGCTCGCCGGGTCGATGGTCGTCTACGGCGAGGGACGGTACGAGTGTGCCGCACACGGCGTGATCCGGCCCGGTCCGCGTGCCGAGGCCGATCTGAAGGCCGGACGGTTCGAGCCGCGCTGTCCTCGCTGTGGTGCCGACCTGGCACCCGGACTGGTCGCCGAGGACGCGCCGATGGACCCGCGGAACGTCTACGCCGCCACCAAGCTCGCCCAAGAGCACCTCGCGTCCTCGTGGGCCCGGGCGATCGACGGACGCGTGATCTCGCTGCGCTACCACAACGTCTACGGGCCGGGGATGCCCCGCGACACCCCGTACGCGGGCGTGGCCGCCCTGTTCCGTTCCGCGCTCGCGCGCGGCGAATCGCCGCGCGTCTTCGAGGACGGCGGACAGCGGCGGGACTTCGTCCACGTACGGGACGTGGCCTCGGCCAACGCGGTGGCGCTGGAGGCTCTGGCGGACGGGCCGGGCTTCGCCGCGTACAACGTCGGCAGCGGCGATCCGAGGACCGTCGGCGACATGGCACAGGCACTGGCCGGCGCGTGCGGAGGCCCGGACCCGGTCGTCACGGGCGAGTACCGGCTGGGCGACGTGCGGCACATCACCGCCGACTCCGCGCGGCTGCGCCGCGAGCTGGGCTGGCGCCCGACCGTGCCGTTCGCCGACGGGATGGCCGAGCTCACGGGCGGTGCGGAAGGCCAGGCCCTGCGGGAGGCCGGGCTCGCCCGGCAGCCGTAGGGCAGCGGTGGGCCGACCTGGCGGGAACGGCTACCCCGCCGGTGCCGGCAGGGTCAGTTCGAAGCGGCAGCCGCCAGAGACGTTGCGGACGTCGGCCCGGCCCGCGTGGGCCTCGACGATGCCCCGGACGATCGCCAGGCCGAGGCCCGCCCCCGAGGGTGGAGTACGTGCCGGGGCGCCACGCCAGCCGGTGTCGAAGACGCGCGGGAGGTCTTCCTCGGGAATGCCTCCACAGGCGTCGGTGACCGAGAGCACCACGGCGTCCGCCCGGCGTTCGGCGGCGATCGCGACGGTGCCGTCGGCGGGGGTGTGGCGGATGGCGTTCACGAGGAGGTTGGAGAGGACTCGGGTCATCTCCTTGCCGTCCACCTCCACCGGGAGCGGTGCGACGCCGTCCCCCGCCAGGCGCACGCCGTGTTCCCGGGCAAGGGCGTCGGCGCCGGCCAGGGCGTCTCCGACCAGGTCGTAGAGGGACATCCGGGTGGGGCTGAGGGACAGCGCGCCGGCGTGGATGCGGGCGAGCTCGAAGAGGTCGCCGACCATGGAGTTGAGGCGGTCGACCTCGGTGCGCATCTGGCGGTGGTAGCGGGCGGGATCGGCCGCCATGCCGTCCTCCAGCGCCTCCGACATGGCGCGCAGCCCGGCCAGTGGGGTGCGCAGGTCGTGCGAGATCCAGGCCACGAGCTCGCGCCGGGACGTCTCCAGGGCCCGCTCGCGTTCGCGGGAGGCGGTCAGCCGTTCGCTGGTGAGGGCGAGCTCGCGGCTCAGGGCCGCGAATTCGGCGGGGGCGGGGGCGAGCGGTGGCGTGAAGGTGCCCTGCTCCCCGAAACCGCGGGCCGCACGGACGAGTTCCCGGCAGCGTCGTACTACCTGGCGGCCGAGGAGCAGCGCGGTGGCCAGCGACACGGCGGCTGCCATCGCGACGACCGTGGTCACCACGGCCAGGTCGTGGGAGGACAGGAACATCGCCCACGCCACCGCGAGCGTCCCGGCGAGCATCGCGGACACGGCGACGGCGGCGACGACGGTGAGGGACACCGCGAGACTCCGGTGCCTGAGGACGCGCAGCGCCACGGCTCCCAGAAGCCCCGCGGCGCCTGCGCCGAGGAGGGCGTACAGGGCGATCAGCAGCAGGTCACGCATGGCCGGCCGCCGTCTCGGCAGCCGTGGCTGGGCTCGCCTCGAAGCGGTAGCCGACGCCCCAGACGGTCTGGATCAGTCGCGGGCTCGCCGGGTCGTCCTCGACCTTTCCGCGGAGCCGGCGCACGTGGACGGTCACGGTGGACAGGTCTCCGAAGTCCCAGCCCCAGACCTCGCGCATCAGCCGCTCCCGGTCGCAGACCCGCCCCGGGTGCCGCAGGAAGTAGGCGAGGAGGTCGAACTCCCGCAGGGTGAGGGCGAGTTCCCCGCCGTTCTTGGTGACCCGACGCGCCGCCGGGTCCAAGGACAGACCCGCCGCGGCAAGGCGTGGCTCACCGGCCGGAGCGGCGGCCTTCGCCCGGCGCAGGACCGACTGCACCCGAAGGACGAGCTCTCGCGGGCTGAAGGGCTTGGTCACGTAGTCGTCCGCGCCCACCTCCAGGCCCAGGATCCGGTCGTCCTCGTCGCCGCGCGCGGTCAGCATGATGACCGGGACGGGCCGTGTGCCGCTCTCCCGCGCGCGCAGTCGGCGGCAGACCTCCAGCCCGTCCATACCGGGCAGCATCAGGTCGAGCACCATGAGGTCGGGCCGGCGCTCTTCGACGGCGCGCAGTGCGGCCGGCCCGTCCGCCGCCAGGCGAACCGCGAAACCGGCCCGCTCCAGATACCCGGCCACGACCTCCGAGACGGTCGGATCATCGTCCACGACGAGAACACCGCCCAGCGCACCGATCTCGCCGGTGCCGTCGGGACGGTGCCCTTCGTACGCGCTCTCCCCATCGCTCACTGCCATGACTCAAGGTTGTCACCCGGCTGGGCCCAGGTGTGGCGCAGGTACCCCTCCTCCAGGATGGCGTCCGCGTTTCGTAAGGACTGGAAGGGCCCTTTCCCGCTACTCCGTTCCTACGGTGTGGAGGGTGACTTCATCTGCTTGCGCACCGCCCAGCACGGACCTCGTACTGCCGTGCCTCGACGAGGCCGAAGCACTCCCCTGGGTGTTGGAGCGTGTGCCCGCCGGGTGGCGGGCCATCGTCGTCGACAACGGGTCGACCGACGGCTCCGCGGAGATCGCCCGAAGCCTCGGGGCGACCGTCGTGCACGAGAGCCGACGTGGTTTCGGTGCGGCCTGCCACGCCGGGCTGCTCGCGGCGCGGGCCGACTTGGTCTGCTTCTGCGACTGCGACGCCTCCATGGACCCGGGGCTGCTCGCCCCGATGGCCGCACGGGTGGCGACGGGTGAGGCCGATCTGCTGCTCGGCCGCCGCCGCCCGCAGGGCTTCGGCGCATGGCCCGCGCACGCCCGCGCCGGGAACCTGGCCCTCGCACGGATGCTGCACCACCGCACCGGCCTGCGGCTCCACGACCTCGGACCGATGCGGGTGGCGCGCCGGGAGGCCCTGCTCGGCCTGAGGCTGACCGACCGGCGCAACGGCTACCCGCTCCAAATGGTGGTACGCGCCGCGGACGCCGGCTGGCGTGTCGCCGAGACGGACGTCCCGTACCTGCCCCGCTCGGGTAAGTCCAAGGTCACCGGGACCTGGCGGGGCACCTGGAACGCCGTACGCGACATGCGCCGGGTCCTGGCGGAGCCGCCCGGCGCACCGTCCGTCTCGGCCGGGGAGGTCTCCGTATGAGCACCCTCCTCGTCATCGCCAAGGCTCCCGTGGCGGGTCGGGTCAAGACACGCCTCACCCCGCACTTCACCCCGCAGCAGGCAGCCGATCTGGCACGCGCCGCACTCGAGGACACGCTTGCGGCCGTGCTCGCGACTCCGGCCGGGCACCGCGTCCTGGTGCTCGACGGGCGGCCGGGGTCCTGGGTGCCCGAGGGCATCGAGGTCGTTCCGCAGACCGCGGGCGGCCTCGACGTCCGACTGGCCTCGGCCTTCTCCCACGTCGACGGACCCGCCCTGCTCATCGGCATGGACACCCCTCAGGTCACCCCGGATCTCCTCGCTCAGGGCCTCGACTTCAGCGAGACCGATGCCTGGTTCGGCCCGGCCGACGACGGCGGGTTCTGGGCGCTCGGCCTGGCCGAGCCCGCCCCGGCGCTGCTCCTCGGTGTCCCCATGTCGGTGGCTCGCACCGGGCGGGAGCAGCGCCGACGGCTGACCGCGTCCGGGCGCGCGGTACGGGACCTGCCCGAGCTGTGCGACGTGGACACTCCGGCCGACGCGGCACACGTCGCGGCCGCCATACCCGGCACACGCTTCGCCACCCTCCATGGTGGCCTCTGCGCGGTGACGCGGTGACCACCCAGCTGACCGAGCCCGCCCTCGCCTGGCGTGCGGACCCGTACGCCAAGGCCCTCCGCTCCGGCCGGGGCCCGCTCTACCTGCGCCGAAGCGACGGCTGGCTGCTTCCCCTGGACGTCGAGCGATGGTGCGCCGAACCCGACGCGGCCGACGTCACCGTCCTCGACCGCTGCGACGGTCCTGTCCTGGACGTCGGCTGCGGCCCCGGCCGCCTCGTCACCGCCCTCGCCGCACGCGGACACCGTGCTCTGGGTGTGGATGTCACCCCGGAGGCGGTGGCCCGCACGGTCCGCGCGGGAGGCAGCGCCCTGTGCAGATCGGTCTTCGATCCCCTGCCTCGTGAGGGCCGCTGGGACACCGTGCTGCTCATCGACGGCAACATCGGCATCGGAGGCGATCCGGCCGCCCTGCTGCGCCGCGCGGCCCGACTCGCCTCGCCGACCGGCTCCCTGCTGGTCGAGGTGGCCACCACCGAGGTCGACGAACGCGTCGAGGTCCACGTCGACGACGGCCGCGGCGGCCGCGGGGCGCCCTTCCGGTGGGCCCGGATCGGCACGCGGGCCCTGTGCGCCGAGGCCCCGGAGACCGGCTGGACCCGCGCCATCACCTGGCAGGCCGCGGGCCGCAGCTTCGTGGGCCTACGCCGCTGACGTCGTGACGTGGAGGGGGGCCGACCCCGGACACGTGTCGGCCCCCTTGTCCGTCGCCCCGGCTCACCGCCGCCGAGCCGCCCGTCGCAGGCATGCGCGCACCCCGACGTACGCGACCGTGATCACGGCGACGGCCGCCATCGCGAGTAGCCAGTTCCGCGCGTAGTCCAGCGGCAGGACCGTCGTGTTGGCCACGCCCTCGGGGCGCAGGAGCGGCGGCAGGGCGACGGCCGTCAGCGAGCCCGCGACGATCAGCGCGGCGCGCGGAACCCCACGCAGACGCAGACCCGCCGCCGCGGCGAGCGCGGCGATCGCGAAGACCAGAGGTGCGATCAGGCCGTCGTGCACGAGGATCCCGGCCGCGAGCCACACGCCGACCCGCCAGGGTTCGGGTTGCTCCAGCACCAGGGCACCGCCGAAGGCCATCAGGACGATCCCGCAGCCGCCCAGCACGTACCGGAACACCATCACAGCACCTCCAGTCGGCCGACCCACTTGGTCTGGAGCACTCCGGGCCGGTTCGGGGCGATGATCCGCGCCGGGTAGCCGTGGTCCAGGGACAGGACTTCGCCGTTCAGGCCCAACGCCAAGAGGGTGAGCGGGTCCTGGGCATACGTGCGGCCCATCTCCATCACCCGGTACGCGCCCGCCGCCTCCAGCGACACCACCCGGCACCTCGCCCCTGGGAGGCCGCCCGCCCGGTCCAGCAGGTCGCGCACGCGTACCCCCGTCCAGCGGGCGGACTTGCTCCAGCCCTCGACGCATGCGAGGGGCAGGCTCACCTCGTACTGCGGCATCGCCCGCAGTTCCTCCAGAGTGAGGCTGTACGGACGCGGCCCGGCGACGGTCAACCGCCAGTCGGTCAGCGACGCCGCGGTGACGCGTGCCGCGGCGGCCGTACGGTTGACCGGCAGTCCCTGCGGCCCGTGGTCCGGACTGCGCGGGCCGAACAGCTCCAGCGGACCGAGGGCGGTGACGGACTGGCCGACCGTCGTCAGGGTGGCGGCGCCGACTCCGGCCGCGGCGGCCGCCAACAGCCGACGGCGGTCCGGTCCGTCGGCGGCGGGAAGGGCCAGGGTTCCGGGCGAACGACGAGTGAAGTGCTCCCGGATCTGCGGCCATTGAACGGCGAAGTGGAGCAGCAGCGCTCCCAGCAACAACCAGGCGACGGCGTAGTGCACGGGCACGAAAGAGAACGGCCAGGGGTACCACTGGAAGGTGTTCAGCAGCCCGGTGAACAGCTCGAAGATCCCCGCGGCGACGAGCACGGCCACCGAGAGGCGCTCCAACGCGTGACGGACCGACCGGACCGGTGGCCACGTGAAGAGTCGGGGGTAGACCGCCCACAACTTGGCGAGCAGCAGCGGGATCGCGGCGATGCCGGAGGCCACGTGCAGCCCCTGGGTGAGCCGGTAGCCCCAGTACGGGCGGCTCGGCAGCCGGTCGGCGAGCCAGGCGGGCGGGTGCTGGAGGTAGTGGCTGAGCACGCCGGTCGCGAAACAGACGACGACGGCGAGCCCGAGCCAACGGCCGATCGCGGTCGCGGTACGGGCATCATGCAGACGCGCCCTGAAGGTGATCGGCGGTCCAGGAGGTGGAGTTGAGCGCATGAGCCCATGACACCCCCGGCAGGGCCCCCGCGGGTGGTCGGAACACCTTACGAAACACGGACACGCGGGATGCCCGACCCCACTTCCAGGGCCGTTCCTGGAACGCTGCGGACGTGAACGCACGCACCGCCCTCACCGCCACGGCCCTCGCCGCACTCACCACCGTCCTTGTCCTCACCATCCGGTACGACGGCTACGTCACCGACCCCGGCGGGCTGTTCTGGTGGTACGCGGCGTGCTGGGTGCTGTTCGCCGGCGCTCTGCTCGCGCTGCGCCGGGTTCCGTCCTCCCACGTCCTACCCCTGCTCGTGACCGGGGCGATCGCCGTCACGGTGACCGGACTGGTGGCGCCGCCCCGGACCAGCACCGATTCGTACCGCTACGCCTGGGACGGCCGCGTCCAGTCGGCCGGCGTCTCCCCGTACGACCACGCTCCGCAGGACCCGGAGCTCGTCCGGCTGCGCGACCCGTGGCTCTTTCCCACGGGGGCGGCCTGCACCGGCCCAGACCGTGCCCGCATCCCGCATCCCGGCCCGGTGCCACACTGCACCCGTCTCAACCGGCCCGCCGTACACACCATCTACCCGCCCGTCGCCGAGGCGTACTTCCTGACCGTCGACCAGCTCTCCCCGAAGGGGGACCGGCACAAACCCCTCCAGATCGGCTCCGGCCTGATCTCCCTGGGCGTGACCGGTGCGGTGCTGCTCATCCTGCGCCGCAGGGGCACGGACCCGCGGCGGGCCGCGTACTGGGCGTGGTGCCCCGTCGTGCCCATCGAGGCGGTCAACAACGCGCATGTGGACGTCCTCGGAGCGCTGCTGGCCGTGATTGGCCTCGGGCTCCTCGCCGTCCATCCGGACCGTCGCTCGGCCGGCGGACTGGTCCTCGGCGCCGCCGTCGCCACCAAACTCATGCCCGCCGTCGTCCTGCCGGGCGCGCTGTCCGGAGTCCGTCGCGTCCGCGACGCGGCCGCCGTGCTGCTGCCCGCCGCCGCGTTCACCGCGCTCGCCTATCTCCCGTACGTCCTCCTCTCGGACGGTTCCGTCTTCGGCTACCTCGGCGGCTATGTGGAGGAGGAAGGCTACGACGACGCCGCGGACGGCCCCCGGTACGCGCTGCTCCGCCTGGTCCTGCCCGACAGCTGGGCGCTCCCCGTGGTCGTCGTCGTCATGGCGGGCGTGTCCCTGTACGTGATGTGGCGCGGTGACCCGCACCGGCCATGGAGCGGCTCACTCCTGGTCACCGGCTGGGCCTTCGCCCTCCTCACGCCCGGCTACTCCTGGTACGCCCTCCTCCTGGTCGCCCTCGTCGCACTGGACGGACGCTGGGAATGGCTCGGCGTCGCCCTGGCCGGCCCAGCCATCTACGTCTTCGGCCGGGTCTTCGACCACCGGGAGCCGACGGCCGCGATCTCGTACGGTCTCGCGGCCCTCCTCGTCCTCGCGGCCGCTGCCGTGCGGCGGCGTCGCGGGACCGGAACGAGTCAGCCTGAGGTCTCCATCCAGGCATCCGGACTGGGGTCGCCGCCCTCGGCCCGGACCGCGAGCTGGCCGACGTAGTGGCGCCAGCCCTCGGCGTGCGCGGCGCATGCCTCCGGGGAGGGGAGTCCGCTGTGGACCAGGCGCAGCAAGGTGCCCTCCGCCGTGGGCTCCAGGGTGATCTCCACCGTGCTGGATCCGGGTGGGACGGGCATGGGGCCAGTCTCCGAGCCCCAGGTGAAGACGATCCGCTTGGGCGGGTCGACGGTGAGGAAGCGGCCGGAGGCGACGTTCTCGCCGGTGACTCGGGTGCGGTACGCGCCGCCGGGCTCGAAGGAGAAGGGGCCGTCGGCGCCCATCCAGGACAGCCACTTCTCGCGGTCGGTGAAGAAGCCGAAGACGATCTCGGGGCGGGGGGCCGATGTGCCGCTCCAGGGTGACGCTGTCCGTGGCAGGCGGAGGTGTCGTCATGAGCGCTTCTCGTTCCGTTCGGCCTCTTCGGCGAGCCGGGCCAGGGTGTCGAGCTTCGTGGCCCACATGGCCTGGAGGTAGTCGGCGAGCCGGCCCAGCGCCTCCCGGTAGGCGCGGTAGAACCGCTTGGTCCCGTCCTTGCGCAGCGTAACGAGACCGGTGTCCCGCAGCACCTTGAGGTGCTGGGAGACCGCGCCGAAGGTGACCTCGAAGCGGGCCGCGATGCCCCCCGCGGACAGCTCGTCGTCCCACGCGACCGGGTCGCCACCTATGCGGCCGACCCCTCGCACGCCCCAGAGTGGTACGCCAACATCGACTCCGTCGCCTGGCAGACCCCGCCGCCCGTCGCGATCGGCTCCCGCATCGCGTTCACTGCCCGGTTCCTCGGCCGGCGCCTCGCCTACACCTACGAGATCACCGCGTACGAGCCGGGCCGGAGGCTGGTGATGCGGACCGGCGAGGGCCCCTTCCCCCATGGAGACCACGTACGCGTGGGAACCGCGCGGGGAAGCCGGCGAGCGCACCCGCATGACACTGCGAAACGGAGCCCAGCGGCTTCGCCGCACTCGCCGCCCCCCGCGATCACGTCCGCGATGCGCCACGCCCAGAGCAAGGACCTGGCACGTCTCAAGGCGCTGCTGGACCAGCAGGTCTGAGGCCGGCCATCCGGCCTCGGTCCCCCGTCACTTGGGCGGCAGTGTGCTCGCGAAACCCACGGCCGTCGTGATCCAGTGGTCGAGGACCTGATCCTCCGCGAGCGCGGGACCGCCGACGGTCACCCAGCCGCGCATCGGCTTGCCGGTGAAGTCCATCGGGCGGGCCTCCGGGCGGGCCAGGGGCTACCTCGGCGTGCTCGGGGCCCACCCGGGCGATCAGCTCGTCGCCGACCACTCCCACGGTCATGTTCCCGCCGAGCAGGAAGGCCAGGCCGCCGAACATGCGCTTCTAGGTGAGGTCCGGCCGCTCACCGAGCCCGTCCCTGATCCGCTGGGCCAGCCCTTCGTCATACGTCATGGAACCAACTCTTCCGCACGACCTGACGACGCGGCACGCGGGAGGCCGTCGGCCGACGGGCACCGCTCGGGTCTCGAGCCGTCGCCCCTCGCCGTCACCGCGCGGCTTCGCGTGCTCGTCGCTCGCGTCGTGCCGATCGTCGTCGAGGCGCCGATTCGTGCCACCTTCGGACGAGGAGCGTCGCTGCCGAGGCGACGAAGAGGGCAGCCGTGATCAGCAGCCAGCGTCCCAGGAACCCGTCGGCCGGGAGCCCTGTGTACGCGGCGTAGCGGTCGACCCGGCCCAGGATCAGTGGCCACCAGACCAGCAGCAGCCCCGACAGGAAGACCGGAACCCGCACGTAGTTGACGGCCGGCCCCGGCGGCCCCTCCCCCGCACCTGCCTCCTCCCTGAACAGGCGCTGCGCGGCCCGGTCGGTCACCGCGTAGAAGGGAAGCAGGACGAGGTCGTGGAGGAGTGCCGCACCGACGAACCACAGGGCCACGCCCAGGGTGTCCCCCTTGAGCAGCCGGACGCCGGCGTCCGCGGCGAGTGCGAAGGAGGCCAGCACGAGGAGCAGGTGGAGCGGGGAAGCTCCGTAGCGGCGGCGGAAGGCGGCCATATGGCTCATGCCGGCTCCCCGAAGGTGATCCGGGTGACCCATTTGGTGTTGTGGACGCCGGGCGCGCCCGGGACGATCACGCGGGCCGGGTAGCCGTGGTCCCGCGAGAGCGCGGCTCCGTTGACGCCTACGGCCAGAAGTGAACGGTGGTCGCGTACCTGGTTGTCCCTCAGAACGACGGAGCTGAACGACCCTACGCCGCCCTGCCGCTGTTCCTGGCCGCGCGTGGGGCGCGCGGCCAGGGGACGCGGTTCGCCATCGTCCGCGCGCATGGTCAGCCGGCGGTGATGGTGCGCAGGATGGGTCTGGAGCGCTATCTGTCCGCGGGAGGTTCCAGCAGGTAGTCAGTGGGTGTTGGGGGTGCCGAGTGTGACCGGCCATGGGGACCCGCGGTACAGCCGTTGGCGCTAAGCGCTTGATCGCGGCTGTCGGCTGCGGATCTCGGCGTTCGGATGGGGCTGGGACTGGAGCCGCTCGCGGAGGTCGATCTCCTCGGCGGTAAGCGGGTAATGGTGAGCTTCTTGACGATCTCCGGGACGGGGACGTCCTTACCCTTGAGTGCGACGGCGAAGGTGAGCATGTCGTCGTCGATGACCTTCGGGCGTCCACCGTGGTTGTCCTTGGACGCGGCGGTGACCTGGCCTTCGATGGGCGTCTCGGGGGCGGCCACCTTGAACTGGTGGACCAGGGCGAGAGCCTTCTCCAGCTCGGGCCGCAGCTTCACCCGGGTGCTGATCTGCTCCTTGAACATGGTACGAAGCACGGAGGAACTCCCGATGTGTCTGCTCCCTGCCTGCTTCTACAGGTCAAGGGCGGAGTTCGAAGCCTACAGCCATCCGCATGTCCCCGTCAGCTGTCGCCAGGTGCCGCAAGCCCCTCACCGACCCGCTGCCGACTCCCGAGGAACGACCGGGCCGACCGGTCCGGACGCGCCCCGCGGGCGGCGACACCGCACGGCGCGGACCGCGCGCTCGTAACACCCGGTAGCCCGACGGGGCGCCCCACAGGCCACACTGTTCACTCATGCACATTCACTGAAGCGCTTTCTGACAACGTTCGACAATCCCGTCCCCCGGTCGGCGAAGCCAACCCTCGCAGGTAGAGACCACTGCTCGCACCCTCCGCAGGGTCGATAACGTTTTGTGTTTGGTTCCGTGATTTTCCGATCGAATGTGTTGACTTCACAAGTCGTTAACAGTCAATGTGTGCGCACCCCGACCGCTCTGGGACCTATATCAGAGCGGCACGCACCTGAGGAGACGCCATGTCACTGCGGACCCATCGCCCTGTGCTCCGCCGGGCCCTGGTGGCCTTTGCCGCACTTCCCCTGCTCGCGACGGCGGCGTGCGGGGGCGGCTCCGGCACCGAGGACCGCGCCTCGGGCGGTCAGGGCACGTGCGAGAAGAGCAAGGGCAAGGTCGAGCTGACGTACTGGTCCTGGATCCCCGGCGTCGAGAAGGCGGTGGCCGAATGGAACCGCCAGAACCCGGACGTCCAGGTGTCCGTCAAGTCGACCCCGAACGGCAACGCCGGCACGTACCAGAACATGTCCAACGCCCTGAAGGCGGGCGACGCCCCCGACCTCGGCCAGATCGAGTACGACTCGCTGGCGAGCTTCCGCCTCCAGGAAGGCCTCACCGACATCGCCGCGTGCGCGGGGGTCAAGGAGGCCGAGGACGACTTCGTGAAGTGGACCTGGTCGCAGGTGACCTTCGGGTCCGGTGGCGAGGACGGGGTCTGGGCGGTGCCGCAGGACACGGGCCCGATGGCCCTCTTCTACCGCAAGGACCTGTTCGAGAAGCACGGCATATCCGTCCCGAAGACCTGGGAGGAGTACTACGAGGCGGCCAGGAAGCTGAAGAAGGCCGACCCCAAGGCGTACATGACGCACTTCTCGCAGACCGACCCGAACTGGTTCAGCGGCCTGCTGTGGCAGAAGGGCGCGAGCATGTTCGCCCAGGAAGGCGACGCGTGGAAGGTCGACGTCGACAGCCCGGCCGCCGGCGAGGTGGCGGACTACTGGCAGAAGATGATCGACGAGAAGCTGGTCGCGACGAACCTGCAGGGCTTCTCCCCGGCGCTCTACAAGGCGTGGAACGACGGCGAGGTGGCGACCTGGGTCAGCGCCGCCTGGGGCTACAGCACCATCCGTGACAACGCCAAGGCGACCTCCGGCAAGTGGGGCGTCGCGCCGATGCCGCAGTGGTCGGCGGGCGACAGCACCGCCGGCAACTGGGGCGGCTCGACCACGGCGGTCCTCGGCAAGAGCGAGCACCCCTACGAGGCGGCTCAGTTCGCGCTGTGGCTGAACACGGACCCGAAGGCGCTGGAGATCCTCAACCGTGAGGGTGGTCTCTACCCGGCGGCCACCGAGGGACTCGGGATGGAGGCCCTGCAGCAGCCGGTGGACTTCTACGGCGGCCAGAAGGTCTTCGACGTCTTCGCGGACGCCTCCAAGAACGTCACCACGGACTGGACCTTCGGCCCGACGATGACGGACACCTACCGCTTCATGGGCGACGGCATCGCGGGAGCGCTGGGCGGCGAGGGGACGCTCAAGGACGCGCTCGCGCAGACGGACGCCAAGACGGTGGACTCCCTGGAGAAGCAGTCCCTCGAGGTCGCCAAGTAAGTGCCGGGGACCGGCGGCGCGTGGGAACACGCCGCCGGTCCTCTCCCCCCTCGTCGAGCAAGCCCGGGAAGAGACCACCACATGACCGCCGATCGGACAGCCGCGACAGCGGCACCGCCAGCCAAGAGCACCGCGACCCCCGCTCCGCCGCGCCGCAGGCGGAACTGGGCGCCCGCCTTCTTTCTCCTGCCGTTCTTCATACCGTTCGTCCTGTTCACCCTGGTACCGGTCGGCTACGCCTTCTACCAGAGCCTGCTCAAGACCGAACGGACCGGCGGCACCTTCGGCCGCAAGACGACCGTGTTCGCCGGTCTCGACCAGTACAGGGAAGTACTGGGCGACGCCGAGTTCCTCGCCAGCGTCGGCCGGGTGCTGCTCTTCGGGCTGGTGCAGATCCCGGTGATGCTGCTGCTGGCCCTGGTGCTCGCGCTGCTGCTGGACTCCACCGTGGCCCGCCTCAAACGCTTCTTCCGCATCGCCTACTTCGTCCCGTACGGCATCCCCGGCGTGGTCGCCGCACTCATGTGGGCGTTCCTGTACGACCCGCGCCTGTCGCCCGTCGTGGACCTGCTCGACACGGTGGGGTCCGCGCCGGACTTCCTCGGCTCGTCCATGATGCTCTGGTCCATCGGCAACATCGTGACCTGGACCTACACCGGGTACAACATGCTGATCATCTACGCCGCGCTGCAGGCCATTCCGTCCGACGTCTACGAGGCGGCGCGCATGGACGGAGCGAGCGAGGTGACGATCGCCTGGCGCATCAAGGTCCCCATCCTGCGTCCGGCCCTCATCCTGACGGGCGTCTTCTCGATCATCGGGACCCTGCAGCTGTTCACCGAGCCGCAGGTGCTGCGCTCCATCTCCACCAGCGTCACCAGCACCTACACACCGAACCTGGCGGCCTACTCGCTCGCCTCGTCGGACAACTACAGCGAGGCCGCCGCCATGTCGGTGACGCTGGCCCTGGCCACGTTCGTCCTGTCGTTCGGATTTCTCAAGTTCACGGGTCGAAAGGCCGAATCATGAGCCTCCTCACCGACACCGCGGGTGCCCACGCGCCCGCGCCGGCCTCCGGGACGGCATCGCGCGGCCCGCGGGAGAGCCGCCTCTCCGTGGTCGTCGCCACCGGTTTCCTGACCGTGATCGCCCTCTACATGCTGCTTCCGGTGTTCTGGCTCGTCGTTTCGGCCACCAAGAGCCAGGGCGACCTGGTCGGCTCGTTCGGCCTGTGGTTCTCCGACTTCCACCTGATCGACAACCTGCGGGCGTTGTTCGCCAAGCAGGACGGGGTCTACCTTCCCTGGCTGCTCAACAGCCTCCTCTACGCGGGGGCGGGTGCGGCCGTCGGCACGCTGCTGTCCGCCATGGCCGGATACGCCTTGGCCAAGTACCGTTTCCGCGGAAGGGAGTTCCTGTTCTCCGTCGTGCTCGGCGGGGTGCTGGTCCCGGCCACGGCGCTCGCACTGCCGCTGTTCCTGCTCTTCGCCAAGGTGGGCGCCACCAACACCTTCTGGGCGGTCTTCCTGCCGAGCGTCGTCAGCCCGTTCGGCGTCTACCTCTCGCGCATCTTCGCGGCCGCCTCCGTGCCCGACGAACTCCTGGAGGCCGCCCGCATCGACGGGTCCGGAGAGCTGCGGACCTTCTTCACCATGGCACTCAGACTGATGTCGCCCGCCATGGTGACGATCTTCCTGTTCCAGTTCGTCGTCATCTGGAACAACTTCCTGCTGCCGCTGGTGATGCTCCAGGACGAGCGCCTCTACCCGGTCACCCTGGGCCTGTTCACCTGGCAGTCCCAGGTCAGCCGCGACCCCTCGCTGCAGATCCTCAGCCTCACCGGATCGCTCGTCTCGGTCGTCCCGATCGTCATCACCTTCCTGGTGCTCCAGCGCTACTGGAAGGCCGGTCTGGCGGCGGGAGCGGTGAAGTCGTGAACGGCGCACTCAAGCAGCTGTCCGACCGGCTCGGCGGCATCGCGTACGGCGGCGACTACAACCCGGAGCAGTGGCCGCGCGAGGTGTGGGAGGAGGACGTCCGCCTCATGCGCGAGGCGGGCGTCAACCTCGTCACCGTCGGCGTCTTCTCCTGGGCCTTCCTGGAGCCCCGTCCGGGAACGTACGAGTTCGGCCTGCTCGACGAGGTCATGGACCTGTTGCACGCGAACGGCATCGCGGCCGACCTGGCGACGGCCACGGCGTCCCCGCCACCGTGGTTCTCGCTGCGCCACCCCGAGGCCCTTCCCGTGACCTCCGACGGCGTACGGCTGAGTCACGGCTCGCGGCAGACGTTCTGCCCGAGCAGCCCCGCGTACGCCGAGGCGGCCGGCCGTCTCGTCGAGCGGCTCGTGGAGCGGTACCGCGACCACCCCGCGCTCGCGCTGTGGCACCTCCACAACGAGTGGGGCAACCACAACGCGCACTGCTTCTGCGACACCAGCGCCGAGGCGTTCCGCACCTGGCTCAGGCAGCGGTACGGCGGTCTCGACGGCCTCAACGAGGCCTGGGGAACGGCGTTCTGGAGCCAGCGGTACGGCGACTGGGCGGAGGTCGTGCCGCCACGCGCCACCGCCGCCGTGGCCAATCCGACCCAGCAGCTCGACTTCTGGCGGTTCTCCTCGGACGCGCTGCTGGGGCTGCACCGGCGGGAGGCCGGGATCGTGCGCCGCCTCTCCCCCGGTGTGCCGCTCACCACCAACCTCCTGGTCACGCTCGAGAAGAAGGTCGACGGATTCTCCTTCGCCGGGGAGTGCGACTTCGTCTCCGTGGACCAGTACCTCACGGCCGCGGACCCCGAGGCGCACGTCGGGCTCTCCCTCGACGCCGACCTCGCACGCGGCATGGGCGGCGGCGCACCGTGGCTGCTGATGGAGCACTCCACCTCCGCGGTGAACTGGCAGCCCCGCAACGTCGCGAAGACCCCGGGGCAGATGCGGCGCAACAGCCTCGCGCACGTGGCGCGCGGCGCCGACGGCGTCCTGTACTTCCAGTGGCGCCAGTCGAAGGCCGGCGCCGAGAAATGGCATTCGGCGATGCTGCCGCACGGCGGCACGGACACCAGGACCTGGCGCGAGGTCACCGCTCTCGGCCGGGACCTGAGGGCGCTGGCGGAGGTGCGCGGCACCCGCGTGGTGTCGGACGTGGCGCTCCTCTTCGACTGGAACGCCTGGTGGGCCCTCGAGATGGACGCCACCCCCTCACAGGACGTGCGCTACCTCGACCTGGTCCGCGCCTGGTACGAGGCGCTGTGGTCGCTGGGCGTCACCTGCGACCTCGTGCACCCCGGGAGCGACCTGAGCGGCTACCGGCTGGTCCTCGTCCCCAGCCTCTGTCTGACGCGCGACACGGACGCCGCGGCGCTGAACGGGTTCGTCGCACAGGGCGGACACGCGGCCGTCGGCTTCTTCAGCGGTGTGGTGGACGAGAACGACCACGTCCGCCTCGGCGGCCACCCCGGAGCGTACCGGGACATGCTCGGAATCCGTGTCGACGAGTTCTTCCCGCTCCGGGAGGCGGAGACGGTCCGGCTCTCCGACGGCTCCCGGGCCACGGTCTGGACCGAACTCGTCGAACCGCGCGGGGCCGAGACGGTCCTGTCGTTCGCGGCGGACCCCTCGCGCGGCGGCCCTGCCCCGGGCCACCCCGCGATCACCCGTCACCGCCACGGCGACGGCGTCTCCTGGTACGTGGCGACGCGCCCGGACCCGGACGCCCTGCGCGCGCTGCTGGCCCGGGTGTGCCGGGAGGCCGGGGTCACCGCCGCGGCCGAGGTCCCGGCCGGGGTCGAGGCGGTCCGCAGGCGTGGCACGGACGCCACGTACCTGTTCCTGATCAACCACTCCCCGCGCCACGTGTCCGTCCCGGCGGCGGGCACCGACCTGTTGAGCGGCGCCACGGCCGACGGTGAGGTCGTCGTCCGCGCGGGCGACGTCGCGGTGATCCGGGAGCACGGCGCCCCCTCGCCGGGACGGTGACGGGGCGCCGTGCTCGCCCGGCGACGGCAGGATGAGAGGGCCGGGCTCGGGCGTCGCCGGGCACCGCCGTGAGGTACCGGAACCCGGTGTCGGCGACCTGACCGTGGTCGATCCGGCCCGGCTTCCGCCGCGGACGGCTTCCTCCCACCCCCATTCCTGACCGATCGAAAGCGTACGCACGTGACTACCGACAGTTCTCCCCGCTTCCTCCATTTCCGTGCAGGAGGCACGAGCCTGGTCCTCGACTGCTCCGGTCCCCGCCTCCCGCGGGTACTGCACTGGGGAGCCGACCTCGGAGACGTGGAAGGGGACGCACCGGGCGGCACCGGCGATCTCGCGTCCCTCGCCGCGGCGGGCGTCGCGGAGCTGGGCACCAGCGTGCCCGACGTCCCGGTCCCCGTGAGTGTGCTGCCCGAGCAGTCGGCGGGCTGGCTGGGCACGCCGGGGCTGTCCGGTCACCGCGAGGGCGCCGACTTCTCGTGTTCCTTCACCGTGCGGGAGCTGCGGTTGCCCGCCCCCCGTTCGCTGACGGTCGAGGCCACGGACGAACAGGCCCGGCTCCACCTGCGATGGGAGCTGGAGCTGACCTCCTCCGGTCTCGTCCGCCAGCGTGCGCTCCTGACCAACCGAGGTGAGGGCACCTACACGCTGGAGGCGCTGCAGCTCGCCCTGCCGGTGCCGGCCCACACCGCCGAAGTACTCGACCTGACCGGCCGCCACCTGCGGGAACGCTCTCCGCAACGGCACGAGTTCACCCTCGGCACCCATCTTCGGGAGAACCGTCGCGGCCGTACCGGCGTCGATGCGACCCTCGTCCACGCGGTGGGTGAGCGGGGTTTCGGCTTCCGCGGCGGCGAGGTGTGGGGCCTGCACGTGGCGTGGAGCGGCAACCACCGCTCGTTCGCCGAGCGGACGAACTCCGGCGTCTCGCTCCTGGGCGGCGGTGAGCTGCTCCTGCCGGGCGAGGTGCGCCTGCGGCCGGGCGCCACGTACGGGACCCCGTGGATGTACGGCTCGTACGGCCGGGGTCTGGACGACATGGCGGCCCGCTTCCACGCCCACCTGCGGCAACGCCCCCACCACCCCGCCACACCGCGGCCCGTCACGCTCAACACCTGGGAGGCGGTCTACTTCCGGCAGGACCTGGACACTCTCGCCGCCCTGGCGGACGCGGCGGCGGAGGTGGGCGCCGAGCGGTTCGTGCTCGACGACGGCTGGTTCCGCGGACGCCGCGACGACCGGGCCGGGCTGGGCGACTGGTACGTGGACCCCGAGGTCTGGCCGCGGGGACTGCACCCGCTCGTCGAACACGTCCGGTCCCGGGGGCTCCAGTTCGGCCTCTGGGTCGAACCCGAGATGATCAACCCGGACTCGGACCTGGCCAGGGCCCATCCGGAGTGGATCCTGTCCGCGGCCGGGCGCATGCCACCGGAGGCCCGGCACCAGCAGGTGCTCGACCTGGGCCGCCCGGAGGCGCACGCGCACGTGCTCGACCGCCTGGACGCCCTGGTCACCGAATACGCCGTCGACTACCTCAAGTGGGACCACAACCGCGACCTCGTCGACGCGGGCAGCGGTTCGCGCGGCGTCGGCGGGGTGCACGCGCAGACCACAGCGGTGTACGCCCTGATGGACGAACTGCGCCGACGCCATCCGGCGCTGGAGATCGAGTCCTGCTCCTCGGGCGGCGCCCGCGTGGACCTCGGAATCCTCGAACGCAGCGACCGGGTGTGGACGAGCGACTGCATCGACGCCCTGGAGCGGCAGCAGATCCAGTGCTGGACGGGCCTGCTGCTGCCTCCGGAGCTGATGGGGGCGCACGTCGGCGCCCCCGTCTCGCACACCACGGGCCGCACGCACGGTCTCGACTTCCGCGCCGGCACCGCGCTCTTCGGCCACATGGGCATCGAGTGGGACCTCACCCGGGCGACGCCCGGGGAACGCCGGCGGCTCGCCGAGTGGATCGAGGTCCACAAGCGCCTCCGCCCGCTGCTGCACGGCGGGACGGTCGTCCACGCCGACCATCACGACCCCGCGCTGCTGGTGCACGGCGTCGTGGCCCCCGACCGGTCCCGTGCCGTCTACGCCGTGGTGCAGACGGCGACGAGCGTGCAGGTCCCGGCGGGGCGCGTGCGCCTGCCCGGCCTGGCGCAGGACGCGCGCTACACCCTCGCGCCGCTGCCGCCGGGCAACGAGTTCCGGGGGCCGACGACGAGCCCCCTGCCCTGGTGGACGCCGGAAGGTGTCACGCTGCCGGGCCGCGTCCTGTCCGTCCTCGGCGTCCAGGCCCCCACCCTCCATCCGGAGAGCCTGGTACTGATCGAGGCCCGGCGGATCGCCCCCTGATCGTCGGCCGCCGGGGCCGGCCCAGAGGTGCCGGTGGAGCCGCCGAGGCCGTTGGGGACGGAGAACGAACCGCCCCGGCTCACCGCCCATCGCGGATTCCGCGACCGTTTCCCTGACCGGGATCTCGGCCGGCCCGCGAACGGCCGGGGCCGTCCGCTTCCGCGCGGCATGGATCCGGGTGAGGCGCTCGATCGCGTGGTCCTGCGACGCAAGGAGGTATCACCGGGGGCCGACGGCACGGTCGTGCCGACGGCGCCCGGGCTCGGTGCCACGCCGACGCCGACGCCGGCGGGCAGGACGTGACCGGGCCGGTGCGGGCGAGGACGCCCCCCGGTCTGCCCGGCGCGATCAGTCCACCGCCTCGATCTCGCCCGGCCGCCAGGTCTTGTCGAAGAACGGCCGCAGAGGGCTGTAGAGCCGCAGGACCACGAACCACCCCCGGCCCGGCGGGGTCTCGATCCAGTTGCCCTCCGGCACGCCGTCGGGCCGGCCGGGCCCGAAGTGCACCGTGGTCGTGCCGTCCGCCCCGGCCACCGCGGCCGGGCTCGGGTAGGCCTGGCTGCCCGCCCGGGGGAACCGGCTCGGGGTGTCGATCATCGATCGCGTCTGGTTGTCGTAGACGGTGCACGACCAGAACCGGGCGGCGGGAATGTCCGGCGGAAGCACCAGCCGGTAGTGCCTGCCGCCATCGAGGGCCCCGCCCTCCTGGTCCGCGAACGAGAACACGTACTGCGAGCCGACACCGGTCAGCCGCGTGGCGAACGTCGGGCTGATGCCCACGGCCAGGTACCACCACCAGGACCGCATGTTCAGCTTCCGGGCGCCGGTGCTCGGACGAGGCTCGACGCCGCTGTCGGTGATGTCCGCGGGCGGGGTCATGAAGTCGTAGCCGGACGCGAGCAGGCCGTTGACCCACCGGGAGGACGCACCGTAGAAGTGCGCCGCCTCGGCCGGGCGCGGACGGCAGGCGAGCGTGCGGGCCGTGGCGTTCCCCACCGCGGCCGCTTCGGTGAGGATGTTCCGCATGCGCGCGTCCGGCTGGAAGGACTCGCCCGCGACGATCCCGACCGCGGCCAGAGGACCGGCGATCTCGGGATCGAGAGCCTCGGCCGGCTGATCCTGCACCAGCTCATTCGCGAAGTCGAAGTACGTCGCGTCCGCGGGCGGAATCGTGTTCACCGGGAGTCCGGAACCCTCGACGAAGCGCGGCGGGCCGGCCCGGTGCAGCGCGTCCGTCCAGGTCTCCGCGGTCCATGGCAGTGGCGGGGCCGTGCCCCCGCTGACGATCTCGGCGACACTCGTTCCGTACAGCCCCGGGACGTAGCGGTGGATGCGCAGCCCCTCCTTGACACGGTCGACCGCCGGCGTCGGGTCATCGCCCTCCAGGAACGCCCGCCCGCCCAGGAGCAGCCGCGTGGTGCGGACGTGGTGCGTGAAGAACCCTCCTTCGGGAAGCGGACCTTCATAACCCGGCGGGACGAAGAGGTAGGCACCGCCCGCCCCGCGATCGGGTCCGGGCATCCCGGGGTCCGTGACCCAGCGGAACCACATGTCATTGACGAAACTGAGGGCACCGGGCGGCATCTCCACCACCACCGGCCCCTCGGTCAGGTCGAGGAACGTCGAGAAGTAGACGGTGTCCGCGTTCCCGGTCAGCAGCAGCGTCCCGGCGTCCATGAACTGCGAGAAGAGCAGGACGTCATGGTCCTCGACCCCCGCCGCGAGGAAGCCCCTGCGCACCGCCCACGCGCTGACCCCGGCGTACGCGTCGAGGAACGCACGCTCGGCGTGCGCTTGGTCCAGATGGTCATAGATGCGCCCGGCGGTCTCATCGGTGGGCATGCCCAGCGGAAATTCCAAAGTGCCCAGGTGCGTCTCGACCCGCTCGGGAGTCGAGATCGACTCCATGACCTGTGGTGGGATCTGTGCGGCTTGCCGCAAGGGACCGCTCCGGTCTCGGGAAGACGGAAAGGCGTCCCCTCGACCATGATCCCTGCCTGCCGCAGACCACCACTTCACCTGGGCCAACAGGGTGCCTCCGAGGTGAGCGGTGCGTGGGCATGGCTTGCGGCGAGGTTCACGGCGAACTGACGCCGGTGGACACCCGCCTTCAGGTGTGCGGGATCGCCCCCTCCACCGACCGGGACGAGCCGCGTCCCGGCCCGCCGGAACCGATACGCCCGTAGGCCGATGCCTGCCGCCCGGACGCCACGCTTTCCGGCCCCCTGTGGCATTCCTCACAGCGAAAGCAGAGGGAGTGAAAGCAACTGCACCTTTTCGTCTTCTCTGTCCGCCCCGGGGTCGCGAGGTCCGCCGGAAGGGGTGAAGAAACCGTGACAGCCGACCGCCGTCCCGGCCATACGATCACCCCAAGTCGCATCTGCGTGTCCCATTCCGCTGCGACCTCTTCTCTTCTTTCGGACCTCGAAGGGCTTTTGTGAAGATTCGCCGGATTCTTGCCACAGCTGTTGCCTCCGCAGTGACCACGCCTGTCCTCCTGCTGTCGGTCACCCCCGCGTTCGCCGACGACAAGCCGGCGGCACAGGCACAGGAGAAGCCGTCCATCGCGGAGCTGGAAAAGGCCGCCGCCGCAGCGAAGGCGGCGTACGACGACGCCGTGGCGGCCGAGAGTGCCGCCTACGCGGCTCTGGAAGCGATCCTGTCCGACACCGCTCCCCTGGCCGTGGCGGCCAAGGCCGCCGAGGCCGCCGCGGCGGCGGCCGCCACAGCGAAGACCGACGCCGACCAGGCGGTCGTCGACGCCGAGGCGGCGGTGGACGCGCTCCCGGAGACGGCCACCGAGGAGGAGAAGAACGCCGCGGCGACGACGCTCGCCGAGGCGGAAGCCGCCGCGACAGCGGCCGGTGAGGCGTTGACCGCCGCCGACACCCGGCTCGCGGAAGCCCTGGACGCTCGCGACGACGAGCGGGTCGCCGCAGCCCGGACCCTGCACCAGGCGCAGAAGGCCACCGAGACGGCGCTCGCTGACAAGACCGCCGCCGACGAGGCGCTGGCCGAGGCGAAGGAGGAGGAGGATGAAGGCGGCGAGGACTGCGTCCCCGAGGCCAAGCTCACCACGGTCGTCACGGGTCTGCCGTCCACGGTCGTCGCCGGCACGAAGGTCAGCTTCAGGCTCCGGGTGACCAACGGCACCGACAAGACGATGGACGAGGTGCTTCCGTTCGCCTACGTCCACGCGACCGACCGGAGCGGGCTGAACGACATCGACGACCTGGTGCACCTGCAGTGGTCGTCCGCCTCGTCCTCGACGTGGAAGACCGTCGACAACGAGCACTACATGGACGCCATCAGCCCGCTGAAGGCGGGTGCCCACGCGGACGTCAAGATGCGTCTCACGATCGACGCCTCCGCTCCCGCGGGCAACGGCGTCACCTTCGTCGCCGGTGACTACTTCAACGACAACGGCACCTGTGGCGGGAGCCCGGATGTCGAGGGCTACGAGTTCCTGATCGCCGCCGCGGGCAGCAAGCCCGGCAAGGTCGACGACGCCAAGCCCAGCACGACGGAGCCGAGCACCTCGGACCTCAAGCCGCAGAGCGGCGCGTCGGCCGGTCCCGTGGGCGGCAGCCTCGCCGCCACGGGCTCGTCCTCCGCGACGTCGCAGCTCGCCCTCGCGAGCGGCGCGGCCCTGGCGATCGGCGCGGGCGCGGTGTTCGTCGCACGCCGTCGCGAGGCCGGATCCCACGCCTGACGCACAGGCCGGGGTGCCGACCAGGCACCCCGGCCCGCCCGCCGGCCGCGCAATGGGCCCGACACCGCCGCCTCGGTGTCGGGTCCATTGCGCTGCGCGGGTGCACCGCATGATTCCCTGGTTCGGTGGCGGTCGCTTCGGCGGCCTTCAGCCGAGCTGCTCGGCCAGTTTGACGATGATGCCTTCGGGGCCGCGGACATAGCAGAGCCGATAGCTGTCCTCGTGATGCGACCACGGTGGCCGTATCCACCCCTGGGACGGAGCCGCCACGCCGCTTTCGACCCTCCCCGGCCACAGCAAGCCGCTCATCCGGGCTGGCGAGGGAGCATGGGCGCCGTAACCGAGTTCCGCGGACAAGAAGCGGAGAAGGAAAGCGGCTGGAGCCACATGGGGCTCGTCGCGCGGATGCCGTATTCCCTTCCGGGCGTCGGCACGACGGTGCTGGCCGGAAAGCCCCGGTGGCCGATGAGCGCGCCGATCGGGCCGTCGGAAGCGCGAGCATCCTCCGGGCGCTGTCCGGCAGTTCGGGTACGGACGCATCACCCCTGCGGTTACTCGTTCGCCGAAAAGGGGTGGAATTCATGGAATTCATATGGGCCCACATCGGGGACGGCGGTGAGCGCCGGAGGATTCGACGGATCCGGACCGATGGCAAAGAACACGGTGACGTCGCTTTCCTGACATGCCGTCGCCCTTCGGATCGCGTACGGATCACCGACGCGTACCCGAAGGTCATGTTCCGAACCCACGGGCATCCGGGCGGCCGGGCCCTTCGCATGTGCTTCTCCACCTGCTGACAGATGTCGTCGGGGAACACGGGTGAGGCTCATCGTCCGCGGCCGGCGCAGACACGAAGACGTGAGGAGTGAAGCCGGGACGCCCGGGCACATGAGGCCTCGGAGGTTGATAATCATGGTCCCCGTCATTCTTGTTCTTCTGCTCGCCCTGATCCTCTTCGGTGCCGGTTTCGCACTGAAGGCCCTGTGGTGGATCGCCGTCATCGTGCTGGCGGTATGGCTGCTCGGCTTCGTGATCCGTCCCGCAGCAAGCGGTGGCAAGCGCGGCCGCTGGTACCGCTGGTAAAGAGACCTGAACAGCACAGTCGATATGCGGGTGGGCCGCGGCGAACCGTCGTCGCGGCCCACCCGCGTGTCGACTGCCGGTCCCATCGATTTCCTGCGCGTAGCAAGGAACGGGAAGTAAGGGTGGGCGAGATCATCGGCATTCGGGATACGTGGCTGGATGCACTGACGGCAACCGTGGTCTCCGGGGCGACGCACCCTGTCGCCTTAACTTCCACCGCGGGAATGTGTGGGGCCCGTCATCCAGGGCAGGCGGTGTTCCGAGAGCGCGTCGACGGATTACCGGAGGCGCCGATCCAGCTTCACGCGAATGTGGAGCAGCAATTTCGATGAGGGAGCCGTTTTATGAGTGACAGCATCTGGGGCTACCAGCCGACCGCCGGCCACACCGCGGGAACCGACCTGATCGGCTACAAGGTCGAGGCCACCGACGGCAGCATCGGCAAGGTCGACAAGCACTCGGACGACGTCAACTCCGCGTATCTCGTCGTCGACACCGGTGTCTGGATCCTCGGGAAGCATGTTCTGCTGCCCGCCGGCACCGTGCGCGCTGTTGACCAGGCCGAGCGGAAGATCTTCGTCGACCTCACCAAGGACCAGATCAAGAACTCACCCGAGTTCGACAAGGACAAGCACGTGGGCGACTCCGGGTACCACGAGCAGGTCGGCGGCTATTACACCAGCCACCGCCGCCCCTGACCCCCAGCGCCACCCCGGAAGTGGGGGCCGACCGGAGTCTCTCCGGTCGGCCCCCACCTTTCGTGGGCAGCCTGACCCGTGACCGCTGTAGCCGGGACGCGGACTCCGACGAGATCCAGGATGGTTCGCCTTGCCACCGGCAGCGGGGCCGAGTGCCCCGCCCGATGCCGCCGGCCCCGGAGCGGCCACCGCCCAGAACCATTGCGCAGTGTGGTCCAGCACCCGTCGCCAGCTCACCGAACCGCCTGCGCGGCACACCCCCACACACGGCACAAGCCCGCCGAGCACTCCCGCCGCCGGGCGGGCGTTCCGGCACCGATGCCGGAGCCTCGCTTCGGCGGGGTTTTCAGGCGGTGCGCTCGTGCAGGGGCTGGAGGGGTTCGGAGACGGCGTCGCTGAGTGCGGAAAGTCCGGTGACCAGGGCTTGACGGTCATCAGGAGTCATGCGGCTCATGGCCTGGGACAGGGCGTACTCGCGGCGACGCCGGATTTCCCGCAGATGGGCGGAGCCGGCGTCGGTGAGTTCCAGCTGGATCTCCCGGCGGTCCTCGGGACGGGGAACCCTCCGGAGGAAGCCGGCGGCCTGGAGGCGGTCGCAGAGGCGGGTGACGGAGGGGGCGGCGATCGACAGGTGGTGGCGCAGGGTGCTGAGGTTGATGCCGGGTTCGCGTTGGATGATGTACATCACGCGTGTCTGCGCGGTGGAGACGGGAGCCGTGGTGAGAACGTCGCGGCCGCGCTCCCAGGCGATTTCGAGGAGTTCCAGGGCCTGGGTCACTTCCGGATGGGCGTCGGGCGCCCGCGGGTGGAAGGCGGAGGGGTCCTCGCGCATGTGACACTCCCGTTGGGCATTTTATGCCCGTTCCGGCTGGTCGAAGTGAGCAGTCGCATAGATGAAGATATGTCAGGGAAAGCAGGGCCAGTACAGGTGGAGAGACCCAGTGCAGTCGATCGCGTTCTGCGTGAGGCCGCACCACATGAGATTTTCGACGTCCTTCGTGCCCTGATCGAGCGGCGCCATCACGCCGTGACGGTGGAGCTGCTGATGGCCGACTACGCCATGACGAAGCTCCAGCCGGTCGGTGTCCTGCCGCGAACGCGTACGCCTGTGCCGGTGCACGACTCCGCTGCGGGTCGCGCTTTCGGCACCCAGGAGCCGCACTGCGTTCAGGACGGCTCCGCCTCTACCGTAACGGTCCATCTGCCCGTCAGCGTCCGGGGTGACCGGCTGGGCGTGCTGAGCGTCACACTGCCCGCCGGTGAGGACGGGCTGAGGGAGGATGCGAGGGATGACCTTCAGCAGTGCGCGGATGCGCTGGCGCACGCGATCGTCGTAGCTGAGCGGGACACCGATCTGTTCCTCCAGGCCCGTCGGGCCGAGCGGCTGACCCTGGCTGCCGAGATGCAGTGGCAACTGCTCCCCGGCCGGGCGTCCGCCCGGCCCGAGTACAGCATCGGCGCCCAGCTGGAGCCCGCCTACGCCATCTTCGGGGATTGCTTCGACTGGTCGACATCGGCCGACGATCTCACGCTGACGGTCAGCAACGGTATGGGCGAAGGCATCGACGCCGCCCTGCTCACCAACCTCGCCGTCAACGCCCTGCGCAACGCTCGCCGCGCCGGGCTCAGCCTGGCGGACCAGGCGTTCCTGGCCGATCAGGCCGTCTACGGCCAGCACCAGGGACGTCAGTTCCTGTCCACGCTGCTGCTTCGTTTCCATCTGCCGACCGGGAATGTGGAGATCATCGACGCCGGGTCCCCGCGTATCTGGCGGCTGCGCCGGGAGGTCATCGAGCCGATCGAGCTCGAAGCGCAGATGCCACTGGGCATGTTCGAGGACACGTCCTACAGGTCGCAGCACTTCACGGTCGAGCCCGGAGACCGGCTGCTGTTCATCAGCGACGGCGTCTACGACGCCTTGTCGCCCTCGGGCGAGAAGTACAGCCTCCACGCACTGGCCAGGGCGATCACCAGTACGCGCCTGCTGCCCGCGTCGCAGGTACCGAGGACGATGCTGCAGGAGCTGCTGGGGCATCGCGGCGCAGGTCCGGCCGCAGATGATTCCCTGGTCGTCTGCCTGGACTGGCACGGCCGCCCGGCCGCGGACTGAACCGGGTGTTCGGTGGATCCATCCCGGATGGCGGTCGTCGGGACGGGCGACATGACCTTTCGGTGAAGGTTCCGAAACCATGCCGTGTGCCCGCGTCGGAGCATGGCGTTCCTCGGTGCCCCGACGCGGGTCGTGGGTTGCTATTGGGAGCGCGCCTGCGAGATGGTTGCCGCAAGGTAAGTAATTTCTTCCAGTTGGAAGGTGGTGCGGCTCGCCGTAGGCGGGTCCCCCCTCATGGCACCTCCCATCAAGGGAAACTCCGTCACGAAGACTCAGAAGCGTCGTGCGTCCGACGTCTGGGGCATGGCCCCGTGCCCCGTGATCGAGGCCCACGCGGACGGCACCGTCATCGAGTTGAACCCCGCGGCCGCACTCCTCCTGGACGGCGTGCTACCGGGGGCCCGCATGGCGGACGCTGTCCCGGCCTGGCTCGCCCGGGCCCACCACGAGGCGGTCGTACACGCCACGCCTCCGGGCCAGGACCCTCGGAGCGGCGAAGCGCTGCCTCCGGTGTCGGGGCGGATCGAGGCGCACAGCTTCGAGGCACATCCCACACGGGGCGAGGACGGTAGCGTGATCTGGTGGCTGGTGGAGGACACCGGCCGGCGGCGCGCCGAAGAGGCCCTCGCCGCGGAGCGGGAGCGCACCACCTTCCTCGCGGAGGCGTCAAGTGTCCTGTCGGCTTCGTTGAACACCGACAGGTGCATGCTCACCACCGCGCAGCTCGCCGCGGAGTACCTGGCGGACGCGGCGGTCGTCGTCGCCCCCGCGACGGGTCAGAAGCTGCCCGTCGCGCACGCCGTCGCGGACCAGGCGGCCACCCGCGGCCTGATCGTCGCGAGCCCGTCGCAACTGCCCGGTCTGAGCGAGGCGCTGCAGGGGTTCCCACCCGTGCCCTCTCGCTGGATAGACCCCGCGTCCCTGCCCGAATGGGTGGTTCCGGCCGGCTACGAAGGCGTCATCAGGTCGGTCGTCATCACCCCGCTGCCCGGTCACGGGATGCCCGCCGGCGCGCTGATCCTGCTGCGCGGCAGCGGGCAGTTCAACGAGAACGAGGAGACCTTCGCCCGCCTGTTCGCCGCGCGGGCCGGTGCCGCCCTGTCAGCTGCCCGGATGTACGCGGAGCAGAGCAGCATCACCAAGACCCTGATGCGTGACCTGCTGCCGCCGCAGCTGCACCGGATCAACGGGGTGGAGTTCGCGGGCGGCTACCGGCCCGCCGGTGCCAGGGAACGGGTGGGGGGCGACTTCTACGACGTCCACCCGGGGAGCACGGCGTCGGACGCGTCGCTGGTGGTCCTGGGTGATGTCTGTGGCAAGGGCCTGGACGCGGCCGTGCTCACCGGCAAGATCCGCAACACCCTGCAGGCTCTCGCACCCATGGCCGAGGACCACGAGCGGATGCTGCAACTCCTCAACGGGTCCCTTCTCAACTCCCACCACGCCCGCTTCGCGACGATGGTCATCGCCTCGGTACGGCGGTCGGAGAACGTGGTGCGGCTGCGCCTGACCTCGGCCGGACACCCCCCGCCCCTGGTGGTGCGGGCCGACGGCCGGGTCGAGGAGGTCCGTACCCTCGGCACCCTGATCGGCGCCCTCCCCCACGTCGAAGCCCGCACCGAGGAGATCACCCTGCAGCCGGGCGAGACCTGTCTGCTGTACACCGACGGGATCACCGAGGCCCGCGGCGGGCCGCTCGGGGACGAGATGTTCGGCGAGGACCGTCTGAGACAGGCACTGTCGGAATGTACGGACATGCCCGGTAAGGCGGTCGTCGAGCGCATCCAGATGCTTGCCTCCCAGTGGCTGCGCGACGGCAACCACGACGACATGGCTGTGGTCGCGATCACCGCGCCCCGCACCCAGCACCTGAGCGCGGTGAACGGCCACACCCGGGGCAGGTACACCACATGACTGTGTGCACCACCGCTGGAGGAGACGACCTGCAGGCACTGCGTGACCGACTGTGGACCACGGTGACCCGACGGGACGAGTTCGCCGCCGCGGACCTGATCCTCGCCGCCCTGGACGACGGCATGCACCCGGAGACGGCCCTTCTGGACGTCATCGCCCCGGTGCAGATGAAGGTCGGCGCGGAGTGGGCGGCCAACCGTCTCAGCGTGGCGCAGGAACACGCCGCCAGCGCGATAGCCGAGCGCGTGGTCGCGGCCCTCGCCCACCGCACCACCATCCGGGCCGTACCCCGGCTGGGACGGGTCACGGTGGCCTGTGTGGAACAGGAATGGCACGTCCTGCCGGCCCGCCTGCTCGCCGAGGTCCTCACCCTGCGGGGCTGGCAGGTGGACTTCCTCGGCGCACAGGTACCCACGGCGCACCTCGTCTCCCACCTGCACGACAGCGGTGCGGACGTGGTCGCTCTGTCCTCCTCCTTGCCCACCCGGCTGCCCGCCGCCCACGGAGCGATCGCCGCCTGCCAGTCCGTGGGCGTCCCGGTCCTCGTCGGCGGGGCGGCCTTCGGAGCCGACGGCCGCTACGCACGACTGCTGGGCGCCAACGCGTGGGCTCCTGACGCCCGGACAGCCGCCCGGCAGCTCGCGGACGGGATTCCCGAACCCGATCTGGCAGCCGGACGGCTGCAGGTGGACGACCTGCCCCACCTCGCCGACCAGGAGTACACCCTCGTCGCCCGCTCCCGGGGACAGCTCGTCAAGCAGGTGCTGACCGACCTGGAGCAGCGCTTCCCGGCGATGGCGGCCTACACCGATCAGCAACGCGAGCACACGGCCGAGGACATCTCCCACCTCGTCGAGTTCCTGACCGTCGCCCTGTACACCGACGACGACGACCTGCTCACCACCTTCGTGACCTGGACCGCGGACGTCCTCACCGCCCGACACGTCCCCGCCCGGTCCCTGCACCCGGCCCTCGACGTCCTGAGGACCGAACTCAAGGACTTCCCCCGATCCAACCGGCTGCTCGAACGGGCGCTCGTCGCCCTGGATGGCAACCTGGCAGCCACCGGCCGAAACCCCGGAGCTCTCACATGACCGCGATGCCCCGCCCCTCCTTCACCCTCACCGTTGAAGCCGGCCCGGGCACGGCCCATCTGCACCTCACGGGTGATCTGGAGTACGACACCACCGACGAACTCCTGGAACGCGCGGACAGGTGTCTCGCCGAGCAGCCACGGCTACGCGAACTGCGTCTCGACTGCACCCACCTCCAGCTGTGCGACTCGATGGGCATCTCCGCCTTCATCCAGATCCAGCGCACCACCAGCGCCCGCGACGTACGGCTCCATCTCGACAACCCCCCGCCGTTCCTCGCACGCATCCTGACCATCACAGGGGTCGACAAGCTCTTCTCCCCCGACCGGGAAGACCAGCGAGCCGACCAGACACGCGCCGAGAAGGGTCCCTCGCCCGCCGGTTCCCCGCTCAACACCCCCTCGGTCTGACGAGCGCGGAATCACCGAACGGGCCGACCCCGCTCAGCCCCAGCATCGTCACCGGCGGGATCAGCGGCCGTGTCGCGAGCCGCTTCACGGGTAGTCACCAGGCCGGCCACGCGAATCGGCGGCTCGCCGGCCGTCAGCCGGCCCGTGTTCCGGACGGCTGACGGCCGGCGGCGCCGAAGTCGAACGTCGTGACCGTCCACGGTCCACGGTGAGTCCAAGGGCGGCGGCCTTGCCGGTCAGGCCACGGTCATCGCGTCACCGTCCACTTCTGGTTCGCGGCTCCGGTGCACGTCCAGATCTGCAGCCGGGTGCCGTTGGCGGAGCTGCTCCCGCTCGCGTCGAGGCACTTGTTCGCCTGGGGGTTGACGATGTCCCGGGCCGCGGGGACGGCCCATTGCTGGGCGGCGCTGCCGTTGCAGTCGTAGAGCTGTACGGGCGTTCCGTCCGCCGTGCCGCCCGAGGCCACGTCCAGGCATTTTCCGAGCGCGCGGACGGTGCCGTCGGAGCCGACCGTCCAGCGCTGGGCGGCGGAGCCGTTGCAGTCGTAGAGCTGTACGGGTGTGCCGTTGGCGCTGTTGGCCCCGGCCACGTCCACGCACTTGCCGCCGATGCCGGTGATGGGTCCGCCACCGCCCGGCTGGCCGCTGTCGGTGCTGACACGGACGTAGTCGACGAGGAGCTGCTGCGGGAAGACCGTGTTGCCGTCGGGGTCCCCGGGCCAGTAGCCGCCGACCGCGAGATTGAGGATCAGGAAGAAGGGCTTGTTGAAGACCCACTGCCTTCCGCCGAGGTCCGCGGGGGTACGCCGCTGGTACACGGTGCCGTCCACGGACCAGGTGATCGCGTCAGGGCTCCAGTCGACGGCGAAGGTGTGGAAGGCGTCGGCGAACACCTGACCGCCGGGCAGGGTGTACCCGGCACCGATGCCTCCGGAGCCGGAGTATCCGGGGCCGTGCAGGGTTCCGTGGACCGTGGAGGGCTCGAAGCCCACGTTCTCCATGACGTCGATCTCACCGGAGTTGGGCCAGCCGACCTGGCCGATGTCGTTGCCCAGCATCCAGAACGCGGGCCACATGCCCTGGCCGCGCGGGATCTTCATCCTGGCCTCGACGCGGCCGTACGTCGTGGTGAACCTGCCGGCCGTGTTCAGCCGTGCGGAGGTGTACTCGCACCGCCCGTACCAGCACTGGTAGTTGTCGGGGTTCTCCCGGCGGGCGGTGATGGCCAGATGGCCCTGGCCGTCGAGGACGGCGTTGCGGTTGCCCGCGGTGTAGTACTGCCGCTCGTGGTTGTTGACGTTGTCGCCGGTCTCGATCTGCCATTTGGAGCCGTCGACGGCGGCACCCGCCGGCCCGTCGAACTCGTCGGAGAACGTGACGGCGGCTGCCGCGGCGGCGGTGGACGCCGACGGCTTGTCCGCGGGCGGGGGTGCTCCCTGCGCCAGTCCGGTGGACAGCGTCGCGAGGGCGAGGACCGAGACGAGGGACGAAAGCAGTCGCCGGGGAAGGCGTGAAGCGTCCATGAGTCTCCCTTCGAGGAGCGTGTGGGGGCACTCCCTCAGGGCATGCACATGTCATGCATGAGGGTGCACGCCAATTCAGGCAATGACGGCGCTGACCAGGATCAGGCAGAGACAACTCACCCCGGGAGGGGCTTACTTCACTACGTGATTTAAGAAGTGAACGTCAACCCTGTCAAGGGTTCGGTCTGGACCGGACTCATGAACGAAAGCCCCGCCGGCCCACGTCGACGCATGGGGGTTCCGCGGTGCGCCGCCGGGGCGGGCTCCACCTGCGCGGCTCCGGCCGACCCGGTGGTCCGCGCGGCCGACCGGAGCCGGACCGGCCGGACGACCGGCATCACCGCCGTCATGCACACCGCCTCGTACCGTCGGGTGGCCCCCGGCACCACACGCGGGAGGACGAGGACCGTCACGCGTCCGATGCGGGCGAACCGACCGGGACGGCAGCCCGGTTCGGCAGCCCGGTTCGGCACCGCCTTGCGCCACACCCCCGCGCGACGCCCGGGCGGTCGAGAACGGCGACCGCCCGCGGGTCGTCCCCGTTCGCGGCGGCCCGCGGCCGGTCCGGTGCTGCGCCCTCAGCCGTTGGGCAGGATGACCGCGCGGCCGTTGATCCTGCCGGCGTGCAGCCGCTCGTAGGCGAGCGGGGCCTCGTCGATGGAGTACGTCTCGACGTGCACGTCGACCGCACCGGCGTGGGCGAGCTCGATCACCTCGGCGAGCTCCCGGCGGGAGCCCCAGTACGGCGCGGTGACGGACGTGGAGAACGGCAGGACGCCGAAGCCGACGGGCAGCGTGCCGCCGCCGATGCCGACGATGGTGACGTCGCTGTCGATGGAGGCGACCGCACCTGCCGTCCTGACGGTGGGCTCGGCCCCGACGAAGTCGAACACGACCCTGGCGCCCGTGCCTCCGGTGAGCGCACGGACCTTCGCGGCCGCGTTCTCGTCGGAGAGCACGGTCTCGTGGGCGCCGACCGCACGGGCGAGGGCGAGCTTCTCGTCGGTGACGTCCAGGGCGATGACCCGGACCGCGGTCATCGCGCGGAGCAGCTGGATGGCGACGTGGCCGAGGCCTCCGGTGCCGATGACCACCGCGGTGGCGCCGGGCAGCAGCTTCGGCAGCGAGCGCTTGATCGCGTGATACGGAGTGAGACCTGCGTCGGTCAGCGAGACGGTCTTGACGGGGTCCAGGTCGCCGATCGGCGTCAGATGACGGGCGTCGTCGACGATCATGTATTCGGCCATGGCACCGGGGTTGCCCAGCCCGGGCGGGTTGATACCGAGCTCGGCGGCGCGCAGGCAGTAGTTCTCCCTGCCCTCCGCGCAGTTGACACAGGTGCCGCAGCCCCAGGGCCCGTAGACGGCCACGGGGTCGCCCACCGAGACGCCCTGGGCTCCTTCACCCAGCACGGCGACCGTGCCGACGCCCTCGTGGCCGAGGGTGAGCGGCAGCTCGTAAGGCAGTTCGTCGGCGGACCAGCTCATCACGGCGATGTCGGAATGACACACGCCGGCGGCGGTGACCTTCAGCAGGATCTGACCTGGCCCGGGTACGGGCTTCGGGATCTCGACGACCTCGGGGGCGGCGCCGACTGCGCGGTACTGGACGGCTTTCATGGCTCTCCTTCGTTCTCCGTTACTACCTTTGTGACCCTCGTGGTTCCCGTGCGCCACTCGGGGCTCCGGACGCGGAGCAGCCGCCGCCCACCGGGTGGTGGCCGCCGTGCATGAAGGAAGGGGGGTGGAAGAGCGGAAGGCCCTGAGCTCGGCGACGTCCCGTGACGTGCCGGGGCGGACCGCTGAGGACGGGGAGACCCGGGAAGTGGCGGCCGACGATGCGCGTGTCCTCTGCCGCCTGCGCGCTTTCCTCGACCCACACATGGCGCAGCCTTCGGTCGGGCACCAGCCCGAGCACGGCCCGCGACGACGCGTCCCCAGTCCTGCGCGTCGTGCGGCCGCGCCGTTCGGAACCGTTCCCTGTCCGGTCCCTGGACGGGTCGCGCACCTGGAAGTGTCCCGGTGCGACTCATGTCGCACCGGGACACTTCATCGGCATGCAGCCTCACGGATCCCCCCGGGGCACCGCGGCCTCAGGAGACGGGGTGCTCCGCCTTCACCTCCGGCTCCCGGCTCAGCGCGCCGGGCCACCACGCGACGCGCCCGATGTCCCTGACCAGGGCGGGCACCAGGAGCGAGCGGACCACGAGGGTGTCGAGCAGTACGCCGAAGGCGACGATGAACGCGATCTGGACCAGGAACGCCAGCGGGATCACGCCCAGCGCGGCGAAGGTGGCCGCCAGGACGACACCGGCCGAGGTGATGACCCCGCCCGTGGTCGTCAGCCCGCGCAGCACGCCCTGGCGCGTTCCGTGGATGAGGGACTCCTCGCGGACCCGGGACATCAGGAAGATGTTGTAGTCGACCCCGAGGGCGACCAGGAAGACGAATCCGTACAGCGGCACGGAGGAGTCCGTGCCGCTGAACCCGAACACGTGCTGGAAGACCAGTGCCGAGATCCCGAGGGTGGCCAGGAAGTTGAGTGCCACCGTCGCGACGAGGAGGAGCGGCATCAGCAAGGAGCGGAGCAGCCCGATCAGGATGACCAGGATGATCGCGAGGACGACCGGCACGATGAGGACGCGGTCCTGCTCCGCGGTCTTCTGGGTGTCGTACTGCTGCGCGGTGTAGCCGCCGACCAGCGCGTCAGCGCCGGGCACCGCGTGCACCGCGTCGCGCAGGCGCGTGACGGTCTCCTTGGCGGCGTCGCTGTCGGCCGCGCTCTTCAGCGTGGCGTCGATGCGGACCCGGCCGTCCACGACGAGCGGCTCCCCGTCCCCCGGGCGTCCGGAGACGGTCACCACGGAGACGTCCGCGACACCGTCGACCCGCGCGGCCGCGTCGGCCACCTTCTGCGACTGGGCGGCGCCCGCGATCACCACGGCGGGATTGCCCGAGCCGCCGGGGAAGTGCTCGCTCAGGGTCTGCTGGGCGGCGACGGACGGTGCGTCGTTGACGAAGATCTCCTCGAGGGGCACGCCCTTCGAGTTGAGCGTCGGCATGAAGGCGGCACAGGCGAGCAGGCCGACCAGGGTGACGCCCCACACCTTGCGCGGGGCCCGGTCGACGAGGGCGGCGATCCTCGCCCAGATCCCCGTCGAACCCGATGCGGCCTCACCCTCCTTGGGCTTGGCCGGCCAGTACGCGGTCCTGCCGAGCAGGACCAGGACGGCGGGCAGGAAGGTGAGCGTGCTCAGGACGGCGCAGACGATACCGATGGCGCCCACCGGCCCGAGCGCACGGTTGTTGGTCAGGTCGCTGAGCAGCAGGGCGAACAGCCCCAGGGCGACGGTGGCGGCACTGGCGACGATCGGTCCGGCGGACTCGCGCAACGCGGCACGCATCGCGGTCCAGCGGTCCAAGTGGCGCCCCAGTTCCTCGCGGAACCGCGCGGTGAGCAGCAGGGCGTAGTCGGTGGCGGCCCCGATGACGAGGATCGACAGGATTCCCTGGACCTGACCGTCGACCCGGACGATGTCGTGGTCGGCGAGCACGTACACGATCGCGCAGGCCACACCGAGGGAGAAGACGGCGCCGATGATGATGATCAGCGGCAGCAGCACGCTCCGGTAGACCAGCAGCAGGATGACCAGCACGGTCACGAGGGCGACACCGAGCAGTAGGCCGTCGATGCCGGCGAAGGCTTCGGAGAGGTCCGCCTGGCTGGCGGCGGGGCCGGCGACCTGGGCCAGCGTTCCGGGTACCCGGTCGGCCGCCTTCTGGACGCGCGCGAGCGTGTCGGGGAGTGCGTCCCCGAGGTCCGATTCCAGTTGGACGATGCCTTCGAGGGCCTGGCCGTCCGCCGAGGGCAGTGCCGGGGTGACCTCGCCCGCCACCCCCGGTCCACCGTTGAGCGAGGCCAGGGCCGCCGTCGCCGCCTGCCGCTGCTCCGGGCCGAGCTCCGCGCCGTCCTTCTTCGACGTCCAGACGACGATGGCCGGCACGGTCTCCTGGCGGCTGAACGCCTTCTGCTCCTCGACGACCCGGGTGGATTCGGCGCTCTGCGGGAGGAACGAGGCCTGGTCGTTGGTGGCCACCTCGCCGAGCTTCCCGGCGTACGAGCCGAACGAACCGCCGACGGCCAGCCAGATGACGACGAGGAATACGGGGATCAGCCAGCGAACCGGCTTCGATGCGATGGGCATGGTGCTCCCGGGTCGGGGGAAACTAATTCAATCATCGAGTATCTCAATTATTGAAATATATTAGCGCTTCTCCATCCCACTGCCCGGCGCCAGCCCGGCCATGACACGGCGGAGGAGGTTCAGCGCCCGGGGGGCTGCATCCGGGTGAGTTCCGCGTTCATCCGGGCGAGGAAGCGCAGCGCGGCAGCCAGCTCCTCCGGTTCGGACGAACGGCGGGCCCCCGACGCCGCTTCGGCGAGGGGCATGAAGAACGAGCGGGCGGCGGTCCTGGCCGTGGGCTCGTAGTGCAGGTGCACGACACGCCGGTCGGCGCTGTCCCGTGAGCGCCGGATGTGACCGGCACGCTCCAGCCGGTCCAGACAGGCGGTGACCGCACCGGACGTGAGACCGAGATGATCGCGCAAGCGGCCGGGGGTCAGCGGCACCTGCGCGTCCAGGATCGCCGCCAGCGCCTGGACGTCCGTGGCGTGCAGCCCCTGGGTGTGCGCGAAGGCGTGCACCAGACGGTTGATCTCGCCGTTCATACGGCGCAACTGCACCGCCAGGGCCTGGAGCTCCGGGACGGCGGACGCGTCGGCGCGTGATCCCTCGCGAGCGTCGTCTGCACTGTCCACCGCACCATACTAGGGCGTTCGCCCTCCATCCCCCCTCTATGCTTCTACAGTTATGTAGAGACGCGATGAAGCTGCTCGGCTCGCTCGGCCTGAGCGGTCAGGTCCGGCTGAAGGGAGGCGGCGCCGACTTCACCATCGAGCACGTCGCGCTGGAGCTCGTCGCCCGCGTCGAGGCCCAAGGGTGCCCTGGACCGGCTCATCGTGGAGCCCCTGCCCGCCCAGGAGGCCGTCCTCGAAGCGCTCGGGCAGCTCGGCTTCGGCTTCAGGTCCGCCGATCTGGAGCTCGGACACATCCGCGGCACCGGCCAGCGGTTGCCCGTCTACCAGGAGATCGAGCTCTCCCCCGCACCGCGGTACGCACACCAGGTGAACGAGGTCGAGCTGACCTTCCTGGCCGGCCCGGGCGGCCTGGAGGTCGTCCTGGAGGCGGACAAGCGGGGCGGGCTCCTCTCCGGAAGCGGGGACACCGTCGGCCGCTTCACCGTCGGGCATCACGAGGTCCGGGGGCGCGACTGGGACGCCGAGGTCGACGCCTGGATCCACTCACTCTCCGAAGCCCGTGCCTCGTACGGCGTCCCGGGGACGTACGGACACGGCGACGGACACGGTCACGGCCCCGAGCACCGCTCCGGACCCGGCATGGGCGCGGTCGTCGCCGCCGGGGCGGCCGGTCTCGCCGTCGGCGTCGTGGGTGGAGCGGTGGCCGCCGAAGTCGTCGACGAGGTGGGCGACTTCTTCGGGGGCGACGAGGGCGAGGACGAGGAGAGCGGCGAGGACTGAGGTCCGGCCCGAAGGACGCGGCAGGGCCGAGGCGCCCTGCCATCATCTACTACAGTGCCGTAGATTCGGCGTGGCGGTCCCGGGACACCGCGGACCGCCACGCACAGCCGAGCCGGCCGGTCAGGGAGCGCAGACGTCATGTTCGGAATCAGCGAGATCGCGATCTTCCTCGTCATCGTCATCCTGATCTTCGGCGCCAGGAAACTCCCCGAACTCGCCCGTTCCATGGGCAAGTCGGCCCGGATCCTCAAGAGCGAGGCGCGGGCCCTGAAGGCGGACGGCTCCTCCCCGGTACCGGCGGGACCGACGCGGCCCGGGGCGGACACCCCCCGCGTCATCCGGGGTACCGCCACGGAGAAGCCCGAGTCGCGCTGAGGGCCCGCCCGCTCTCGCGTCTCACTCGCCCGGCCGCACCGCCGAAGCGCACCGGCCGCGCCGGGCGGTGCTTTCCCGGCGGCACCCGGTGCCCCGCCCGGCGACCCCGACAAGCGGAACGGCCCGCGGGGGGACACCGTGGACGAAGGACATCCGAGCCGGATCGGAGAGGCCATGGAGAGCACGAACGACGACGACGGGCTGCGGTGCCTGGTGACCGGAGCGACGGGGTACATCGGGGGCCGCCTGGTGCCCGAGCTCCTGGACGCCGGCCACCGGGTGCGCTGCCTGGCGCGCAGCCCCGAGAAGCTGCGGGACTACCCCTGGGCCGGCAGGGCCGAGGTGGTCAGGGGCGATGTGACCGACGCGGAGTCCGTCGGAGCGGCGATGCGGGACATCGACGTGGCCTACTACCTGGTGCACGCCCTGACCAGCGGGCCGGGCTTCGAGGAGACGGACCGCACGGCGGCCAGGATCTTCGGTGAGCAGGCGCGGGCGGCCGGGGTCCGGCGCATCGTGTACCTGGGCGGGCTCACCCCCGCCGACGTCCCGGAGCGGGAGCTGTCGCCCCATCTCCGCTCGCGCGCCGAGGTCGGCCGCATCCTGCTCGATTCGGGTGTGCCGACGACCGCGTTGCGTGCGGCGGTCATCATCGGCTCCGGTTCCGCGTCGTTCGAGATGCTGCGCTACCTCACCGAGCGGCTGCCGGTCATGGTCACCCCGAGCTGGGTGTCGACACGGATCCAGCCGATCGCGGTCCGGGACGTGCTGCGCTATCTCGTGGGCAGCGCGCACATGCCCGCCGAGGTGAACCGCACCTTCGACATCGGCGGACCCGACGTCCTCACGTACCGGGACATGATGCAGCAGTACGCGCGGATGGCGGGACTGCCGCAGCGGCTGATCCTGCCGGTGCCGGTACTGAGTCCGGGGCTGTCCAGTCACTGGATCGGTCTGATCACGCCGGTGCCCGCGTCGATCGCCCGCCCGCTCGCGGAGTCCCTGCGCTTCGAGGTGGTGTGCCACGAGCACGACATCGCGGACCACGTCCCGGACGGACCGGGGCAGCCCTTCTCCTTCGGGACCGCCCTCAGCCTCGCCCTGCAGAGGGTGCGCGAGGCGAGGGTGACGACCAGGTGGTCCTCGGCGTCCACCCCGGGCATCCCCAGCGATCCGCTGCCCACCGACCCCGACTGGGCGGGCGGCAGCCTGTACACGGATGTGCGCGAGCTCGATGTGGATGCCTCGCCGGACGCCCTGTGGCGGGTCATCGAGGGAATCGGCGGTGAGAACGGCTGGTACTCGCTCCCGTGGGCGTGGGCGGTCAGGGGCCGGCTGGACCGGCTGGTCGGCGGGGTGGGTCTGCGCCGGGGACGGCGGGACGCACAGCGGCTCCGGGTCGGCGACTCGCTCGACTTCTGGCGGGTCGAGGAGATCGAGCCCGGCCATCTGCTGCGACTGCGCGCCGAGATGAGGCTGCCGGGTCTGGCCTGGCTGGAGATGTACGCGGAGAAGGGCGAGCACGGCAGGTCCCACTACCGGCAGCGCGCCGTCTTCCACCCGGCCGGCCTGCTGGGCCATGCGTACTGGTGGAGCGTGTCGCCGTTCCACGCGTTCGTCTTCGGCGGGATGGCACGCAACATCGCACGGGCGGCGGGCCGCGAGGCGGCCGGTGGTGCCGCATGACCGTCTCGGTCGTCCTGTTCACCTCCGATCTGCGGCTGCACGACCATCCGCCGCTGCACGCGGCCCTGGCATCGGCGGACGAGGTGGTCCCGCTGTTCGTCCTGGACGACGCCATCGAGGACGCCGGTTTCCCCGCTCCCAACCGGCGCGCGTTCCTCGCCGACTGTCTCCGGGACCTGGATTCGGGGCTCCGCGACCGCGGGGGACGCCTGGTGATCCGCCCGGGAGACGCGGCGGCCGAGGTATGCCGGATCGTCTCCGAGACGGGTGCGGGTGACGTACACGTGGCTGCGGGTGTCAGCGGGTACGCCCAGCGACGCGAGGAGCGGCTGCGCGGGGCGCTGGCTTCCCAGGGCTGCCGGCTGCATGTGCACGACGCGGTGATCACCGCCGTCGCACCCGGTGCGGTGACCCCCTCGGGTGCGGGCAGGGACCATTTCGCCGTGTTCACGCCGTACTTCCGCCGCTGGTCCGGAGCGCAGCTGCGCACTCCCTTCGGCGCGCCGCGCGCTGTGCGCGTCCCGGCGGGACCCGGGTCGGCGGAGCCGCCGTCCCGGGCGGGGATCTCAGGGGTGTCACGGGGGCTGGCCGAGGGCGGGGAGAGCGAGGGCCGCAGGAGCTTGACCGCGTGGCTCCGGCACGGGATCGGGCGGTACGAGGAACGCCACGACGATCTCGCCGGGGACGCCACCTCGCGCCTCTCCCCCCACCTGCACTTCGGCACGCTGTCCCCCACCGAGCTGGTCCACCGGGCCCGCCCCGCGGGCGGCCCGGGTGCGGAGGCCTTCGTACGGCAGCTGTGCTGGCGGGAGTTCCACCACCAGGTCCTGGCCGCCCGCCCGTCGGCGGCCCGCTCCGACTACCGCTCGCAGCGGGACCGCTGGCGCACCGCGGAGTCGGCGGCCGACGACCTCGCGGCCTGGCAGGCGGGCCGCACCGGATATCCGCTGGTCGACGCCGCCATGCGCCAGCTGCTCCACGAGGGCTGGATGCACAACCGGGGGCGGCTGCTGGCCTCCAGCTTCCTCGTCAAGACGCTGTACGTGGACTGGCGCGTCGGTGCGCGCCACTTCCTGGATCTGCTGGTGGACGGGGACATCGCCAACAATCAGCTCAACTGGCAGTGGATGGCGGGGACGGGCACGGACAGCCGCCCGAACCGGGTGCTGAACCCGGTGCTGCAGGCGAAGCGGTACGACCCGGACGGCGCGTACGTACGCCGCTGGGTGCCCGAGCTCGCGGGGATCGACGGCGGTGCCGTCCATGAGCCCTGGAAACTGCGCGCCGCGGAGCGGGCCCGGTGCGACTACCCGGAGCCGCTGGTCGGTCTGGCCGAGGGGCTGGCCCGGTTCAGGGACGCCCGCGGGCTCGACTGAGCCGGTCCGGTGCGGCTGCCGTTCAGACCTTGCGCCAGCGGGCGTTGGCCCAGGAGAAGGCGCCGAAGGCGGCCAGGCCGAGCGCGATCAGTGCGAGCAGCCAGGGGCCCGCCGGGGTGTCGGTGAAGGAACGCAGGGTGTCGTCCATGCCCTTGGCGCGGCCCGGTTCGTGCTGGACGGCAGCGGCGACGGCGAACCCGCCCGCCGTCGCGAAGACGATGCCGCGGACGCCGCCGCCGAAGACGCCGGTGAAGTCGACGGCCCGACGGACCCGCTTCGTCATCTCGGACATCTTCAGGTGCTTGCGGTACTTGCGCATCACGGCCCGGACGGCGATCCAGAGCCCGGCGCCGACGACCGCCGCGCCGGCGATCCCGACGATCCACTGGCCGCCCGTCCATTGGAGGGCCCGTGCGGTGACGTCGTCGGTCTGCTTGTCGCTCGATCCGCTGCCGCTGCCCTGGTCGCCTGCCGCATAGGAGAGCACGGAGTACGACACGAAGCCGTAGAAGAGGAAGCGACCGGCGGCCATGGCCCGCTTGCCCGGCTTGTCGCCGTCGGGGCCCGCCTGGCCGAAGAGTGCCTCGGACAGGCGCCACAGGGCCATCCCGGCGAGTGCCACTCCGAGCACCCACAGCAGGACGCTCCCGAAGGGCTTCCCGGCTATCTCGGCGATGGCGCCGCCGCGGTCGGCCTGCTGCCCGCCGCTGTCGGAGAACGCGATGCGCAGCGCGAGCACTCCCACCAAAAGGTAGATCACCCCGCGCGCCACGAATCCGGCCCGGGCGCCGGCGGCCACGGTCTTGCTGTTCGCGGCTCTTCGCGCGGTACCACGTCCACCTGTCGACAACACGTTCGTCTTCATGCACTGGCGGCTGCCCCCGAAGCGGCGCTCCATGCCCGCCGGGTGCCACGGTGCCCGGTCACGCGTCCTCCTCGGCCGCCGCCGTCACCTGCCCCTTGGCGCGTCGGCCCAGAACGGCGGCGGCGGCCATGGCACTGCCGGTGAAGGCGAGGGCGAGCGTCCACGGCCGGTCGAGGACGTGGTGCGTCGCGTGGTCCAGGGAGTAGCGTCCGGCACCGGTCAGGCCGATCGCGGCGGCGGTGAAGCCGAGGAACGCCGGGTACTCGTAGCCCCCGCCCATCGCGAAGAAGCCCGCTGGCGCGTGGACGGCGACCGCACCGGCCATCGTGCCGGCCGCGGCGGCTCCGGCCGCCGGGGTGGCGAGGCCGAGGGCCAGCAGCACCCCGCCGCCGGCCTCGCCGAGGCCGGCGGCGACGGCGCTGTACTTCGGCGGGTGGAAGCCCATGGCCTCCATCCCCCGGGTGGTGCCCTCGATGCCTCCGCCGCCGAACCAGCCGGCCAGCTTCTGACTGCCGTGGGCGGCCAGCACGGCTCCCGTGCCGACCCTGAGTACCAGAAGTCCGAGGTCACGCCGGTTGGTGCAGGTCATGGGAGTCTCCCGTCGACGCGGAACGCACGGAGGTGCGAAACCGTACGGATCCACTGTCGTCGGGCCCGGACGGCAGCGTGCGGCGGAGCTGGGCCGTTCGGGAGCCGCCCGTGCGGCACCGTGTCCTGGGAGCCACCGAGTGCGACGTACGTCATTGTGCAACTAGTTGCATAACGGTGTGCGCCTCGTCTACAACTGGCACGACGACACTGTGCGAGGAGACCCGGATGAGCCCCTACCCCCACCTGCTGAGCCCGCTCGACCTCGGATTCACCACCCTTCCCAACCGGGTCCTCATGGGATCGATGCACATCGGCCTGGAGGAGACCGAGCGCGGCTTCGAGCGGATGGCCGCCTTCTACGCTGCCCGCGCACGCGGCGGGGTGGGACTCATGGTGACCGGCGGGATCGCGCCCAGTGAGCGTGCCGGCTCCTTCATCGGCGGCGCCAAGATGACGACGGAGGCGGAGGCGGAGCAGCACAGGGAGGTCACCGCCGCCGTCCATGCCGCGGGCGGCCGGATCGCGATGCAGATCCTGCACTTCGGGCGTTACGCGCACCACCCGGACCTGGTCGCGCCGAGCGCGCTCAAGGCTCCGATCAGCGCGTTCACACCGCACGCGCTCACCGACGACGAGGTCGAGGAGACCATCGAGGACTTCGTGCGGGCGGCCACGCTGGCGCAGCGCGCGGGCTACGACGGTGTCGAGATCATGGGCTCCGAGGGCTATCTGATCAACGAGTTCATCGTCGCCGCGACCAACCACCGTGACGACCGCTGGGGCGGCAGCTACGAGAACCGCATCCGCTTCCCGGTCGAGATCGTGCGCCGGGTCCGTGAGCGGGTCGGCAGCGACTTCATCCTGATCTACCGGCTCTCCATGCTGGACCTGGTGCCCGGCGGCTCCACGCTGGAGGAGGTCGTCCAGCTCGCCCGCGAGATCGAGGCGGCCGGGGCCACCATCATCAACACCGGGATCGGCTGGCACGAGGCCCGCATCCCCACCATCGCGACCTCGGTGCCGCGCGGCGCCTTCACCTGGGTGACCGAGAAGGTGCGCGGCGCCGTCTCCGTACCGCTGGTGACCAGCAACCGCATCAACACCCCGGAGCTGGCCGAGGAGGTCCTCGCCTCGGGCCGTGCGGACATGGTGTCGATGGCGCGGCCGTTCCTCGCAGACCCGGACTTCGTCGCCAAGGCGGCCGAGGGGCGTGCCGACGCCATCAACACCTGCATCGGCTGCAACCAGGCCTGTCTCGACCACATATTCAGCCTGCAGATCACCTCATGCCTGGTGAATCCGCGCGCCTGCCACGAGACCGAGCTGGTGCTCTCGCCGACCCGTACCCGTAAGCGCGTCGCCGTGGTGGGTGCCGGTCCTGCCGGTCTGGCCTGTGCGGTCACGGCTGCCGAGCGCGGGCACTCGGTGACACTGTTCGACGCGGCCGACGAGATCGGCGGCCAGCTCGACGTGGCGCGCCGGGTCCCCGGCAAGGAGGAGTTCAACGAGACGCTGCGCTACTTCCGCACGCGGCTGGCCGAGGAGGGCGTCGAGCTCCGGCTCTCCACCCGCGCCACCTCCGAGGTGCTGGACGGCTTCGAGGAGATCGTCCTGGCGACCGGGGTCGAGCCCCGCTCCCCCGCGATCCCCGGCGTCGAGCACCCCAGCGTGGTCAGCTACCTGGACGTCCTGCGCGACGGTGCCCCGGTCGGCGACCGGGTCGCGATCGTCGGGGCGGGCGGCATCGGCTTCGACGTCGCCGAGTTCCTGACCGACGGCGGCGACGCGGCGAGTCTGGACCCCGAGGTGTTCTTCCGGCAGTGGGGCGTGGACACCGACTACGCGGAGCGGGGCGGGCTGTGCGCCCCGGAGCGGCCGAAGACGCCCCGCACGGTGCATCTGATCCAGCGCAAGGCGAGCAAGGTCGGAGCCGGGCTCGGCAAGACCACCGGCTGGATCCACCGCACCGAGCTGCGCCACCGCGGCGTGACCATGATCGCGGGCGCGTCCTACGACCTGATAGACGACGCGGGCCTGCACCTCACCGTCGACGGCGAGCAGCACCTGCTGCCGGTCGACACCGTCGTCCTGTGCGCGGGCCAGGAACCGCGTCGTGAGCTGTACGAGGAGCTGCGCGCGGCGGGCCGCCCGGTGCACCTGATCGGCGGTGCCGATGTGGCCGCCGAACTGGACGCCAAGCGCGCGATCCGCCAGGGCACGGAGCTCGCGGCCGGGCTGTGACCTCGGGCCCGTCCCTAGGATGCACCCCATGTCACTCCCGCACGCGATCCTCACCGCCCTGCTCGAGAAGCCGTCGTCGGGGCTGGAGCTGACCCGCAGGTTCGACCGGTCGATCGGCTACTTCTGGCCGTCCACGCACCAGCAGATCTATCGCGAGCTGGGGAAGCTCGAACGGGCCGGTCACATCCGGGTGCTGCCCGCCGCGCAGCCGGCCCGCGGGCAGAAGAAGGAGTACGAGGTGCTGCCCGCAGGCAGCGAGGAGCTGGCGGCCTGGGTGGCGCTCGCCGAGGACCCGCGGCCCGTCCGTGACCCGCTGCTGCTGCGGATGCGGGCGGCGGCGGTGGTCGGGGCTCCCGGCCTGACCGGGGAGCTGCACCGGCACCTCGCGCTGCACCGGCGGCAGCTGGAGGAGTATCGGGAGATCGAGAAGCGGGACTTCCCGCCGGAGCGGACCGCGCAGGAGGACCGGCTGCGGCATCTGGTGCTGCGCGGGGGCATCGACCTGGAGACGTTCTGGACGGGCTGGCTGACCAGGGCGATCGACGATCTGGAAGGGACCGGGGCGGACAAGGGCCTCTGGCGCGCTTCGTCCGGATCACGCGCGGCACGATCCGGACGGTGACCTCGGGCCGCTCGTCCGGATCAGGCCGGACCCCGCGAGCCCGGCATGCTCCGGACGAGAGGTTCTACCCGGGTCCGCAGACGGGATCCGTGTCCCGCTCGGGCCGGGGCGCTCGCCGGCGCAGGTCTCGCGGGCTGCCGATGACGACCCGTGACGGCTCACTCGCGACACCGGCGACGCTCGCCGCGGGGGCCGCCCGGGGATCGTCCGTTCCTGCGCGCGGCTGAGCAGGATGACACCCCGTACGGCGGCCGCCGCCCCGAGGAGTGCCGGGACCAGCCCGGCCGTGCCGCTCCGGAGGCCTTCGCCGAGCAGGGCCAGACCGATCGCGGCGGCGGCGACCGGGTTGGCGAGGGTGACCACGGCGAGCGGGGCGCCGAGGCCGCCGCGGTACGCGGTCTGGGAGAGCAGGAGGCCGCCCAGGGCGAAGGCGGACACGAGCAGCGCCACGGTCATCAGCCGCCAGCTCAGCAGCGGCCCGTCGTGATCGGTGGCGGCGACCGTGAGGGTCTGGGTCAGCGCGGAGGCCACCCCGGAGGTGATGCCGGACGCCGCCGCGTGCCGGAGTCCGGGGCGTGCGCCGGGGCGGCCGAGTACGGCCACGAGCGCCATGGTCACGCCGCCGGCCCCGAGCGCCTCGGCCTGGGTGAGCGTGTCGTGCGGCGCGGTCCCGCCCGCAGCGCTCAGCAGCGCTCCGAGACCGAGCAGGGTGAGGATCGTGCCGCGCCATTCGGCGCGGCTGACACGGCGCCCCGCGGCGCGGGCGCCGAGCGGGACGGCCAGGACCAGGGTGAGCGCGCCGAGCGGCTGGACCAGGGTGAGCGGTCCGTACTTCAGCGCGGCGACGTGCAGCAGCGCCCCGCCGGCGTTCAGCCCGACCGCCGACCACCAGGCACCGCTGCCCAGCAGCCGCAGCAGTCCGGTGGACGGTGCGGTGCGCCCGGCCAGCCGGGACTGGGCCACCGCGGCGGCCGCGTAGGCACCGGCGGAGACGAAGGACAGCGCGACGGCTGCCAGGGTGGCGTTCATCGCGGGGCTCCGGACCGTGCGTACGCCGGGGCCGCGTGGACCGGGGCGGGCACCGGAGCGGACGGCCACGGCAGGTGCGCGCGCACCGGCGCGGGGCCGGGTGGCCGCAGCGCGGCAAAGGCGACGGCAAGCAGCGCGGTGACCACGATCGCGTCGAGCCAGTAGTGGTTGGCCGTGCCGACGATGACGAGCAGCGTGACGAGCGGGTGCAGCAGCCACAGCGGGCGCCACCGGGAACGGGTGGCGACGATGAGCCCGACCGCCACCGCCAGGGCCCAGCCGAAGTGCAGTGAGGGCATGGCAGCGAATTGGTTCGCCATCGAGTCGGTGGCGGGCGCGTCCCCGTACACCGTCGGGCCGTACACCTGGCCGGTGTCGACGAGGCCTGCGGGGGGCAGCATCCGCGGCGGTGCGAGCGGGAAGAGCAGATGCAGGGCGAGCGCGGCACCGGTGAGCGCGGCGAGGATCCGCCGGGACCGGACGTAGTGGTGCGGGCGGCGCAGGTACAGCCAGACCAGGAACAGCAGGGTGGCCGGGAAGTGCACGGTCGCGTAGTAGGTGTTCGCCGCCTGGACGAGCGTCCGGCTCTGCAGCAGCACGCTCTGCACCGCCCCCTCGCCGGGGAGGTGCAGGATCCGCTCGAGGTCCCAGACGTGTCCGGCGTTGCGGAAGGCTTCCTCCACGTGGCCGTTCGCGGCCTGCCGGCCGAGTTTGTAGACGAGGAAGAGTCCGGCGACGAGAAGGAGCTCACGGACGAGGGGAGGCCGGGCAGGGACTGCCGACTGCCGGTCCACAGGCTCACCGCGGGTGCGTATCACCCCCGTGCCTCCTGTCTGCCGAAGCGCTGTCGTGCCGGCATGGCGGAGCCCGTGCCGTATCGATACGCCAGTGTACCGATACGCGAACGTATCGGTACACGCGCGTATCGGTACACTGGCGTACCGAGGGTCCTCGTCGCAGATTCGCAGAGAGGGAAGCAGATGCCGTCGCCCGATTCCGCACAGGAGTCAGCACGCGCTTCACGTCGGTCGAAGATCACACCGGAGCGGGCACAGGAGCTGTACACGGCCGTGCTGGACCTGCTCAGGGAGAGCGGCTACGAGTCGCTGACCATGGAGGGCGTCGCCTCGCGCACCCGGTGCGGGAAATCGACCCTCTACCGCCAGTGGGGCTCCAAGCCGGAGCTGGTCGTCGCCGCGCTGCACGGCACCCGCAGGACCCTGCTCTCGCACATCGACACCGGCAGTCTGAGCGGCGACCTGCACAGCGCCGCACAGGCCATCGACGAGGCGTCCAGCGGTGACACCACCCTCATGCACGCCCTCAGCCATGCCGCGCTCCAGAGCCCCGAGCTGCTGTGCGCCCTGCGCGAGACACTGATCGCACCGTCGATCGCCGCGATCGACGCGATGGTCGAGCGCGCGGTCGAGCGCGGGGAGATCGCGGCGGACAACCCCGCGACGGCGTACGTCTCGGCCCAACTGCTGGGCATCATGCGAGCCCGGCCCCTGCTGGAAGGGCGGTACGCGGACGACGCGTTCCTCTCCGGCTTCATCGAGAGCTCCGTGCTCCCGGCACTCGGGCTGCCGCCGACCCCACCGGGGTCCTGATGAACGTGGGCCGTCGCCCCAGCGGTTGACGGCGGCCCGCCGCGCCGGACCGTGGGGACGGGGACGGCGCACACCCGGCCGGCCGGCGGTTTCCACGCGAACCACCGGCCGGCCGCACGTCGTCCAGGACCCTCCCTTTTCGTCCTCTTGACGATATCCAGGGAATTCTTTATCGTCGTGATGACGAGAAAGAGGGGGTCCTGACATGGCCGACATCACCAGGCGCTTCGGCTGGCGGCACCTGCGTTCCGCGCCCACCGCCCACATCCGCCACCACAAGCGCGGACGGCTCACCCACGACGGCCCGGGACTCAGCTTCTGGTACCGGTCACTGTCCGCCGCGCTCTCCGAGGTGCCGGTGAACGACCGCGAGCTGGCGATGGCGTTCCACGCCCGTACGGGCGACTTCCAGGACGTCACCGTCCAGGCGACCGTCACGTACCGGATCAGCGACCCCGCCGAGGCCGCGGCCCGGCTCGACTTCTCCGTGGATCCGGACACGGGGGTCTGGCGGAGTGCGCCGCTGGAGCAGATCGCCACCCTGCTCACCGAGACCGCGCAGCAGCACGCCCTGGACGTCCTGGCCCGCACCCCGCTCGCCACCGCCCTCGTGGACGGTGTCGCCTCGGTGCGCGAACGGGTCGCCGGCGGCCTCGCGGCCGAACCCCGGCTGCCCGCGACCGGAATCGACGTGGTGGCCGTCCGCGTCGTCGCCATCCGTCCGGAGGCCGAGGTGGAGCGCGCCCTACGCACACCGGCCAGGGAGCAGATCCAGCAGGAGGCCGACAGGGCCACGTACGAACGCCGGGCCGTCGCCGTCGAGCGCGAGCGCACCATCGCCGAGAACGAGCTCGCCAGCCAGATCGAACTGGCCCGCCGCGAGGAGCAGTTGGTGGACCAGCGCGGCACCAACGCCCGCCGGGAGGCCGAGGAGAAGTCCGCGGCCGACGGGGTGCGTACGGAGGCCGAGGCAGCGCGTAAGGTGCGGCTCGCCCGCGCCGAGGCGGAGGCCGCGCGTGACATCGGCGCCGCCCGCGCGGAGGCCCAGGCCGCCTGGCTCGGGGCGCACGCCGAGGTGAATCCGGCGACGCTGCACGCCCTGGCTGCGACCCGGCTGGCGGAGAATCTGCCCCGCATCGACAGCCTCACCCTCTCCCCCGACGTGCTCACCGGCCTGCTCGCCCGGCTCGGCGGATCCGGTCCTGAGGCGCGGGCGTGAGCCTGGCCCCGCGTGCGGTCCTCGTGCACCGCACCACCGAGTACGAGGAGTTGCTCGCCCGGCACGGGACACACGGTCAGGCGGCGTTCTTCCTCTCCACCCGTGGCCGGTCCATCGACGAGGTGGCCGCCCGGCACCACCGTACGCGGCAGGCCCTCATCGACGTGGCCGCCGCGGTGCCCCTGCAGTGGCGCCGGTCCCGGGTGGAGCGCGCGGACCTCGACCGCTTCCTCTTCGGTCCCGAGGACGTGGTGATCGTGGTCGGACAGGACGGTCTGGTCGCCAACGCGGCCAAGTACCTGTCCGGCCAGCCGGTGGTGGGCATCGACACCGATCCCGGCCGCAACCCGGGGGTCCTCGTACGCCATCGCGCGCCCGACGCGGCGGCGCTGTGCCGGGCCGCCGTCGCGCCCGGGGACCGGGTGGACGCGCTCACCATGGTCGAGGCCGTCGCCGACGACACCCAGCGGCTGCTCGCCCTGAACGAGATCTTCTCCGGCCCGCCCGGCCACCAGACCGCGCGCTACCGCATCGGCCCGGACGGCTCCCCGACCGCCGGCGAGTCCCAGGCGTCCTCGGGCGTGCTGGTCGGCACCGGTACGGGTGCGACGGGCTGGCTGCGCTCCCTCTGGGCAGAACGCGGCAGCGGGCTGCGGCTGCCGGGCCCGTCCGATCAGCGCCTGCTGTGGTTCGTGCGCGAGGCATGGCCGTCGCCCGCGACCGGTACGTCACTGGTCGCGGGCGAACTGGGGCGGGGCGAGGGACTGACGCTCACGGTCGAGTCGGACCGGATCGTGGTGTTCGGCGACGGGATGGAGGCGGACGCGCTGGAGCTGACCTGGGGTCAGACGGTCCGGTTCGGCGTCTCGGCCACGACGCTGAACCTGGTGGTGTGAACGCCACCCGCGTCGGCCGCCTGCCACACCCGGCTCCCGGCCTCACCCCCGCTCACCACCGGAGTCGTCCTTGACGGCAACCTCTGTGGTCCTAGGATCGGGCCATGACCAGGACCGACCGCGCCGGCCGGGTGATCGCCGCGCCGCCTGCGACTGTCTACGGCGCTCTCCTCGACCGGGAGGCGCTCGAGACCTGGCTGCCTCCGGAAGGCATGCGCGGGCGGATCGAGCGGTGGGATCCCCGGCCCGGTGGCGGGTTCCGGATGGTCCTCACCTACCTCGACCCCACCGACAGCCCGGGCAAGACCTCGGAGGTGACCGATGTCGTGGACGTCGGGTTCGTCGACCTGGTGCCACCGGAGCGCGTGGTGCAGCGGGCCGTGTTCGAGGCCGACGACCCGTCGTACGCGGGCACCATGACGATGACCTGGCACCTCGCCGCCGCCGGTGGCGGAACCGAGGTCACCGTCGCCGCGACGGACGTGCCACCGGGCATCTCCCAGGCGGACCACGAGGCCGGGATCGCCTCCTCGCTGGCCAATCTGGCGTCGTACGTCGAAGCGCTCGGCCGCATCGAGCCCGCTGCACCCCGAGCCGGGCCCGAGGCGGGTCCGGGAGGCCGGGATCGGCGAGGCCTCCGGGACCGATGAGTTCTCGGGCGGCACGATGTCTCCGGGGCAGTACGGACACGTCCCTGCCCGAGAGAGAGTGGTGCGCGATGAGACTGGTTCTGCAGGAATTCCTGTCGCTGGACGGCGTCTGCCAGGGCCCGGGGTCCCCGGACGAGGACACCGGTGACGGATTCACCCGGGGCGGCTGGTTCGTGCCGCACCTGGACGAGGAGTTCGAACAGCAGGCCGGTACCTGGCTCGCCGCGGCGGACGCGTTCCTGTTCGGCCGCCGTACCTACCTGAACTTCGCACGCGACTGGCCGAGGATGACCGAGCACCCGTTCGCCGGCACCCTGAACGGCCTGCCGAAGTACGTCGCCTCCCACAGCCTGACCGAGGCCGGGTGGGAGCCGACCACGATCCTGTCCGGCGACATCCCCGCCCAGGTCGCCGCGCTGAAGCGGCAGCCCGGCCGCGAGGTGCAGATCCACGGCAGCGCCCGGCTGGCCCGGTCCCTGCTCGCTGCCGGGCTGATCGACGAACTGCGCCTCGTGATCGCCCCGGTGGTCGTCGGCGCGGGCCGGCGCCTGTTCCCGGACGACGGTGCCCCGGCAGGCCTGCGGCTCCTGAGCAACGGGACGACATCAGGCGGACTGGCGATCCACGTCTACGAATCGACAGGACTTCCGGAGTACGGGACGTACGGGCCGCACGCGTAGGCACTCCGCGCCGGTGCGTACGCCCTGCGGCAGACCCGTGCGGAGATCACCGAGAATAGGGGTGCGGTACCCCACCGGCACCGCACCCCACCGACACGCACCGGGAGCAGAGGCATGGCAGCCGACTCCGTGAACATCCCCACACGCAACACTCTGCCGCCGAAGGCGCAGGCGGGCTTCGGGGTGGGGGTCGTCGTGCAGGACCGCGGTGGCAGGATCCTGCTCGGCAGGCACCGCGACGGGACCTGGGAGCTGCCCGGCGGCAAGGTCGATCCGACGCACGAGTCGGTGGCCGCGGCCGCGGCGCGTGAGCTGCGCGAGGAGACCGGGCTGACCGTGGCCGAGGAGGCGGTGACGGTCTTCGCGATGGTGCACGACGTGGTGGCCGGCATCCACCGGATCAGCATGGCGGCGCTGGTGACCGTGGATTCGGCCACGGCCGAAGTGACCGAGCCTCATCTCATCAGCGCCTGGCACTGGACCGAACCCGACGCGCTGCCCAGCGCCTTGTTCGATCCGTCGGCCCAGATCCTCGCCGCATGGCGTCCGGACCTCGGCATCACGCACCCGCCGGCCCATCATCTGCCGATCGCCCCGTCGGCCTAGGGCCTGTTGCGAAAGTGGCGCGGTCGCCCGAAGGGCGGCCACGCGGCAGGCGCCGCTTCGTATCAGGTTCCGGAGGACCGCTGTCCCTGGGAGCCGTGGGCTGCGAGCGGAAGACTGCGCAGCGACAGTGCGCTCGGCGCTGGCAGCGCTCCGTGGGCCGCCTCGGCGCGGAACGACTGGAGCAAGTACGCCACCAGACGCCGGGACGCGGCACGGTCATCCGGCAATGCGGTGACCAGACCGCAGTGGGACAACAGGGCCACGGCAAAGTCGGAGGGGTGGAAGTCGGCCCGCAGCACGCCCGCCGCCTGAGCCCTGCGGACCAGGGTCATGAAGTCCCGCTCGGCCTGTTCCCGTACCCGCGCGTGTTCTCGCGTGCTGTCCGGAAAGGCCGCGACGAACGCGGCCGGGAAGCCCCGTTCCTCCCGTTGTAGTTCGCAGACCGTCTCGACCAGTCGCTGGAAGCCCTGCCACGGATCGGGGTCGGCCAGCGCCTCGGTGAGCGCCCGAGCGCAGGTGTCCATCTGGTGCGCGAACGCGGCCCGCACCAGTGCGTCCCGCGTCGGGAAACGCCGGTACAGCGTCGCCACGCCGACCCCCGCCCGCCGGGCCACGGTCGCCATGGGCGCGTCGATGCCGTGCTCGGCGAAGACCACGCGGGCAGCCGAAAGGATGCGCCGCCGGTTGCGCCGGGCGTCCGCCCGCAGACTGTCCTGCCCCGCGATCCGAGAGGATTCCCCCACCGCTGTCTCTCACCTCCGGTCAAATGGACGATCTCGTCCGCTTGCCAGCCTACGCTCGGCGCCACGATCCCCCGCACGGCCACTGGTGGCGAAGGTGAGAACGCAACGATGGACGACCGCACGATGAAAGCCGTACTGTTCGACCGCTTCGGCGGCCCCGAGGTGCTGTATGTGGGCCGGGTGCCACGTCCCGGACCGGCACCCGGCGAGGTCCTCGTGCGCGTGCGCGCGTTCAGCGTGAACGGCGGCGAACTGGCGGCCCGTTCCGGTCGGGCCCGCCTCGTCACCGGCCGGAAGTTCCCGCAGCGCATCGGGCTGGACTTCACTGGCGAGATCGCCGCACTCGGCACCGGCGCGACCGGCGTAGCGGTCGGCGACCAGGTGTGGGGCGTCCTGGGCCGCAGCTCCGGATTCGGCAGCGCCGCCGAGTACGTGACGGTACGGCCCGAGCGGCTCGGCCGGGTCCCGGACGGACTGGACCTCGTAGCCGCTGCCGCGCTGCCGGTGGCCACCACGGCCGTCACGGCCCTCCGCGACAAGGCCGCACTGCGCCCCGGCGAACGGCTGCTTGTACGGGGCGCGGCGGGCGGCGTCGGCAACGCCGCCGTCCAGCTGGGACAGGCGTACGGTGCCGAGGTCACGGCCCTGGCCCGCGCTGCCAACCTCGACTTCGTCCGTACGCTCGGTGCCCACCACGCCGTCGACCACCGGACCGTGTCCCCTGCGGAACTGGGGCTGTTCGACGTGGTCCTCGACACGGCGGGCACCGACCTGCGTACCGTACGGCGGATGCTGAAGCCGGGCGGACGCATGGTCACCATCGCCTTCGACCTGACGCGGCCGGCCGCCTCGCTGGGCTACATCGCGGCCAGCGCCGTCCACGGACGCGGCCGGGTGCGCTTCTTCAGCGGCAACCCCGAACGTGCGCTCTTCGACGACCTCGCCCGCCAGGTGACAGAGGGGAAGCTGCGGCCGGCGGTGGACACGGTCTTCCCGCTGGAAGAGACAGCGGCCGCACACCGGGCGCTGGAGGCGGGCGGTGTGCGGGGGAAGTACGTGGTCAGGGTCGACTAGGGTTTGTTGGGAAGGTGCTGGTCACAGCCACTCGTTGAGGACTGCGACCAACACGGTCGCCTCGTAGCGGACGGCGAGCTTGTCGTATCTCGTGGCCACGGCCCGGTGGCGCTTGAGGCGGTTGATCCCGCACTCGACGACATGCCGCTCGCGGTAGTCGGTTTTGTCGAACTTCGGCGGCCGACCGCCTCGGGCACCGAGTTTCTGGCGGTTGCGGACGCGGTCGGCGGGGACCGGGATGGTCGCCTTGATCCCGCGTCTGCGCAGGTAGGCCCGGTTGCGGCGGGAGTCGTACGCTTTGTCGGCCCGCACCCGGTCCGGCCGCCTGCGGGGCCTGCCCGGCCCCGGCCGTCCCCCGGCCTGCGGACGGCTCCGACGCGGAGGCCGATTCCGCTACGGGTGCGGGGCGGCCGGAGCGGATGGACGCATTCGAACCGCGCGTCTCCGCCTCGTAGGCTACGCGGCCGTCGCCCGTGGCGTCCCTGTAGGAGTTGTCGGGGTACGCCTTGTGGACGCGGGTCCGGTGCTGCCCCTCGCCCCAGGCCCAGCTCGGCTCGATGTACACGGGATACGCGGTTCCAGCGCCGGTCGGTAGAGCCTGGTCCGGGGTGATGGTCAGGGTGTCGCCGCTGACCGCGGTGTCCATCTGTGCGTCTTCGGCGCCGGCTCCCGTCCGACGGAGTGATCCCGATACTTGACACCTCGGCAAACATTCGTCCCCATTTGCTCCTAATATGGTAGATGTTGCCGCCTCAGTGCGTCTCCCGGAACGGAGATTCGTACGCCACCAGAGGAGGCATCAGTGAAAGCGGTCGTCTTCAAGGAACCCTTCAGCGTGGCCGTGGAGGAGGTCGAGGATCCCCGGATCGAAGCCCCCACCGATGTGGTCATCAAGGTCACGACGTCAGCCATCTGCGGCTCCGACCTGCATATGTACGAGGGGCGCACAGGCGCGGAGTCCGGCATCGTGTTCGGGCACGAGAACATGGGGATCGTCCAGGAGGCCGGCTCCGGAGTCACCCGCGTGCGCAAGGGCGACCGGGTCGTCCTGCCGTTCAACGTCGCCTGCGGCTTCTGCAGGAACTGCCTGGCCGGATACACCGGCTTCTGTCTGACCGTCAACGAGGGCTTCGCCGGCGGCGCGTACGGCTATGTGTCGATGGGCCCCTACCGCGGGGGCCAGGCGGAGTATCTGCGAGTGCCGTTCGCCGACTTCAACTGCCTGCAGCTGCCCCAGGGCGATGAGCACGAGGATGACTTCGCACTGCTGGCCGACATCTTCCCCACCGGCTACCACGCCACCGAACTGGCCCAGGTCTCGCCGGGCGAGTCGGTGTGCGTCTTCGGCGCCGGACCGGTCGGGCTCATGGCCGCCTACTCCTCGATCATCCGCGGCGCCTCCAAGGTCTTCGTCGTCGACAAGCAACCGGACCGACTGCGGCTGGCCGAGAACATCGGCGCGATCCCCATCGACTTCGGCCAGGGCGACGCCGTCGAACAGATCAAGGACCGTACCGGCGGCGAGGGTACGGACAAGGGCATCGACGCCGTCGGCTACCAGGCGACCGCGGCCGAGGGGGAGGAACAACCGGCGCTGGTGCTCAACAGCCTGGTCGAGGCAGTGCGCCCGACCGGGACGCTCGGAGTGGTCGGACTGTACGTACCCTCGGACCCGGGCGGTCCCACCGAGTCCGCGCAGAAGGGCGAACTGCTTTTCAAAATCGGCAAGTTCTTCGAAAAGGGCCTGCGCATGGGCACGGGCCAGGCCAACGTCAAGGCCTACAACCGGCAACTGCGGGACTTGATCATCGCCGGCCGGGCCACCCCCAGCTTCCTGGTCTCCCAGCGGCTCCCACTCGCCGAGGCTCCGGACGCCTACCAGCGCTTCGACCGCCGGGAGGACGGCTGGACCAAGGTCCTGCTCAAGCCCTGACAGCGGCGCGGCCAACGTTCTCGCGTCACACTGGCCATGCCGTCCTTGCGGCGTGTCCGTTCCGAGGACGGCGCCCGCCGGTCGGGCGGGTGGGACACGACAGTGAGCCTCTTCAGCGACGTCACCTGATCGTGGCCCTATGGGCGCCTCAGCGGTTCGCAGCGGAAATTCCGTGACCTGCGAAGACGGGTCGTGGCACAGTCGCCCGCATGTCCAACGACATCGCCTACCCCGTCTTCCGCACTTCCGACCTCGGCCTAGCTCTCAGCACCGCGCGCCGTCTGATGGAGTTCGGCCGCCGCGAGGACTCTCGGGTCACCGTGTATGCCGAGCTCTGCTCAGTTGCCGAGGTGCAGCGGGTGGCGAGGCAGCTGCCCCAGGGGCAGTACGCGGGGGATTTTGATTATCGAGAGGTCGACGGAGTGCCACGGGCGCAGTGGCCCCCGCTGGTGGCTGGCCTCGCAGGGCTTGATCTGCCGACCGATCCGACGGTGTACGAAGGACGGCTGCCCGTGACGTGCGAGCTCGACCACCTGCCGATTGGAAGAATTGAGGACGTCTTCGCAGCGGCGATCGGTCCGAGCAGGGGCTGGATCAACTGGGAGTGGCTGTGCTGGCCGGATGCATCTGAGCTGGATTTCCCTGGTGAGCGCAAGCATGCCGAGGTGTCGCTCCTGTTCAATACACGCACCCGCGAGCTCGACGAGCCTGCCGACGATCACACCGTCCTGCTTCACGTTCGTAGCGTCTGCATTGAGAGGCTGTTGTCTTTCCGTACTTGATCGCTGACTTTCTGCTGGTCATGCATGGTGTGGCGGGTTCTGTGGCAGACAGGACTCGTCGTGTCGTCTTGGTCGTGGAGGTTCGGGGATGCCGTCGGTGGTGGGGTTGCTGGAGGAGCGGGAACGGGGTGCCCGGCAGCGGGTTGAGGTGTTGCGTGAGGAAGCGGACCGGGTTCTTGCCGAGTTGCGCGACGCGGAGTTGTTCTGGGAACGGTTCGTGACTGCGCGGGAGGTTCTGGTCGAGGTTCTCGCTGGTCCGGGCGGTGGTGCTGATGTCGAGGAGACGGCCGTGCCGGTCGCGGAGAACACTGCCCCGACGCCGACGCCGACGCCGACGCCGACGCCGACG
>NZ_JBEZYP010000014.1:0-201575 GCF_040638585.1 Streptomyces sp. NPDC025273
CCGACAACGGCTCGGCGGGTGTCGTCCGCTTCTGGGCGCCGTTCCTCTACCGCTCGCCCTTCTACGCGCGGACCGAGGCCGAGTCAGACGTCCGCGACGAACCCCATGAACCGCGACCACCCCTCGCGCCCGACCGCATAGTGGGGACGGGTCACGTCCTTGGAGTCCCTCACGTGCACGGCCTGTTCGGCGACCGCGACCTCTACGCAGCTGTCGCCCTGGCTGCCGCTGTAGCTGGACTTGAACCAGGCGAGTTCCGTCGTACCGCTGTTCATCGCTCTCCTCGAAGTCGCTCCAGCAAGGCCCGGGATTCGTTGGGGCTCAGGGCCTGCGAGCGCAGTGTGTCATAGCGTTGGCAGAGCAGACTCATCTCTTTCGGGTCGGAGATCAACCGTCCGTTCTGCTGACCCTCGGAGTAGCCCAACCGCCGCCCCTCCGGGGTCTCCAGCACCTGCACCGGCCCGTCCAGGCAGGCGTGCAGCCCAGCCTCCAGCGGCACCACCTGAAGCGTCACGTTGCGCGGGGTAGTGAGCTCAAGGACATGGGCCACCAGCTCGCGCATCATCTCCACTCCCCCGAACCGCCGCCGGAACACGTGCTCCTCGACGATGAAGCTGAACGGCACGGTGGGCCGCTCCCGCATCATCGCCTGCCGTTCCATCCGCGCCGCGAGCTGCTCCTCCAGTTCCCCGTCCGTGCGCAGCGGGATCGTGCCCTCGAACACCGCCCGCGCATACGCCTCCGACTGCAACAACCCCGGCACCAGCCGGCACTCATACGTACACAGGCTCACCGCCTCCCGTTCCAGCCGTGCCCACCGCCGGAACCACGCCGCGAGCCCCGCCTCACCCCGCGTGAGATGCCGGGCGGCCTTGCGCAGCGCACCGGTGTTGCCGGTCGCCTCCTCCGCGTGCTCCACGAACGCCTCGTCCGCCATCCGGCGCCCCAACTCCACTGACTCCACGGTGTGTTTGGAGTACTGGACGCGGGCACCGAACTCCGTCCGGCTGAGCCCCGCGTGTTCGCGTAGCGCCTGGACAACCGCGCCGAACGTGCGCAGACTGTCGGACGGATGGGGTTCCCTCTCCCATTCCCCTACCGGAACTCCCTGCGCGCCGACGCCTCCGGCCGCCTACCCACACCGCTGCTCATCCGCCCCGCCTTTCTCCGCACCGCCCCGCGACGGCTCCTGACACCGCCCCGGGCTCACCACTCAGCGTGACGGAAGCGGCACCGTACTGTCCACTCTTCGTGCCCGTACGCTGACTCCGCGTACGGGGTGCGGCACTCGACCCCATGTGCACCCGACCGTCACGCTGGCGCCATGAACCACGCGCTGCCCCAAGTCGACCGCCCCACCCGCACCTTTACCCAGCTCCTGTCGTCCACACGGCGCGGAGCCCGGCTGGCCAGACTGCTCGCCGTGACCGAGCTGCGAACCTGGGGCGCTCCGCACGACCTCACGGAGCGTGCCGAACTCGTAGTCGCGGAGCTCGCCGCCAACGCTGTTCTCCACGGCCTCGTACCGGGTCGCTGCTTCCGGCTCACCCTCGCCTTCGACCCGGCGGCCGGCCGCCTGCGCGTCGAAGTGACCGACGCCCGCGGGGAGGTGTACCCGCAGCCCCCTCCGGCGGACACCGAACCCGAGGCGCTGCACTCCGGCGGGCGGGGCCTGCTGCTCGTCGCCGCCCTCACCGACCACTGGGACTGCGTACCCCACCCACCCGGCGGCAAGACCGTCCGCGCCGAACTGTCGACGCCTTGACCAGCGCGCGGCCGCGCCTGGCGGGAAGGGGCAGCGGCCTACGTCGTTGAGGTCGCGGAAGGTGCCGGGGCCGGCGAGGGGCGCGGACCGTGGTGCACCGATCACGTCGTCGCGGGAGAGGTCGGGGCCGTAGGGCGCCAGGGCGGGCGGGGCCCAGGACGCCTCCTTGAGTGCGTCCACCTCGCGTTCCTGGGCGTCGAAGGTGACGGCGGTCGCTGGACGGACCCCCGTGTGAACGGCCCCGCCCGGCCCCCGGTCCCGCGCCCGCCGGTGTCCCGCGGCACCGGACCGTGGTCCTCCGCTGCGCGGGCCGGTGTGATGCGCGCTGCGGCCTCGGGGCCGAAGTGCGTGGTGATGGCGCCGGGGTATTCCCGGGGTCGCAGTCCTTGTGGGTAATCGACGGCGACGAAGTAGTTCCCCTCGTCGTGGTTCGTGCCCAGCAGGACCGGTCGTCGTGTCCCACGGTTATGCCTCTCGACGACCGCCATACGGGGCAATGACATCGCCCGGCCGGTCGCGCACCTGTCGCGCGTACCGCCGTTGACCGAACTGCCGTACGCAGAGAGCCTGATCGCCGACCATCGGGGGGACGAGCCGCAGATGTCCGTACGCCGCAGAGTCGGCGGTCCGGGCTTCCGGGCGACTGCGGCAGCGGTCCGCCGATCCCTGACCCCACCGAACTCCGGTGCCCGGACACGGCGGCCTCCCGACGGTCTCGTGCAGCGTTTCGCGGCGGAGGCGATCGTCTGGGCGCTGGGTCCCAGCTACGCCGACGTGACCGGACTGCCCGAGCCCGCGCGGGCCCCGGCCCTCTCTGATGCCCACCCGTTCCGGCACGGGTGTGGCACTGGTCGCGGCGACCTTCCGGTCAGTGGGGACCGCGTCGCGGTGGACGCAACAAGGCCCAGATGCCGAGGCCTTGGAGTGAGTATCTGCACCGTCCGGCGAGTCGCTGGACGGTAGAGCGGCGCAAGGTGCACAGCCACACGTAGCTGCTCAGGGATACGCAGAGGCATCCCAGGCTCTGCCACCAGAGAGCCCTCGTGGATGCGTCTTGCCCCATGCACATATGGAGAGCCCATGTGACCGACGCGGCCAGTCCAAGCGCAACCAGGCCGGCCCTGGCCACCTGGCCCCGGACGGCCCAGTGGGAGGCGAGAAGGCCGGCCGGAATCTGGACAACGACGTGGAGCACCAGGACCCAGAGCATCAGCCCGAACGCCTGCCCATAGGTTGCCGTGGACGCTGCGGGCATCCAGCCGAAGCCGATGACCAGCAGAACGCCGCTCACGTGCATGGCGGCAATGTTCAACGGAACATGCCACGCGCTGATCCAGTGGCGCTCGTTGTCGCTCGCCTGCACGACACCCTCCTCTGGATCCTCGGCCCGGCCGCCCGAGTAGAGGCTCAGGCCGTACGCCGACGGCCGGCCACTCGGTGACCCGCTGGCTGATAGTAGGTCACTCCTCCCGGACTTCGGACGCACCTGTTTCGGGTTCCCGCCTGCCCCTCCGGCCGTCGGCGGGTCAGCTGCCGGCAGCCGCGTTGAGCAGGTCGAGGGCGCTGTGCTGGCAGCCGTTGCCGCTCACGGTGAACCGTCCGGCCCAATGGGGCCCGTACTGGTCGAGGGAGTTGCGGTCCTGGGTGTATGCGGTGTCGGCCTGGCGGTCGAGGTAGGCGCTGTAGGGGTGGTCGCCGAGTGCCTTGTTCAGGATGCCGAGGCCCCTGGCGTAGGCGCCCTTGAAGGAGTCGCCGTCGGAGGTGCAGCCGGTGCCGTCGGGTTCGTACGGCTCGTGCAGGGTGCCGCCGGGGTTGAGGTAGGCGGAGGAGGTGGATGCGTCGGCGAGGGTGCGTGCGCTGTCCAGAAGGCGGTTGTCGCCCGTGGCACGGTGCAGTTCGGCGAGTCCGGCGAGGATCACTCCCTGGTTGTAGGTCCAGGTGACGTCGCCGTTGTTGGCGCAGGCGCCGGTCAGTCCGTCGTTGATCAGGTTGCCCGAGTTGATCAGCCCACTGTTCTTGAACCAGGTCCACTCGTCGTTGGCTCGCCGTAGATAGGTGGTGTCACCGGCGATCCTGTTGTGCAGGGCCGCGTTGAGGTGCAGGTAGAGCTCGTTGGTGATCGCGTTCTTGTACGGTTTGTCGGTCGCCCACTGCACTCCGCCGCCGCACGCCGAGGACCAGTAGTCGTGCATGTGGTCGGCGTCGACACGGGCGGTGTCCAAGTACCGCTGCTCGCCCGTGAGATCGTAGGCGGCCACCCACGCCAGGCCCCACCAGCCGGTGTCGTCCAGGTAACTGTTGGTGAAGTCGCCGCCCTCGGCGCCGCGGAGCTTGTCGTAGGTGTGGGAGATGGCGTACGTGTAGCTCGGCATGCCGCTGACACGGACGTTGTCGATCAGCGAGGTCAGCGCGGTGGCCGATGTCCACCAGCCGTCGGCGAACCTGCCGGTGGCCTTGTTGTAGCCCATCATCAGCGCGGTCGCCGCTGCGGTGCTCCTGCTCCAGGCGTTCCAGTCCACGCGCGCCCAGCCGGTGCAGGCGATCTCCGCCCGGTCGCCCGCCTTGCCGCAGGCCCGCAGGGCACCGATGCCCGCGTTCGCCCAGTCGTCGACGTTGTACATCTGACTGCGCCAGCCGCCGGCTCCCTGCGGGATCTTGGTGGAGCCGAGTTTGCTGCCCGAGGACCATGTCCTGCCGCCGTCGAAGGAGCGGTCGAGCCATACCTCGTCGCCGGGGCTTCCGTTGCGGATCGACGCCCAACCCATCACATCGTCGTCCGAGAGGTGCAGACTGATCGTGCGGGAGTGGATCGACGCGGTCACGGGGCTGCGATCTCCCGTGGCGTACTGCGGGTCCCGGGCGTCGCAGTACTTGTTACATATCGAGCCACCGGCTGCTTCCGCGGGGGTAGGTGCGAGCGGAGCCGCGAGGCAGGCGAGCAGGAGGGGCGCGATCACTGCCCGGCGTGAACGGGGTAGGCACAGGCGCATGAGGGGCTTCCTTCTGTGGGAAACGCGACAGTGCGCATTCAAGCAATAGACGCGCGCATGTCAAGCGTCGGGAAGATGGCACGGTCCGCTGTCGCCGGTGTCGGCGAGCGAGATCCGAGGTCGGCCGGGCGATCAATCCGGTGTGCGCGCATCGGGCGGAGGCAGAGGCGACCGCCCGAGCGAGGCCAGGAAGTCGTCGAGCATCGCGGTCTGTACGTCGCCGGGGAACCGGCCGGGGTCGAAGAGCGCCTGCACGACCAGCCCATGCGTGAACGCGACTGCCGCAGCAGCCAGTTGCTCGGAATCGGCATCCGCATCGCCCAACTGTCCCAGCTGGCCCGCTGCTTCGAAATGCGGCCGGACCACCCCCCGCAACCGCGCATATCGCCCGGCCTGCTCGTGGGCCAGCCCCTCGTCGGCAAGCGCGAGGTCCCACGAGCTGACCCAGATGCGGTTGCGGGCGGTGTCGTCCGGCGTCAGCGGCAGGATGTCCAGCAGCACGGCGCGCACCGACGGCAGCCCCTCGGCAGGCCGTGCGCGGCGCGGGCGCTCCGCGGTACGTACCTCCAGCAGGTCCAGCGCGTGCGCGATCAGAGCCCGCTTGGTCGGGAAGTAGTGCATGAGCATCCCCGTCGAGCCGTTCATCGCGGCGGCGACGGCTCGCAGGGTCAGCCCGCCGAACCCCTTGTCGGCGAGCACGGCCCACACCGCCTCGGAAACATCCTTGCGGCGGGCTTCACGGTCTCCGGGTGCGGGTGGCGGCATGCTGCTAGCTTACGTACCGAACGCTCGTTACGTACCCCGCATCATCGAACCGAGGTCACCGTGTTCATGCTCCCGCTCCGCGAGAACGCCCAGCTCCGCCCCCTGGAGCCCGCGCACGCACAGGAGTTCCTCGACCACATCGACCGAGCCCGCCCGAACGTCGACCCCTGGATCCCCTGGGCGACCTTCAGCACCGACCTCGCCTCCGCCACGGCCACCCTCCAGCGCTACGCCGACAGGCAGGCCACCGACACGGGCCGGATCTACGGGATCTGGCGGGACGGCACCCTGGTCGGCGGCGTGATGTTCACGCGCTTCGACACGGCGTCGGGGAACTGCGAGATCGGCTGCTGGGCGGAGGAGGCGGGCCAGGGCCTGGGCCTGGTGAACCAGGCGTGCCGGAAACTGATCGACTGGGCGTTCGGGGAGCGCGGGATGAGCCGCGTCGAATGGTGGGTCTCCTCGGTCAACACCCGGAGCATCGAAGCGGCCCGCCGCCTCGGGCTGACCCGGGAGGGGGTGCTGCGGCGGCACACCGAGTACCGGGGCGAGCGACGCGACATAGAGATCTGGTCGGTTCTCTCCGACGAGTGGCCGCCCGCATCCGGCACCAACGCGCCGACCGACAAGGCCGAACTCGACCGCCTGATGTCCACCTTCCTCGGCGCGTTCGACAACACGAACGGCTCCAGCCCCGAAGTCGACGTGATCCGCGAGGTGTTCATCCCTCAGGGAATGATCATCAGCAACACCGGGACGGGCCCCGTGGTCTACGACCTCGACGCGTTCATCGAGCCTCGGGCGAAGATGCTCACCGACGGGACGCTGACGGAGTTCTCCGAGTGGGAGGTCTCCGAGCGGACGGAGATCTTCGAGTCGATCGCGCACCGCACCAGCGCGTACCGCAAGTCCGGCTTCCACAACGGCGAGCGGTTCGAGGGTGCGGGCCGCAAGACGACCCAGTTCGTACGGACGCCCGCCGGCTGGCGGATGGCCGCGCTGACCTGGGAGGACGAGTAAACAGGCGCCCAGACGTGTCGACCCGCGTCCACTTGTCCGTCGGCCGGTGCGGCGGAGGGGCCGGACCAGTCGGTCTGCTGCGTCTCCACCCGCCGGCCGGGGCGGAGCCGGGCGAACGAGCCCATGATCCCTTGGGTGCTCTCATTGGCCGCCGGGGCTGCCGATGACGCCCGACCCCTTGCTCCGTCGGCCCACCGCGGCGGCGGTCACGGTCTACGCGTACCGGAGTCGCCCTGCCGGACGAGTCTCCGCGTCCGGGGTAGCACGTCCCGTGTCGTGAACCGTCAGTCCAGTAAGCGCTCGGCGCGGTCCCGAACGCCACGGATGTGCCGGCCGTCGGCGACCATCCCGAGGAGGAGACGGTGCCCCTCCGCATGATGGATGAGCCCGGACACGGCGGCCTCGCGCACGAGGGTGACGGTGTTCTTGACGGGAATACCGCGCGCCGCGGCGTACTCGCCCGCGTCGCGGTCGTCCGTGATCCAGACGGCCCCGGCGAAACTCCTTCCTCGTCTGGATCAGGGCGAGGGTCTCGGCTTCGCCCAGATGACGCAGGGGCTCGCTCGGAATGCCGCCGAAGACCGCGGGTCGGCTATGTGGTGGGCCGCAGAAAGCCGACGACGGCCTCCTTTTCCACGTCGATACCCTGCTCGGTCTGAGGCGGGACAGGTTCGAACGCATCCACCTGGATGGAGCGCGAGCCGGGGCCACGGGTCCAGGTGGCGATGGCCAGGCCGTCGGCGATGACGGTGGGGCGGATGAGGCCGCCTCCTGGCCAGACGCGGGCCTGGTGGAGAGCCGGGACGGACGCCTCGCGGGTGCGGTAGCCGATCAGGTAGTTGTCGTAGGCAGGCAGCATGCGAACGTCCGGGGTGTCAGACGAGCGTGGGAGTTCTTTCACCCGCCCGGCGAGCATGGTCAATGCGCCGTACTCGGTGATCACGCCGGATTCCGCCAGCATTTTCCAGGCCCTGCGGGCCCAGGTGATCGGCAGTCCGGACCAGGCGGCGAAGTCCTCCAAGGTGGCGGGGGCGTGCGCGGCCAGGTACCGGCGGGCCAGCTCGGCGAGAACGTCGTCGCCTTCCCACCGGAAGCGCCCGGTGGAGGGCAGCCAGTCGTCGAGCAGCACATACGTGGCCTCTCGGGCGCGCTGCGGACCATGGCAGAGGATGCCGGTGAGGGCTGCGTGGCGGATCAGGTGGAACGGCGCCTGCCCGTCCGGCGGGATACCGAGAGTGGTAAGGCGTTCGGTCAGCTCGGCCCGGGTGAGTGGGCCGTGCGCGGCAAGAGCACGCCGGATGAGATGGTCGGCGCGCTGGCGCAGATCATCGCCCAGGCCCAGCTGCTGGTAGCGGCGGCTGGTTGCGGCAAGGATCCGCGGGGACAGCAACTGCAACACCCAACGGGCGTCGTCGCTGGAGATGGTGTGCAGGGTGCCGCGCATGTACCAGTTGCGGACGATGCTCCGCTCTGTCTCGTATGCCGTGCGGATGGCCTGGGCGGTGATGTCCCGGCCGCGTACCCGGATGCCCAGGTCGGCGGCCGTGGCGTCCTGGGCCTGGATGGCGAAGACCCGTCGGACGACCGTCACGGCAGAGGCCTCGCGTGCTCCGCCGGCCAGAGCCTGCGCACAGGCCCGGAGCCTGCGGATGCTCTCGTGGTCAGGCGTCCCTACCTTGCTGATCGGGCTGAGCGAGCCATTCGTAGGGTTGGCTCACCCAGGGGTGCCGGGTGTGGCTTTCAGGCGTCTGCCGTAGTTGTGGCTTCCTCCGATTCGCCGCCCGGCACCCCACGACGACTCGGCTGCTCATGAGGAATTGCGGCACTGATCGCTCAGTAGGGACTCGACAGCGAGGTCGTCCGTGGTACCTGTACGAACGCGACCTTGCGGAGAGAGACGTGACAGCGATCTGGGCCGGTATCGACGCCGGGAAGACCCATCACCACTGCGTGGTGATCGACGAAACGGGCAAGCGGCTGCTGTCCCGGCGCGTCGCCAACGACGAGAGTGAACTGCTCAAGCTGCTCGGAGACATTCTCGACCTGGGCGACGAGGCGACGTGGGGCATCGACCTGGCGGACGGCGGGGCCGCCCTGGTCATCGCGGTCCTGCTCAACCACGGCCAGCAACTCCTCTACATCCCCGGCCGGGCAGTCAACCGGGCCTCCGAGGGCTACCGGGGCGACGGCAAGACCGACGCCAAGGACGCGGCGGTCATCGCCGACCAGGCCCGGATCCGGCGCGACCTCACGCCCTTGCGGCCCGGCGACGAGCTGGTGTCCGAGCTGAAGGTCCTCACCCGTCACCGCCGTGACCTCAGCGACGACCGCACCCGGACCATCAACCGGCTCCGCGGCCATCTCACCGAGATCTTTCCCGGCCTGGAACGCGAACTCGACCTGGGCAACGTCGGACCCCTGGTGCTGCTGACCGGCTACCAGACCCCGGCCGCCATCCGCCGCACCGGCCGACGGCGCCTGGCCACCTGGCTGCGCAACCGCAAGGTCCGCGGTGCCGACGAACTCGCCGCCAAGGCCATCCAGGCCGCCGAAGGGCAGCACACCACTGTCCCCGGCGAGGACATGACCGCCCACGTCGTGCACTCCCTGACCAGGGAGGTGATGGCCCTCAACGAGAAGATCGCGGAGACCGACAAGCTCATCGAGGGCCGGTTTCGCCGCCACCGCGATGCGGAAGTGATCGCGAGCATGCCCGGCATCGGCGTCCTGCTGGGCGCCGAGTTCCTGGCCGCCACCGGCGGCGACATGAACGCCTTCGCCAGCCCGGACAGGCTGGCCGCCTTCGCCGGCGTCTCCCCGGTGCCCCGCGACTCCGGGAAGGTGAGTGGCAACCTGCACCGCCCCACCCGCTACAGCCGGCGCCTCCAACGCGTCTTCTACACCTCCGCGTTGATCAGCACCCGCTGCTGCGACGAATCCCGCCGCTTCTACGACCGCAAACGCGCCGAAGGTAAACGACACAGCCAAGCAGTCATGGCCCTCGCCCGCCGCCGGGTCAACGTTCTGTGGGCACTCCAGCGTGACGGACGGTGCTACAGCCCAATACCGCCCGTCACACTGGCAGCTTGACATCTCTATTAGGAATCGGGCTGTGCCTCTCGGCCGGCGCGGTCAGGAGACGGCCTTGTCGAGGACGCGGGCGAGTTCGGCGGGCGCGGACAGCATCGGCCAGTGCCCGGTGGGCAGGTCGAAGCGCCGCCACGGCGGCTGGTTCAGGTAGGCCAGCATCGGCACGCCGGCGTCCAGCAGCCCCGTGAAGTCACGGCAGGCGATCAGGACACGGCCCACACCGGGGCCGGGCTCGGCCGAGCCGGCGAGACGCTGAGTGAAGGTGCCGAACGGCTGAGGGGTGGCACGCGTGCGCAGAACGTTCCGCTTGCCCTCATCGAGCCCGTCGAGGCTGCTGGACAAGCCCAGGACCTCGAACGGCGGCATCGGTAGCCGCCACCCGTCGCCGGAAGCGTCGACCTGCTGGCGCAGCTGGTCCACTGCCTGCGGTGGCATGAGGTCGAGCATGCACATGCCTGCGGCGAACGGGGCGCTGTCCACGTACACCACGCGCTCCAGCCGGTCGCCGAGACGTCCGACTGCCCCGGTGACCGGTGCGGCCGCGTAGCTGTGGGCGACCAGCGTGACGTCACGCAGATCGTGCTTTTCGACGAATCCCGTGATGTCCGCGATGTGCGTGTCCAGATCCGTCTGAGGGCCGCCCTGGTCGGCGTGCTCGGCCAGGCCGGTCAGTGTCAGCGGCAGCGCCGTGTGGCCGCGCTCCCGCAGAGCGCGGGCGGTGTCTTCCCAGGCCCATGCCCCGAGCCAGGCGCCGGGAACGAGTACGAAGGTGGCCATGTGATCTCCCTGAAGTGAGGTGCTGCGGGGAGCGTAAAGTCGATACAGGACAGAATCCGCCCTGAAATGCCGAGTGATCCATGTCGCATCCCCTGACCCGTGTGCTGACCCTGCTGGAACTCCTCCAGTCCAACGCCCGGCTCACCGGGACGGAGCTGGCCCATCGGCTGGACACCGACGTGCGCACGGTGCGCCGGTACACCGCCCATCTGCGGGAACTGGGCATCCCCGTGGAGGCCGAACGCGGCCGCTACGGCGGCTACCGGCTGGCCCGCGGCTACCGCATGCCACCTCTGGTCCTCACCAACGACGAGGCCCTCGCCGTCGTCCTTGGCCTGCTCGCGGCAGAACGTCTGGGCATGGGCACCGCCGCGCCGGCCAGTGCCGGTGCCCTGGCCAAGATCGAGCGGGTGCTTCCGCACACCCTGCGTGAACCGCTCGCCGCCATGCGGGAGACCCTGTCGTTCACCGCCAACGCCGTGATAGGGCAGGCACCCGGAACCGGCGTCCTGCTGGCACTGGCCCAGGCCTCCCGCGCATGCACGACCGTCGGGATCAGCCATCAGTCCTGGCGCCAGGAACACACCGAACGTGACATCGACCCCTACGGCGTGGTCTTCCACACCGGCCGCTGGTACGTCGTCGGCCACGACCACCTCCGCGACAGCTTGCGGACCTTCCGCATCGACCGCATCGCCTCCGTCACCCCCCGAACCGACAGCTTTACCGCACCCGACGGCTTCGACACCGTCGCCCACCTGACCTCGACCCTCGCCCAAGGGCCCTACCGCTGGCAGGTCGAGGTGACGATCCACGGCCCCCTCGATGAGATCGCCCGCCGACTGCCGCGTTCAGCGGTCACCCTCACCGCCCAGCCCACCGGCGTTCTCATGCACGCACGGGCAGAACGGCTGGACGGCATGGCCCACATGCTCGCCTCCCTGGAGTGGCCCTTCACCATCCACCATCCCGACGAACTGCGGCAGGCGCTCAAGAATCTGGCCGCCCAGCTCACCGCAGCCGCCCAGCGGAAACCGGAAGAACTACCGCAGTAAATGCCGGATCTACTGCGGCAGAGCCCCTACGGTGATCACCGCGACCTGCGGCGGGCCATTTTCTGGGTAAAAACCGACATCGAGAAGATCGCGTAGCTGTAGGAGGAGCAGTTCGCCGATCCGGTCGCTCATGTCGGCGGGGCCTTCGACCAGGACGTATGCCGGGCGCAGTTCGCGGATCGTGCGGCGGACAAGGCCGGCGCAGGCCGGTGAGTGGTGGCGTACCCCCAGGAAGGTGACGCGGGCATTACTCACCGTTGGTCCAGCAGGTGCCGGGCCTCGTGGAGGGCCTGCCACTGGGGGCCTCTGCGCAGGCGGGCCTGCTGTTCGAGGAAGCGGCGCAGGCGGGCGAGGCCCTCGGGGCTGTCCTTGGCGGCGGTGCCGGCGAGACAGGAGACGATGTCGGCGGCGTTCTACGGGCGGGCGCTGCAGGTGGGGCGGGTGCGGGTCGCTCACTGCGGTCATGGCGCGGCTCACTTGGCGGTGATGTCGGTCAAGTCGGCGAGAATCTCGGAGGCGGTGACGGGGTCGATCTCGCCGAGGTGGTGCGGGTACGTGTGGTTGCGCCAGTAGTCGCCGGGGGCGGCGTCGATCCATATGGTCTCGAGGGTCTGGTCGGGGAACGTGTCGACCATGCCGACGGTGATGCCCTCGTCGAGGGCGATGACGAGGTGGCGGTCGCGGGTGATCGGGCGGGAGAACCAGCGTTCCACACCGTTGTCCTCGGGCGTGCCGCGTTCCCAGCCGCGCTTGGTGAGGCCGAGGAGTTTGCCGACGGGGACGGTGACGCCCTCGAAGCGGGCCAGCCGGTGGCCGGTGGCCTCCGCGTCGGTGAAGGCGTGCACGGGGCGCCCGAGCTGCGGGAAGGGCTGGAGGATCTCGTAGTCGGCGAAGAGGTCGGCCCAGGCCTCGAGTTCGCCCCCCAGATGGAGGGGGTGGGCGAGGCGCACGGTGGCGTCGGCGGGGAGGGTCCATGCGTTGTCGTGGACGTCGGCGAGGGTGAGGTCCTCGGCGACACGGAACGTGGTCACTATGCCGTCGCCGTCGCCGAGCCAGACCAGGCGGCGCACCAAGTGGCGCAGAAGGGGGTGTTCGACGAGCAGCTCGCGGAACTCGGCGGCGGTCCACGAGCGGCCGGTGACCATGGCGGCCTCCAGGCGGCGCAGCTGGTCGGAGGCAATGGTTCGGACCTCCTTCTTGAGGGCGGCGAACCGCTTGCGCTCGGCGGGGGCGAGCTCCGGGTCGTCCTTGACGCCCGGGGCCGGCAGGGCCTTGCGGAGCTTGCCGGTCTCGTCGCGGACACAGGGGCGGAGCTGTTCGTCGAAGGTGACGGTGAAGCGGCGCGGGCCGTAGTCGATGACGGTGCTGCCGTCGTCGGCGAGGCCGAGGTCGGGGACCAGCCGGTCGGCGAGCTGATCGGTGGTGAGGCCGAGCCCTTCGGCGACCTCGTCGATCTTCTCCCGGGCTCGCTTCTTGAGGGCCTTGAACGGCACACGCTGGGAGATGCCGTGCAGATGGCGCAGTGCGGTGTCGGTGCCGATCGCGGCGAGGACGGTGAGGCCCTCGACGGCCCGGTGGTGCGCGTTCTCACCGGGCCAGGCACGCACGAGGGGGGTGAGACGGCGGACGGTTTCGTCGTCGCCGAGGAGGCCGAGGGCGTGGAGGGCCCAGCTGTCCTTGGCCGGCATGCCGTGGAACCGCCACGTCATGAAGAGGGCCCACGCGAACTCGGCGAGGGAGCCGGCGTCGCAGTGCTCGGTGACGGTGGCGAGGCCGGGGTAGACGTCACCGGGCTTGGAGATCTGCAGCATGGTCGTCACGTGGCGGACGGCGTCGGCGGGCAGGGCGCCGCGGCCGCCGGTGAGCCGGATCTGCGGGTACAGGGCGGGGGCGGCCCAGGTGCAGGGGGACGGCATCCTCGCCGGGAGGGCGGCCTCCAGCGGATCGCCGACGAGGAGGTCGGCGACGATTTCCTCGGCTTCGCCGCCGCAGCCGGCGGCGATCTCCCGCACGGCCTCGGCGCCCACCTCTGCGGCGAGTTGCCGCAGGGCGTGCTCGGCGTGGATGCGGCGCGTGCCCGCCGGGCCGACGGCGTCGGGAACGAGGAGGGCGGCGGCGGCCCGGCCGTGGCGGCGGAGCCAGACGAGAACCGTGGGCCTCAGCGACTGGCGGCGCACCAGCCACTCGGCCATCTGCCGGGCCACCTCGACACTGCGGTAGGGCAGCAGCAGGCCGCAGGCGGTGGCCGGGTAGCGGGCGGCGAGCCGGCTCAGCATCGGCAGGGCGTGCAGGCCGTGGCGGGCTGCGACGGGCCTGAGGTAGCTCTCCGTGTCCCAGACGTGCTCGGGGGCGAAGACGTCGAGCAGTGGGCGCACGGCGTCCTCGGGGCCGGTGACGAAGAGGCGGGCGGCGCGGATGTCGCCCCGCCACGTCCCCTGCTGCATCTGCCGGATCTCGCGGGACCAGTCGTGCGCGCGCCACCAGGGGGTTTCGGCGACGACGGTGGCCGCCCAGGCCTCCTGCTCCCCGGGCTTCCAGACCACCTCGGCCTGCGGCGCCCCTGTGACGTCGCGGGCCACGCGGGCCTTTCGGCTGGTGCGCTTCCGGGCCCACGGCGGGGCGACCAGCAGAGCGGGGAGCGCCTCCGCAGGCGCTTCTGCGTCCCGTTCGCCCCGCTTCAGCAGCGGGGCGACGACGGCTGCGGACGCCTCGGGCAGGGCGGGCAACGTTTCCTTCGTGAGCTCCGAGTAGGTCACCACGTGCAGAGGCAGCAACATCCGGGAGAGGGAGGCCTGTTCGCTGTCGCCCGCCGCGGCGGCGGAGAGCAGCCGAAGGGCCCTCCGCGGGTAGCGGTTCATGGCGTCGAGCAGGGCGGGGCGGGCATTACGGTCGCCGCCCTGCTTCAGCAGCAGGCGGAAGGCGTCGTCGGTGGGCAGTTCGGCGGCCCAGCCCGCGACGTCCCGGTGTCCGTCGGATCCGTAGGCTCCGTCGAACGCGTCCTCCAGCAGGGACCCGACGGCGGGACCGAGCCGTTTCGCGAGGGTGGCGAGCAGTTGAAGGTTCCAGCCGTTCCAGCCGAGTCGTGCTCCTTCGCCGATGCGGGCGATCTGCTCCGGCCGGTACAGGGAGAGAAGGAGCATGCGCCGCAGGACGGAGTCGTTCGGTATCGGGCCGTCGCAGCACTCGTCAACCCAGGCATGCTCCTCGGGTACCAGGTAGGAGACCACGATGCGGCGCTCGGCGCTGTCCCGAAAGCCGGCAAGGGCCTCGACGGTCCGCCGTCGGGTCTCCTCGTCGACCGCCGCAAGCAGGTCCCGGATACGGGCGGCGGTCTCCCGTACGTAGTAGGTCTGGTAACCGGTCGCTCTCCGCAGCGCCGCGTCGTACCGTCGGGAACCTGCCTGCATGTAATGGGGGTTGACGCATCCCAGCTCCGCGAGGGCACGGGCGGCGAACGGCAGGCCGTGTTCGGTCACGCAGGCGTCGACGAGCACGTCCACCATCGTGTAGTGCCAGCCAACGGCGATCTCCACGGCGGCTCCGAGCGGAGAAGGACTGCCCTCCCGGTGGGCCCGGCCCTCCTTCACCAGCTCCGGATCGCTGCCGGAGGAGGAGAACATCTCCTCGAACCAGGCCGCCTCCTGAGCGTAGCGGCGAGCGGCCTTCTCCACCACGTCCTCGGCCGGCTTCGCGGCGGCCCGGAGCACGGGCAGGGCCCGCAGCCAGGCGGTGGGCATCTCGAACCGGTCCTCGTCGGCAACTTCCTGGTGCATGGCGCTGTTCCTCCCCGTCACCCGTTGCACGGGGACCTCATGAGCAGTTCCCGATCACGCTAGACGTCGGCACTGACAACGGTCGGGCCCGTGCACGCCCGGGCGGCGGCGCATCCGCATCGCAGGATTCTCTGCCCCTCACCATCAACTTTTCTGTGCTGCCCGCGCTTTCGACCCGCATCAGGTGTGCGGGGCACTGCCTTCCCGCAGATCGCATCCTGCACCGATCGCTGCACCGGCGAAGTGTTGTGCGACTGGAAGGCCAACAGGGGCTCCGGCATGGCTGTACGAGGCAGGTCCACGGGCCGACGAGCGACTGCCACTGCCCCACTCAGACCTCGGCGCGACGACGCTCCGGCCGCCGCCGTGGAGGAAGCCGGCCCATACGAACGGAGACGGGAGAGCTCGGCGCCTCCCAGCGGACAGGCGCGCACCACGCCTACGGGAGACAGGGACGAAGGTGGGCCGCCGATGCATCTTCATCGGCAAGGATGAAGCCTGCCGGCCAGAGGACGGGGCAGGGGCCGAAGTGATCCTTTGGCCGGGAAGACCACGTAAGGGCGTACGGCACCTCGGTGGAGGCCACGGAGATCACCCGGCGTCTCATGGCCACCCTCGGCCGCCGGCCCGGCCCCGCCCGGCCTCCCTCAGTCTCAGGGCGCGGAGGCCGGGCCTGGTTCGCTCGTCGGGTGTCACGGATCTACCCCAGCGACAACCGGACCTGACGGTTTTGCATGGTCGCGATCTGTGTCCACCGACCTCCGTTGAGGCAAGCCGCAGCGTAGTCGCCCCATACGGAGCCATGTCGTAAGGCTCCACGTCCTCGTAACGCACCTCAAGGTCAAGCGCGTCGGCGACGATTCCGGCCTGCCATGCGGTGGTCAGCGCCTCGGGGCCGGTGAGCGTGCAGGCCTTGTCGTTGTGGCCCGGGTCGGTCCCGAGGAGCTCGGGGCGCGCAGGGTCGACCGCGGGGCCAAACAGCCGACTGGATAAGTCCGGTTGCGATGGACGCCCTCGGGCGGCGAGTGGCTGGACATCGAAGTGGGCGAGCGGCAAGAACTTCGCCGTGTCCCGGGCCAAGGGGCTGAACCTGCCCGGGATCGCCGCGTTCTTCGGGACCATCGACACCGTACTGACCCGACGGCGCCCTGAGGTCGGGCGCCGCTGGCGCAGGGCCTACAACCCTTCCTGGACGTCCTGGTCGACCGGGAACTCCTCAAACTGCGTGGCGGGTGCGTCGCTCGCCACGACCCCGTCCGCCGCGAGGGTCACGGGAGGCAGGGACTCGGCCTCCGGCACGACAAGCTCGCTTTCCAGCCCCGCCTGCCCCTTCAGTCCGCGGAAGTTCTCCTCCACCACACCGCCGAGCGCGGCACACCAGGTGCTCAGGTCCACCCACCCGGTGGCCCGGAGCCCGTGCAGGGCCTGCAGCTTGGCGACCGCGACCCACGTCGCCCGGTCGAAGGTGCCGGTCGCCTTCACGGCGTACAGCTTGGCCGCCAGGATCGACTGGACGCCGAACACCGCAGACCCGGTGGCACCCATGCCGATCTCCGGGGCCAGCGCCTCCCAGGTCGGCCCGGTCATCGTGCCGTCCGAGGCGGTGGGGAAGCCGTGCGCGGTCTGGAAGGCACGCACCGCTGCCAGCGTGGCCGGGCCGAAGGCCCCATCCGCAACGAGGTTGAACCCCTGGGTGTTCAGCAGGTGCTGCAGCGTACGGACCGTGGCGCCCGCGCAGGAGGTGAACGTGTCGGGCCAGGTGCGGGCCGGGATGGTGCTCGGGTCCTGGCCGAGGCGCTTGGCGACGTGCAGGCGCAGCAGCGGGAAGGTGGAGTAGAACTTCGCACCGGGGCACTGGGTGTTGTTCCAGTCCCAGTGGCCAGTGATGTTCTGGGCGCCGAAGCCGTACCGGGTGCAGATCGTGGTGGAGAGCTGAACCAGCGACCACCACAGCTTGCCGGTGGGCAGCTCGTCGACATAGGTGCCTTCGTTCTCGATACCGATCGACTGGGTGTTCTGGCCGACGGCGTGCGCGCTGACGATCTGGTATCCGCCGTCCTCGAGCGCGTCCAGGCTTCCGTGCCGGCCTTCCAGCACATGGCCGCCGCGGCTGATGCTGAAGTGATTTCCGGTGTCCGACCAGCCGTTCTTGTCCATGTGGATGTACTGGACCCGCTCGGCGCAGGCGATGGCCGCTTCCATGGAGAAGTCCATCGTGTTCGGGAAGGCCATGTGGTGCACCACGATCCGCCGGGTGGAGCCCGTACGGGTCGACAGCTCCCCGGCAGGCGGCCGGGCACCCCACTCGTCGCAGCTCATGATGTACGCGGTGTCCGACAGGTCGGCCGGAGGAGCGGCCGAGGCACCGCTCGCATCGGCCAGCTGGCCGGCCCCTAGACCGGCGACGGCGGCTGCGCCGGCACCGGCCCGCAGGGCGTTCCGCCGGGATATGTACACAGGCTCGAAGGACATGAGGCGTTCCTCTCCAGGACTGTCCGAGGTCTCTCGCCGCTACGCCACGCTGCTCCGTGTACGTCAGCAGACTGTCTTCCTTCTAACCCGTTGGCTGCCCCAATGTCCATGGTTTTCAGCATGGTTGACCATCTAAACTTCACCGCGCACCACAAGGCGCGGGTGAAGAAATACAAGGACAAGCGCTATTCGGGCCTGCTGGGCAAGGCCCGCTGGGTCAAGGACAAGTTCGCCGGGATGCCGAAGGAGGCGAACGACCTCTACCAGGAGGCCGGGAAGCTGTAAGTGTCCAAGATGCAGGCGGTCATCTCGTCGGTGGCCGACCTGATCGGGGCGAAGCTGGACCGCGCGGAGGGGAGAATCACGCAGGGCCGGGCGGAGTTCAAGGCGGAGGTGGACAAACTCCCCGCCGACGTGGGGAGGTTAGGGGAGGTGGCGGCGCAGGTCTTCGCGGGGAGGTTCGAATAACCTGCTGCTGGGGATTCTGACCAAGGCAGCCTCGGCGATGATGAAGATCATCAAGGATCCGATCGGCTTCCGTGGCGACCTGGTGCGAGCGGTGGGCGCGGCCCTGCACCTCTTGGTCACGAACATCGCCGACCATCTCAAGAAGGGCCTGGTCTCCTGGCTCCTCGGCACTGCGACCAAGGTCCGGCCTCGAACTCCCCGAACGCTGCGCGGCATCATCTCCGGGCATCACTTGGATCGTCTCGCTGCTGAACCCCGCTCGGGACACGGCGGCACCTTGGGGCAGTCTGCACAGCGAGCGAAGACGATGCCTCCGCCGGACGCCGTACGGGTGACGCGCGGCTGGCCCGATCGTCACCGGTTTGAGCCGCCGCAGTGAGGAGTTCCGTTCCCTGTGGGCGTCACGGGAGGTAGGGGACAAGTCGTTCTGTACCAAGAGGCTCCGGCACCCGGTGATCAGCAACGTGAGTCCCTCATTCCGCGCCGATACGGGGAGGTCGTGCGGAACTTCCGGGCCATGGGTCGCCTTCCGTCAACCGACGCGGTTCATGGGCGGGCATTGCCATCGCGCGTCGATGACCTCGGGGCGCGGGAGGCACATGCGCAGCGCGGCGTACAGATGCCCTGCTGCGGCGTGGGCAGCCAGTTGGACTCCCGGGGGACACCATCGACCGCGCCCGGAAGGTGACGCGGGCCCTGCCCGCGGCATCCCTGCTGACCTGCAGGCTTCGGCGAAGGATCTGCACGTGTACTGACCCGATTCAACCGGTCGTTGCAACACCAGCCTGTTGAAGCAGCTGTAGCTGCTCGTTGAAGGCCTCGGCGGGTGTCTTCCAACCGAGCGTCTTGCGGGGGAAGTCGAGGCCGTCGCTCACACTCCCAACAGCAGACGTCCCAGCCACCGCCAGTTCCATACGGAGTTCCGGAGCCGGGACCTCCCGCGGAGCTCCTCCGTCGGACCGCACGGTGCAGGTACGTCCGCACGTGGTACTCCGGCTCTCCGACGATCAACAGATGTCCAACGCTCACCGACCCGTTGACGGTCCAGGCCACGAGTTCAGCCGTGATCCCGAGAAACGGCTGGACCCTGCCGTCACGCCGGCCGCCGCCGGTGCGTGCACCGGCGGCGCTTGTCAGGAAGCACCTGAGTGATGCCCTGACCGTCGCAGTGCTCCAGCAGGGGAACCGTGACGCGTCGGGTGGTGCCCAGGGCACGACTCGCCGTTCCCACGGTGAACGGTTGGTCGAGTTCGCTCAGCCGGTCGGCTGCCAGTCGGGGGGCGTCCGGCAGCAGCACCACGTGCTCCGCGAGCCGCAGTATCGCTCCGTGTCGCACCGCCGCGGCGAGCTCTCGGCGGCCGAAGCCGAGTTCCGTGAGCCGCTGCGCGCGGGGGGCGGCGAAGGGCCGCCCGTCGAGTTCAGCGGTGAGCCGGCGCACCGCGTCCGCCACAGAGGCGGGCTGTGCCGCGAGCCCGGCGGTCACGCGTCCCCGGCTCATCCGCAGCGGCGGCGTGACGAGTGCCTCCACGAGGGAGACCGCCGGCAGCCCCAGACGATGCCGGGCGGCCTCCACCGGTATGCCGTCCTCGGTGGGCCGCTCGGAGAGGTACTCCGCCACCAGTTCGGCCAGCCGGGCGCGCAGGGTGGTCCAGTGTGCAGGGTCGGCGAGCCAGTCCCCCACGACAGGTGCGGTGCGGACTGCCACCCCCATCACGGTCAACTCCCCCCGCCTGACCAGTAGTCGGCGCCGCAGCTCGGCGGCCTCGGCCGGTGCGCCGTGGGCGTCGCCCAGCTCGGCGGCCCGCCGCGCCGCCGCACCTCGGCGCCGCAGTTCCGGTGGCTGGGGGTCGAGCACCGTCAGACCGGCGAGCACCCGTCGCAGGCCGGGATCGCGCAGCACCGCGCGGTCGCCGATGCGCAGCGGAAGTGGTTCCGGCAGGGTCAGGCGGACGAGGTCCGGACCGAGCGGCCGTACGCGTACGGGCACGGCCGCCGAGCCGATGTGGACGACAGCGGTGCGGGGCAGTTCCGGGGCAGGCGTTCCGCCGTGGTGTACGCGCACGTCGCAGCTCAGGCAGGGGAGGAAGCTCTCGGGTGTGAGCAGGGCGTCACCACGGCCCGTCGACTCCTTGTCGAGGCCTCGGAGGTTGACTGCGACGCGGGCGGTGGCCCGCACCAGGCCGGTCTCCTCGCCGAGTGCCTGCAGCCCCCTGACACGCACGGGACGGCCGGAGCGGGCGGTCACCAGGACGTCACCCCTGCGGATCCGCCCCGCCCCGAGGGTGCCGGTGACCACCAGCCCGCTGCCGCGCACGGTGAAGGACCGGTCGATCCACAGCCGCACCGGGGATTCGGCGTCCCCGTCCGGCAGCCGCGCGGCCAGCCTGTCGAGGGCGGCACGCAGCCCGGTGAGTCCCGCGCCGGTGCGGGCGCTGACGGTCACGGTGTCGACGCTGCCGAGGGTGCTGGACCGGATCCGGTCCTGCGCCTGCGCCGTGGCGGGACCCGGGTCGGCCACGTCGCAGCGGGTGACGACGAGCAGTCCGTGCCGTACGCCGAGGGCGTCCACGGCGGCGAGGTGTTCTGCGGACTGGGGCTTCCAGCCCTCATCGGCGGCGACCACGAACAGCACGGCGGGCACGGACCCCACGCCGGCCAGCATGGTGGGCACGAACCTCTCGTGTCCCGGTACGTCGACGAATGCCAGCCGCTCGCCCGATGGCAGATCCGTCCATGCGAAGCCCAGGTCGATGGTCAGGCCACGGCGCCGCTCCTCCGCCAGCCGGTCGGGGTGGGTGCCGGTCAGTGCGTGGATCAGTGTGCTCTTGCCGTGGTCGACATGCCCAGCCGTCGCGATGACCCGCATGATCAGCGCCCCGCCTCACGCAGCACCGCTGCGAGGATGGCGCTGTCGCACTCCTCCGGTACGCACCGGAGGTCCAGGAGCAGACGGCCGCGCACCACCCGCCCGAGCACGGCCGGTTCACCGGTGCGCAGGGGTTCTGCCAGGTCGTCGGGGATGCTGAGCGCGCAGGACGGCAGGACGGTCCCGGGCGCGCCACCTCCTCCGACCACCGCCTCGTGGGGTACGACGCGCGCGTCCAGACCCTGGCGGGCAGCGTCCTCGGCCATGCGCAGCGTGCGGATGCGCAGCTGCGGCAGCGGCATGTGCACGGCCGTGTGCACGGGGGGCTCGGGACCGCGCAGTGTCGCTTCCAGTGCGGCCAGGGTGAACTTGTCCACGCGCAGGGCGCGGGCCAGCGGGTGGCGGCGCATCCGTTCGACGACGGCGGCCCGGCCGAGGACCAGCCCGGCCTGCGGCCCGCCGAGCAGTTTGTCCCCGCTGGCGGTGACCAGGGTGGCCCCGGCGCGCAGGGCCGTGGCCGCGTCGGGCTCGTCCGGCAGCACCGGGTCGGGGGCGAGGAGGCCGGAGCCGATGTCGACGACGACGGGCAGGCCCAGCGAGGCCAGTTCCCCGGGGCCCACTCCCCCGGTGAAGCCGCTCACCGTGAAGTTCGACGGGTGGACCTTGAGGATGAAGCCGGTGTCCGGGCCGGCGGCGTCCGCGTAGTCGCCGAGACGGGTCCGGTTGGTGGTACCGACCTCGCGTATCCGGGCGCCGCAGGAGGCCAGCAGTTCGGGTATCCGGAAGCCGTCGCCGATCTCCACGAACTCGCCCCGGCTGAGCAGGATGTCGCGCCCCGGGGCCAGCGTCACCGCCGCCAGGGCCAGGGCGGCGGCTCCGTTGTTGACCACGTGCGCCGCTTCTGCGGCCGGCACCGCTTCCCGCAGGGCGGCCAAGGCGCCGCGGCCGCGTGGCGCCCGTCTGCCGGTGCCGAGGTCCAGCTCGACGTCCGTGTATCCGCCTGCCGCCGCCATCGCCTCCAGTGCGGACGGCGACAGCGGGGCACGTCCCAGATTGGTGTGCAGTACGACGCCGGTGGCGTTGTGCACGGCTCTCAGTCCGGCCGTGCGTGCGGGGAGCGCGGCAAGTGCGGCGTGAACCGCGTCGCCCGGGCCGATCCGTCCTTCCCGCACGAGCTGTTGGGCGGTGCCGACCGCGGCCTTGACGATGGGCCTGCCCAGCCGTGCGGACGCCTCGCTCAGTCGCGGGTCGCCTAGGAGCACCGTGGTGCTCGGCACCTGCCGCCGGATGTCCGCAGGCGGCTCGTCCGTCTCGTCCGCCACCCGCGCCACCCCTGTCGAAGTCAGCGGAGGCGGACGGGAATCGAACCCGCCTGGCCCGGTTTCCGGACCACACCGATTTTGAAGATCGGGAGGGGCACCAGCCCGCCCAACGCCTCCGGAGCAAGATTGTGGTCCCCGCACACTGCTGGGGCAAGAGGTGAAATGATCGCCGTATGAAGTCAGTTGGCCCCGCCGGACCGGCCACGCCCATCCGGCTGACCCAGTTCGCGCACGGCGGCGGCTGCGCCTGCAAGATCCCTCCGGGGGAACTGGAGGCGATGGTCGCCGGACTGCTGCCGTCCCGGAACTCCGGAGACGCCCTGGGCGGCACCGAGGACCGGCTGCTGGTCGGACTCGACGACGGTGACGACGCCGCGGTGGTGCTCACCGGTGACGGCACCGCCCTGGTCTCGACAGCCGACTTCTTCACACCTGTCGTCGACGACGCCCGCGACTGGGGCCGGATCGCCGCGGCCAACGCCCTTTCCGACGTCTACGCGATGGGCGGCCGGCCCGTCGTCGGGCTCAACCTGCTGGGCTGGCCCCGTGACGTACTGCCCGCGGAGCTGGCCCGGGAGGTCCTGGCTGGTGCGCTCGAAGTCGCCCGCCGCGCCGGCTGCTTCGTCGGCGGCGGCCACAGCATCGACAGCCCGGAACCGCTCTACGGAATGGCCGTGACCGGCCTGGTGGATCCGGACCGGCTCCTGCGCAACGACGCCGGCCGGCCGGGCGTGCCCCTGACCCTGACCAAGCCGCTGGGCGTCGGGATACTCAACAACCGCCACAAGCGGACCGGTGAGGTCTTCGCGCACGCCGTCGCCACCATGGCGGCGCTCAACGACAAGGCCGCTGCGGCTGCCCTGGATGCCGGCGCCGTGTGCGCCACCGATGTGACGGGATTCGGGCTGCTCGGCCATCTGCACAAGCTGGCCCGGGCCAGCGGCGTCACGGCCGTGGTGGACGCCACCGCCGTTCCCGTGCTCGACGGTGCCTGGGAGTCCCTGCGGGCCGGGTACGTCAGCGGCGGCACCCTGCGCAATCTCGAATGGGTGCGCCCGCACCTCGACGCGGGACGGGTGGGCGAGGACCGACTGCACCTGCTCGCCGACGCACAGACCTCCGGCGGGCTGCTGGTCGCCGGGGAGCTGCCCGGACATCCGGTCATCGGGGAACTGGTTCCCGCCGTGGCCGGCACCACGCTGGTGATCCGCTGAGCTCTGCGGACGGCCGCGGGTCCGCGGGCGGGGCCCGGGTCCCGCGGCCGGCTCGCTACCGGTAGCGGATGTGCAGGTGGTTGTCGTGGTTCGCGTAGCTCGTGGTCAGCCCTTCCGAGATCAGCTGCGGGTCGTTGAAGAAGATCAGCTGGACGTGGCCGGGGGCCTTCGCCCGGATCTCCTGCACGAGCCTGCGGGTGGCCGCGCGGTCGTACGTGCTCGACTGCCACGTGATACGCCCCGCGGTGCACTGCGCCGAGTCGGTGCGGGCGGGCCACACGTCGATGTCCATCCCGACTTCGTGGCTGCCGTGGCCGGCGATGTCCCCACCGTGCTCGAAGCCCGCGTCGCCGACCGGCAGTCTGCCGTTCCCGGTGGCGGCGAAGGCGGCGGCGGCGGCCTCCAGCTGGCCGACGGCGCCGGCTGTCGCCCAGTGGGCGCCCGCGTTGCCGTCGGGGCTCTGCGCGCACATCGTGCTGCCGCCGAAGTTGATGTTCTCGTAGTGCCACAGCAGGTTCTGCCAGGTGGCCGGCCCGACGACGCCGTCGGCGCCGATTCCCGCATGGGACTGGAAGGTGCGGACGGCGGTGCCGGTGGCGGGTCCGAAGGCCCCGTCCGCCGAGAGGCCGGCGCCCCGCTTGGCGTTGAGCAGCGACTGGAGGGCCGTCACCGCCGGCCCGTTGTCGCCCTGTCGAACGGTGACGGCGAGCGCGCCCCAGGTGGCGGGCCCGACGACGCCGTCCGCGGTCAGGCCCTTGGACTGCTGGAAGCCCACCACAGCGCTCTTGGTGCCCGAGCCGAAGGCACCGTCCACTGCCACGGGGCGGCCGTGCGCGGCAAGCAGGTGCTGCAGCGCGACGACGTCGGAGCCCCGGTTGCCGTTGCTGGTCAGCGGGAACGCCGCCTGCGGGAAGGCCTGCGCGGGGACGCTCAGTCCGAGGAGCAGGCCCGCCAACGCGGCGAACAGCGTGATGATGCGTGCGAGTCGTCTCACGGTCTCTGCCTCACATTCCTTTTCATTCGCCTGCTCACTTTCCGGACTGGAGGGCGCCCCAGGTGGCGGGGCCGACGATGCCGTCGGCGCCCAGCCCGCGCGAGGACTGGTAGTCACGTGCGGCCTGACCCGTGCCCGAGCCGAAGACGCCGTCTATGGCCACCGTCCGGCCGAGCGCGGCGGTCAGGGCGCGCTGCAACCGGGTGACGGCCTCTCCCGTCGAGCCGCTCTGGACGGTCGGAGTGGATCCGCGGGACAGCAGGGCCGTCCATGTCTTCGCGCCGACCACACCGTCCGCCGTGAGCCCCTTGCCGGCCTGGAAGTTCCGGGCGGCGGCGGTCGTGCCGGGCCCGAAGATCCCGTCGGGGGTGCCCGGGTCGAAGCCGGCGGCCTTCAGCAGGCACTGGGCGGCCTTGACGCGGTCTCCGGTCGAGCCGCTCTGGACGGTGGTGTACGCGGTGAAGTCGAGGTTCGCCCCCGTGCAGGTGGGCGTGGGCGTGGAGCCGTTGCCGACGTCCAGGTAGTCGCGGTCGATGTTGATCGAGTAGCCGCCGTAGGACTCGGTGACCTCGCCCGCGTACTGGTGGATCCGCTGGTGGTCGGACCAGTAGGAGGACGGCACGTAGGTACCGGTGTTGGTGTCGGCGGCGCCGTTCCACCACGCGTAGAAGAGGTGGTCGACGCGTGTGTAGGCGGCGTTGTTGTACTCGGCGGCGGCGTCCTTGATGCCGGAGGCGGCGCTGGAGTAGAAGCCCGACAGATAGCCGCTGCTGTGCAGCCGTTCGGTCCAGCCGGACAGGTACGACAACACGGACGCCTTGCAGGAGGCTGTCGAGGTGTACGCCTCGATGTCGCTGTAGATGGCGCTGCCCGCCGGGATGCCCAGGCCCGAAGCGGCGGTGATGGCGCCGGCCGCCGCGGTGACGCCCTGGGACCTGGCCGTGGCCGGATCGGTGGACATCTTCAGCGAGTAGCTGGTGCAGGGTGCCTGGCGGCCGACATCGATGGGGAACAGGCGCCATCCGTTGTTGGTCTGGCTCGTCACCCAGCTCGCCGTCAGATTCGGCTGGGCGCAGCCGCGGAAGGAGCCGCTGATGTAGACGCCGACCGCACTGTAGGGCGAGCTCGCCTGCCAGGCGTTCATCGCGGCCTGCGAGGGCGCGGCGCAGGCGTCGAAGCCCTTGCCCACGTAGCTGCCGGGTTGCGGTCCGGCCGCAGCCAGGGGGGTGGCGTCGGAGCGCCGGGCCGCGCTGGGCAGCGCGGTGCGCTCGGCGCTCACTGTGAGCTCGGCCGAGGCGAGGACGCCGCGTACGAGGTTCTCAGTCTCCGGCGTGTGGGCGGCGGTCACGAGGACGCCGGCGTCCTCGACCGCGATCTGGATGGTGCCGTTGCTGGACGCGGCGGTCGGGGCGATGGCCTTGCCGCGCTGGGTCCGCGCAGTCGCCGCCGTCGCCTGGCCTGCGGAGCGGGCGGTGATGGGCTCCACGACAATGCCCGCCGAACGACCGACGACTCCGGCGGGGCAGTCGTTCTGCTCGGCAGGCTCGCCCAGGTAGACGGCGGGTCTGTCGAACCGGAGGCAGGCACGCGGGTTCTCGGCCAGATCGACCACCTGCCATTCGGCGGGCACCTCGAGGCGATAGCCGTGGTAGGTGACGCTCTGCAGACCCTCGGGTCGAGAATCTGCCTGGGCGGGGACGGGGGCGGCGAACGCGCCGATACCGGCTAGCACTGCCAGCAGGGCAGTTCTGGCGCGGGCGCGCCAGGGGATCCAGGACGACATCGGTTCACTCCTACTCGGGTGCGGGGGAGAGTGAGGGAGAGCGGCACGGCGGGTCTGCTCCGGTTCGGCCACGAGCGGCGCCTGCCCGTGGCCGGAGGCTGATCGGCCGCGCACCCTGCGGACGGTGCGGGCCCGCCTTCCCCGGGCCGGAGGCCGGCCCGGGGAAGGCGGGCTGCTGTGCGGGTGCGTGGAGACTCGGCGGTCAGACACCGCAGTTGGGCGCGGACCAGGAGCGGCTGGTGCGTCCGTCCACGTGCGTGTGGTCGTTGTGGTCGGGGTAGCCGGGGCCGTAGATGCCGCCGAAGCCGTGCGAGCGAGCCCGCTGGGCGAGCGCGCAGAACGACGGGCTGCCTACCAGGTCGGCGGCGTCACCGTAGAGGTGCCGGCTGTTCGAGGCACCGCCCGCCGCGTTATTGCAGGCCGTGGAGCGGAATCCGCTGGACACGACGATCGGCACGTCGCCCATCGCGTGCCGCATGGCCTCCAGCCTCCACATAGTGCGCAGTCCGTTGGACTTGGCCGTCGCGGCACTGACCGCACCACCGGACCAGTCGGAGTTGCAGTTGTTCAGTTCGGCGTAGGTGAAGTGGATGGGGGTGCAGTCCGGGTCCTGCAGTGCGTAGATCTTGCTGAACGTCTGGGAACCCGCGATGCCGTCCGCTCCGAGGCCGTACGCCTGCTGGAACTTGGTGACCGCGGCCTTGGTCCGCGGGCCGAAGTTGCCGTCGACGGAGAGGATCTCGCCGTAGTCGACGTGCCCGGCCACCCGGATCTGCAACTGGGTCACGTCGGCGCCCGACATGCCTTCGGACAGGGTGCGGCCCCAGCTGTAGCACTCGTCGGCCTGGGCCGGGGCGGCCGTGGCCAGCACCCCTCCGATCGCTGCTGTCGTGATCATGACAAATGACAGGGCGAGCTTGATCGCACGCCTCAACATGGCGCCTCCGTTGTGAGTCCTTCCCGATCCCCCGCTAGAGGGCTGAGGCGAGTTTGACGCCCCTCTCTGTGGCGTGTCCACACCATCCCCATCTGCCACAGGACCAGACCTCCGGCACAACTGACTCACGAGCAAGGGAAGTTGCGTTATCTGATGCAATGCGATGGACGGCCCCCGGCCGGGGGGTCGGCGAAGCGAGGTGACGACGCTACTGCCGGACCGTGAGGGCGGCAGCGGCGATCAGCGCGGAGCACACGACGGTCATGCCGCTCAGCCGCGCCGCGAGAAGGTCGTCCCAGCGCTCCCCGTCTCCGGAGAGTCTGCGCAGAGCCGGGGTGAGTGCCCGGCCCGCTCCGAAGCCGAGTCCGACGGCCAGGGCGGGCGCGTAGGAGCCCCCGGAGAGGAGCACCGCTACCGCGATCGCGTACGGCGCGCTCGCCGAGACATAGGTGCGCACACCCGTACCGAGCTCAAAGCCGAACTGCAGCGCGCCGCGCGCCAGATGACGGCGCAGGACGTCCTGCGGGATCTGCCGGGCGTTCTGCGGCAGCCGTAGCGACAGCTTGCCCGCGTCGCGCAGCGCGGCGAGCAGTACGACCGCCACGATCAGCCCTTGCCGCACGACGACCGGGAGCGGCGTGAAGAGACCGGACAGGAGCCACAGCACCCCGGCCGTCAGCACCCCGCCGGCCAGCAGACCGCAGGTGAACACGCCGAGGACCAGCGCCTGCCTGTACGTTGCCCGCCAACCTGGCGAGGCCAGCGCGAATGCGCTGTTACGCGTTCAAACGGAGCCGGAGAGCGAGTAACCGGCCAGACCGCCGGTGATCGCCCAGGTCAGCACGGGGGCGTGGAGGACGGTGGCGATCACCGCGATCCCCAGGGCCGCCACGGGCAGAACAGGATCGGTGAGCAGTACCCGTACGGCACGGGCACCGCTCGGCCGGTCCGCAGGACGGACGGATTCGCCCACCTAGACCGTCCCGGTCAGTGTGAGCCAGGTGTTCTTGCCGACCACGCCGTCGGCGGTCAGGCCGTGCAGGGACTGGAACGAGACGACGGCCTGCCGGGTGAGCGAACCGAAGTTGCCGTCGACCGTCAGTGCGGAGCCGTGCTTGTTGAGCTGCCGCTGCGCGCCCCGCACGGCATCGTTCACGTCTCCTTGGCGCGCGGTGACGACCAGGACCGGCCAGGTCGCCGCGCTGACGCTGCCCGTGGGGCTGAGTCCGTTCGCCGACTGGAACGCCTCGACCTGCGCCTCGGTGTCCGAACCGAAGATGCCGTCGACATCCGTGGGATGACCGTGGTGGGTGAGCAGATGCTGGACCGTGTGGACGTCGGGCCCGGTGGCGCCGCGGCCGATGGTCGGCCAGGTCACGGAGCCGGGGCAGTCGCAGTCGGTGGTCCAGCGGCAGATGGACTTCACCCAGCCGGAGCCGGTGTTGCGGTACCCGTCGTGGCACCGCCGCTCGATACCGCAGCCGCAGTTGCCGCACGCCGCACTGTAGCGCCACAGCCAGCCGTCGTAGGTGCCGGCGTAGCACTGGTTGGGCCGCAGGGTCCAGGTGACTCCGTCGGTCCGGTGGAAGCCCGTGTTCGTCCCCGAGGTCACGCACGCGTCGGCATAGATGATGCTGGGCCCGCAGCCCGGGGAGCAGTTGTGGTCCGCGGCGTAAGTGGGGCACGCACCGGTCCAGATGTCGTATCCGTCGGCATAGGCCTCCCGGGCGGCGGAGAACACCCCCAGCGCGGCGAAGCCCGCGGCGGTCGCGGCCTGCAGCACGGTGCGCCTGGACGGCGCGAAGGAGGGAAGGGCCCCGCGCCCGGTCAGGGAGCGGCGGCGGCCACCGCTCCCGGAGCGGCGCAGCGTAGGCACGTCGTCCAGTGAAGTCATGGCCGGCTCCTCGGCGTGGCGGGTGCGATGTCGTCGAGCAGCCGCAGCAGCGCGGTGGGTGAACCGAGCGGCTCGGAACGCACGATCCGGAGTTCCGGATCGATGGCCACCGCGTAGGGGGTGGCGGGGATGTCGTAGGCCGTGAACAGCTCCGGACGGTGGTCCCCGACCGGGACGGCGCCCTCGCCGGCCTGCGGCCCGGCGCCCGCGTAGAGCCCGAGCACCTGCGGGGCGGCCGCGTCGCCCTGGCGGACCGTCCAGGCGCCGGCTTCGGCGAGCACCTGGACGCAGGTGCGGCAGTCCGCGTCGAGGAAGAGCAGCAGCGCGGCGCGGCCCGGTGTCAGGAGGTCGTCGAGCCCTGCCGGATCGGGCCGGGCCGCATCGAGGCCGGGCGCCTGTGCGCCGGGGGCGATGCCCACCCGCCCGGGGCGGTGCGGCTGTGTTCGTGACAGCTGGTGCACCTGCCTGATCAGTCCCGAGACGACCAGCGCGAGCAGCGCGATCGCCGCCCACGAGGCAATCAGGGCGCTGGTGGTGAAGTCCATCGCGTTGGCACTCCTTCGGCGGTCCGGTGCACGGTGGGCTCGGCCTGGTGGTGCGCAGGCGCCCTGGTCGACAGGTGAACGGAGGCTGCGGTCGGCTCGTGCATGGCAGCGGGCAGGGACCACAGGAGCGCGGTGCAGGCGGGAGCTGCGAGCACCAGCGTGATCAGCTCCGCCGTGGAGAGCCGTACGGGGCCCGCCCCGACGACGAGGGCGCCGGTCGTCGCGAGCACGGCGAGGGCCGCGGCCCGCCGGGTCACCCAGCGGCTCAGGGGCACATCCTGGCCGGAACATCCGCACGGCCCCCCGCGGCCGAGGGCGAGGACGTGCCGCGTGTAGGCGGCGTAGAGCCCGAAGAGGGCGGCCCCCGCGGCGAGTACGGTCTGCAGCCCCCGCTGATGACCCGTCAGGAGGGCGGCCGCGCCGGCCGCCCCCAGGACACCCTCCGCGACCGGCAGAATGATGGCCGCCAACCGGCGGAGCCGCGGATCCAGCACGCCGTGCGCCCACAGTGCGTCGCCCAGCGCAGCTGGACTGGCGGCGTGGGAGCCCGCACCCATGAGCAGGGTCAGGATGACGAGGGAGGCGGTCAGCCCGCCGTAGAAACCGATCACCGGCGGATCACCCGGTGTGCCGGAGCGTGAGCCGCCCGACGAGATCGGGTACCCGCTCGACAGGAGTCGACGCCAGTGGCACCACCGTGGCCCAGATCGCGGTGGAGACGAGCACGAAGAACGGACTGCCGTCGGAGAGCGTGTCGCGGAACAGCTCGCCGGACGCGACCGCCACCCCCTTCCAGGGCGGGAGCTGGGCGGTGTGCTCCTTCGTGCGCCGCGACAGCTCCAGCAGCCCGAGGCCGGGCACCTCCTTGATCAGCGTCGCGGGCCGCGCGAAGGCGCTTCCGGCCGAGGGATCCGGCTGGAGGGTGAGCCCGTACTCGCTCTTCCCGATACGCACCGACCGGAGCAGCCCGAGCACCTCGGCCACGCCCGTGCCATACAGCCGGGTCACGAGTGAGTGGCGCTCTCCACGCCACACGACGAGCGACGGCCGCTCCACGAGCCCCGACCGCGGCTCACGCTCGACCGACTGGAAAATGCGCAGCGTGCCCTTCTGGAAGGTGAGCTCGGATTCGGGTGCCCCGATACCCAGCGAGGCGGCGACATCGTCCCCCAAAGAGGCCGGCCCGGCAGTGAATTCGACCAGTCGGCCACCGGCCACCACCTCGACAGCCGAAGTGCACGGCGCCTGGAGGTCGATGTCGCCCTCCAGGTGGTACGTCCCGCCATCGAGTGCGCGATGAGTGACGAATGATGCGGCCATGTGCATCCTCCCGGGGGCGGGGTCCGGTGTGACACCGCAGCCGCTGAGGAAAGTAGACAAGAGTCATGACCCTGTCAATCTTTTGGGACTACCCAAGACCGGATCAGCCGCTGTGCGCGTCACGTTCCCCACCACGCAGCCGGCACTTGACCTGGTCCATTGCTCCGCAGGGGGCGTCGGCCGGTCCATGTGACGGATTTGAACAGCCGGCGAACGGTCGAGCTGCTGGGGCTGCGGCGCCTCAGGCGGCGACCCGTGTGCGAGAGACTCTGGCCGCACTGATCGGCCGACACGGCTCCCCCATCGGACAGGAGGTCTGTCTCGACCGCTGGATCCGCCCGTGCAGAGAGGTCTCCCACTGCGAAAGCGGTGACCGATCCCATTCCCCAGGCAGGCGACCCGGACGCCGAAGCTGTTCCCCGAGGCCCTGTCCCTGTCCCTGTCCGGGGAAGCCTGGCGTGAGGGGGCGCGGTCAGGGCGGGTAACCGACCGCAGTGGGCCGAGCCTCCCCGGCTGCCGATGTGACTGGTCGTCGGCCCGCCGAACGCCTGGGCTGCGCGACCAGCCCGGGCAACCAGGCCACCACCACCGGACGCCACATCGGCCTGAACGTCGGCGACTTCGACCGGCTGCCGTACTCCGACACCACCAGCGCGGCCAACGGCTCTGCCTCACCCGCGGCCCCGGCCCGCGATACCCACTCATCGGCGACCACGACATCCAGCGGATCCGCCGCGCGCTCCACGCCGCACCGGGCCGTCAGTACCCTCCGGGGCCCCTGGTCATCACGGTGGCGGCCGAGGCCCACCAGAGTTCCCCGTCGATACCTTGGTGCCCCTCGGACCCACCGCCTCGATACCCTGATGGGCCATCAACGTATCGGCATGCACACAAGGCAAAGCATCGGTGACTCTGGTTGCCACGCATTGCGGCATTGTTGGCCGGGCTGCCGATGACACACCTGGCTGGCCCCGCTTCCGTCCGCCCATAGTGGAGGCGGTCACGGTCTGCGGCTTACCGGGGGCGCCCGTCGGACCGGACCCCGTACCCGGGGCGCCCGTCCCGTCGTGAACCGTCAGTCCAGCAAGCGCTCGGCGCGATCCGGAACGCCACGGATGTGCCGGCCGTCGGCGACCATCCCGAGGAGGAGACGGTGCCCCTCCGCATAGTGGATCTGCCCGGACACGGCGGCCTCGCGCATGAGGGTGACGGTGTTCTTGACGGGAATACCGCGCGCCGCGGCGTACTCGCCCGCGTCGCGGTCGTCCGTGATCCAGACGGCCCCGGCGAAACTCCTTCCTCGTCTGGATCAGGGCGAGGGTCTCGGCTTCGCCCAGATGACGCAGGGGCTCGCTCGGAATGCCGCCGAAGACCGCTCGTCGCAGTCGGTCCGCGAAGGCGATCTCAGCCTCGGTGCACAGTTCGATCGGCTCCCCCAGCCAGCCGTCGCGTAGGCGACGTTGTCGACGGTCGGAGGCCGGCCCTCGCTCAGCAGCTTGCGCTCGGCAACGGCTACCTTGCTGACCATCTCGTGCACGTACACGGGCAGCCGGATCATGGTGCCCTCGTCGGCAATGGCGCGCGTAATGGCCTGCTTGATCCACCATGTCGCGTAGGTGGACATCTTGTAGCCCCTGGTGGCGTCGAACCTGCGGACCGCGCGCATCAGTCCGAGAGTTCCGTGCTGGACGAGGTCCTCGATGTCCAGTCCACGCCCTTGACAGCCCTGTGCGATCTTCCACACGAGCCGCTGGTTGTGCAGGACGAAGCACTCGTACGCCCGCCACCGCTCACTGTCGCGCGAAAGTCCCGCGATCTCCTCCTTCGGAACATCGCGGCTGAGGCGGTCGGTACCGCCGCGGAGAAGCACGGCAAGGCCGACCTCCTCGTCCGCCCTCAGGACCACCTTGCCCGCGTTCCGCCGCCACCGGTCCTCCTCCATTACGGCCCGTGCCGCACGGACGGCCCCCGAAAGCGACTCGTCCTTGGCGGAAACAGCGGAGCAGCTGGACTTCTTGGCGCTCGGCGCCGGAACGGACACTGACGCCTTCGATCCGGCCCTGCCTGGTGTCACGGGCCTGGCCGGTGCACCGATCGGGCGAGGGCGCGTGACGGGCAAGCCGACGGTCAGCTCCCGCGCATCGGCAGGACCCAGTCCAAGGAGCCGCACCACACCGTCGTGGGCGAGCTTGCTGACCGTGCCGTCGGCCTCCGCGTAGCGGGCCAGCATCCGCCTGGCCTGCGCCAGGTGTTTGGCCGCCTCAGAGGGGACGGAATCGGTTTCAGGTGCGGCAGGATGCAGCACGTCATCCCCACCCCCGGCCTGTGCAGAACCTGCGACGGGTATGACGGCCGGTCGCGCGGTGGACGTCCGACGCGAGGAGCGGCGCGGGGTCTTCACATGAATGCCCAGCGCCTCGAGCTCCTTGCAGAGCCTCCGCTGCTGCTCATCGGTGGTGAGCCCGAGTCGGTCGGCTTCCATGGCGAAGGCACGTCGGCTGACCGTGCCCGCAGGCGAGGCACAGCTCCTCAGCCGCTCGATGACGGACGGCAACTTCTCCTCGACTGTGCGACGTTCGGCCTCAGCCGTCGAATTTCCGTTCACAGCGCCCCCCACTCGTGCGACCGAGCACCAGTTCCGTTCGGAAAGCCGATCGGATGCATCCACATCGTAGTCAGATCCGTTTACATCGTCAACAGACAGATTACTTGTGATTACTGATGACTATATATCAATTGACAACGTCAACAGGTAAGCAGTGCGAAGTCGCGCTCCTACGTCGAACCGGAAGGTCATCCATGCCACAGCACGACCGCCTCCCCGGGACGCCCGAGTTCCGCATCAAGCTGCCCAAGGACGCGGGTGAGGCGCGCGGGTACCTGCTCACCGAGTTAGGCGGCAACGGCACGCACAAGTTCCTCCTGCGGGAGGGCTCGGCGGTGGCCGCCCAAGCGTGGCCCGGGCTCGGGGACCACGCACGCCGGTTCCGTACGGAGTTACGCGCGAGCGGCGCACTGGCCGACGCCCCGCCGCCTCCCGGCCGGACGCAGGCGCCGCAGCGATGGGTGACCACCAGGGACATCACGTGCAACTCCTCCTCGGCCGCCGCGGACCTGGTGTACGGCTACGGCGCCTCCGGCCCGGAGTCCTGGCGCACCGCCGAGGGCCACCCGCTCGCCGATCACCTTTCCACCACCTGGCGCGCCCCGCGCAAGGCGTGGCTGGTGCGGGGCTCCAACGTCTCGGGACACAACCTGGTGCGGCAACTGTGGCTGGAGGAGGGGGTCGTCTCACTCGCGGGCGTGCACCTGCCGCCCCTGGAGGAGAGCGATCCGACGAAGAGCGCACTGCGCCGCTTCGTCGAGGAGGGGTACGAGGGCGCGGCTTCGTACAGCCAGAAGCGGGGCCTCGTCGACGAGTTGCACGCCTTCCTGACCCAGATGAGTGTCGGTGACACGGTGGCCACCATCGGCGACGGCCGGCTTCACGTCGGGCGGATCACCGGGGAGGCCGTACAGACCGCGTCCCCGGGTGGCCTGTCCGATCTGCGGCGCTCCGTCGACTGGCAGACGGGCAGCCACCCGTACGACGAACTGCCGGAGGCGGTGCAGCAGAAGCTGTCCGTCCAGCATGACGTCGTCGACCTGACCGGTGTCCTGGAAGCACTGGAGGGATACACCGGAAACGTGCAAGCTGTCGCCCCGTCAGAAATCGACGGGTCCGCGCGGTCCGCTGCGGGGCGGCCGGCGCAGCGGGAGCTGTCACTGCCCGACGTCACCGGGTCCCTCGCGGCCGATCTCCTCGTCCACGACCAGGCCTGGCTGAAGGAGGTGCGTGAACTTCTCATCGACGAGCGGCAGTTGGTCTTTTACGGCCCTCCGGGCACGGGCAAGACCTACCTGGCGATGAAGCTGGCCGAGCACTTCGGCGGCGGACCCGAGCAGGTCAAGATCGTGCAGTTCCACCCGTCGTACGCCTACGAGGACTTCTTCGAGGGGTTCCGGCCCGTGGAGGACGCCGAGACGCGCGAGGTGGCCTTCCGGCTGTCGGCCGGCCCGCTCCGGGAGCTCGCCGACCTGGCGTCCCGCGAGGGCAACCGGCACGTTCCGCACTTCCTGATCATTGATGAGATCAACCGCGCCAATCTCGCGAAGGTCTTCGGCGAGCTGTACTTCCTTCTCGAGTACCGGACACGGTCCGTGCGCCTCACCTACTCCGGGGACGACTTCGCGCTGCCGCCCAACCTCTTCGTGATCGGCACCATGAACACCGCCGACCGGTCGATAGCGTTGGTGGACGGGGCGATGCGGCGCCGTTTCGCGTTCGTGGAGCTCTCCCCCCGCGTCGAGCCGACCGCCGGGCTGCTCGCACGCTGGCTGAAGCGTAAGGGCAGGGAGACGGAGCCCGCTCAGCTTCTCGACGCTCTCAACGCCCGCATAGACGAAGCGGACTTCGCCATCGGCCCGTCGTACCTGATGAAGCCGGGCGTGTACCGCGACGGCGGCCTCGAACGGACCTGGCGTACGAAGATCCTCCCGCTGCTCGAGGAGCACCACTACGGAGAGGGCCTCGACGTCGCCACCCGCTACGGTCTCGCCTCGCTGCGCGAGCAGCGCCCGTGACCGTGCACGATGTGACGCTCCACGAGTACGGGCCCGCGGTCTCCACCCCGATGAGCGTGGAAGCCGGACTGGCTCTCGCGGGCTCCGGCATCCTGCAGAGCGCGGCCCCGGATCCCGGCCGGGAAGGCCACGCGGACAAGGGCCTCCACCTGGAGTCCGTCCAGAACGCCCGCGATCCGCGGATGCGCACCATCCGCGTCACCGACTTCTGGCGGGGCGTCGTCCTCGCGCCCGACGACGGCAGTGACATGTTCCTGCTGGTCAACGTCCTGCCGCACGACGACGCATACACCTGGGCGGCGAAGCGCCTGTACAGCGCGAACTCCGCGACCAGGGCCCTGGAGGTGCGCGACGCCGTCGCCCTGGACGAGCTGACCCCCCTGTACGAGACGGCCGCACGCAACGCTCCCGAGCTGCTGTTCGCGGGCGTCTCCGACGGCACTCTGCGCGAACTGGGCATCGACGACCAGGTACTGCGCGCCGCGCGTTCCCTCGTGGACAAGGCCCAGCTGGACGCGTTCGCCACGCTCCTGCCGGAGGACCAGCTGGAGGTGCTCCAGTACCTTGCCGAGGGGTTCGGGCCGGAAGAGGTGTACCGGGACGTCGTCGCCGTCCGCCGGCCCGCCGGCGCGCCCGCCGAGCCGGTCGAGGACCTGGCCACCGTCATCGCCAACACTCCCGCACGCATTCGCCTGGTCACCGGACCGGACGAGCTGGAAGAGATGCTGGAGAAGCCGTTCGAGGCCTGGCGGGTCTTTCTCCATCCCTCACAGCGTCGCGTCGCTTACCGCGTCTCGTACGGCGGCCCCGTCCAGGTCACCGGGGGACCCGGGACGGGTAAGACGGTCGCCGCCCTGCACCGGGTCAGGCATCTGCTCGGCCGCGGCGAGGACAGCCGTATCCTGCTCACCACGTACACGAACGCGCTGGCCGCCGGACTGCGTCAGATGCTCGGCCTTCTCCTCGAAGAGGACGAGGCGCTGATGGCGCGGGTGGATGTGACGACGGTCGACGCCTACGCGAACGGCATCGTGCGCGCGAAGTCCGGGGCCGTGCCCAGGCCGGTCGGTGACCGGGAGCAACGTCAGTTGTGGGAGAAGGCCGTCAAGCAGCTCGATCTGCCGTTCACCCCACAGTTCCTGGCGCAGGAGTACCGGCACGTCGTACTCGGCCAGAACCTCGGCGATCTCGCTTCCTACCTCGGCGCGAGCCGCCGCGGCCGCGGCATCGGCCTCGGCCCCGCGCGCCGCCGCGAGGTGTGGAGCGGGGTGGAGCGGTTCGAACAGTTCCTGCGCGAGCGTGGCGAGACCACCTACCTGCGGGTCTGCGCACGCGCGGCGGACATCCTGTCCGGCGAGCCGGCTCCGTACGCCCATGTCGTCGTGGACGAGGCACAGGATCTGCACCCCGCGCAGTGGCGTGTGCTGCGTACTTCCGTCTCCCCCAGCCCCGACGACATGTTCCTCACCGGTGACCCGCACCAGCGGATCTACGACACCCGGGTCTCGCTCGGCTCCCTGGGCATAGCAACGGCCGGCCGCAGCTTCCGGCTGCGTGTCAACTACCGTTCCACGGAGGAGATCCTCTCCTGGTCGGCACACCTCCTCGCACCTGTCACCGTGGACGCGCTCGAGGGCGAGGGAACGGACTCGCTGGCCGGGTACCGGTCCCTGCTGCACGGGCGCCGTCCCCAGGTGAAGGACTACGCGACGCGGCAGGAGGAGACCGAGGCCCTGGTGGACCGGGTCCGGGCGCTGCTCGACGAAGGCCTCGCACCACACGAGATCGGCGTGTGCGCCCGCTTCAACCTCTCCCTGGACGCGGCCGAGGAGAAGCTGAGGGCCGCCGGCATTCCGGTGCTGCGGGCCAACGGGCAGACAGCGCAGCGGGCCGAGGGGGTACGACTGGCGACCATGCACGCGATGAAAGGACTGGAATTCCGGGCGGTGTCCGTTCTCGGTGTCACCGAGGGCGCTGTCCCGTTCGCCCGCGAGATCACCTCACGCGAGGCGGACCCGCTGCAGCACGACGCCGACCTGCTCCGGGAACGCTGCCTCCTCTTCGTCGCCTGCACGCGCGCCCGCGAAGCCCTGAGCGTGACGTGGAACGGAGCTCCGAGCCCGTTCCTCGCGCGGCCCGCCTGACCCATGAGGGCGCGGAGACGGGGCGGCCGACCCACCGGGGGCGGGCCGCCTCTCCTCACTCCTCCGGTGCAAGGGCGCCCGCGGCGAGCCCGTCGCGGGCGACTTCGGCGAGCTGTCGGCTCAGCTCGTCGGCCTTGCGCATGCCTTCCTCGAATTCGGTCAGAGCTCGGAAAGCAGAACCGTAACGGCGCTGGTCGTCGATGCCCATACGAGGGATGCGGGAACCCCGGCCGTCGAGGCGGTAGGACCCGCTGGCACTTGTCGACCGGCGGGTGTTGAAGGAGCTGCGCAGAAATCCCTGCAGATAGTCCGTGTCCAACTGCTCGCTGGCCGAGACCGGCTCCGGACCGTCGTACGAGACAAGTCCGGCGCGGGCGAGATCCGCAACGCTGGTGGTGGCGCCGTCCAGTGAGCCCTGTCCGCCACCTGGTGCCAGCTCGGGCAGGAGAGCGGCGAGTCGGCGGATCCGGTCCCCGAGCTCCTCGCGCAGGGTGGCGTACTCAGCGGGGTAGTCGCGGTGCCGGGCCCGCAGATGGCTGCCGGGGGTCAGGTCGACGGTGTCGTCGAGGAGCTCGATCAGCGGCACGTCGGCGACCTGGTCGGGGCGTGGTTCCAGATTCCCGTCGGGGCTGTTGTCGGTCAGGTCGACCATGCGCACGGAATGGATCATCTCCGTGCTCTCCGGCCGCTGCAGGCACCACAGATGGACGGGCATGGCGTGAGAGGTCGCCGTCCCGGGCGGTAGGGCGATCACTTGGCGCAGGATCCCCCGGCGCACGAGTTCCGCCCGGATGCGGCGGCCTGCCCTGCGGTAGGCGACCGAGGCAGGCATGACCATGAGGACCTGGCCGCCGGCATCGGTATGCGCATAGGCGTGTTGGAGCCACGCCAGTTCGCCTTCCGCCTTGGAGGGAGTACCGAGTTCCCATCGGGAGTCGAGCAGCAGTTCCTCCCGCCCCCACTCGGTCACGCCGGTCGGCGGGTCGCAGACGACCAGGTCCGCCTTGAGACCCGGCCATCCGTCCGCTCGCAGGGAATCACCCGCCACGACGTGCACATCCGGTCGGTCCAGGAGGTCGGCCCGGAGCTGCGCGAAGCGGGCGCTGTCGGCATCGACCTCCTGGCCGCGACCATGCGTGCCCGCTTCCGTGGCGACGGACAGGAGCAGCACCCCGATTCCGCAGGCGGGATCGAAGACCGTGGCTTCCGACGGCAGTTCGGGAGCGAAGTGGCACACAGCACGCACCACGCGCTCGGAGGTGACCTGGTCCGACCCTGCTCGCCGAGCGGAGTCCATGAAACGTTCGGTCAGTCCGTTGACGAGATCGACGGGTGCTTCAGCAAGCACCTGGACACGGGTCGCGACGTCATCCGGCAACCCCGCCGCCTGCGCTCCGGCAAGCACCCCGGCCACCTCGGCCAGACCCGCGACCATCTGTTCCCCGTAGGCGGCCCTCATGGCCTGCCACAGCTCGACCTCGGGCGACACCTCCTGGCCTTTGCGCTGCTTGTCCAGCCATGCCTGGACCTCGGCAAGTGCGTAGAGCGGACTGTTCGCGGCGCCGCCGGCCTGCGCGGGAAAGTCGTCGTAACGCCGGCGCCAATTGGAGACGGCAGCCCGCGTGACACCGGCCAGCCGAGCGATCTCGGAGCCGGTGACCAGGGGACCGACCGGTGAAGCGGCGTTGTCCTTCATGACCCTCACCGTACACGGGGCTCCATACGTCTTCCAGAAAGAAGCATGTTGACAACCTAAACACTGCACCATGCTGCTTCGTGGACACTTCTACACCGCTCGCGGGAAGCCCTCATCGTGGCGGCGACCGCTCCACAGGCTGCGGCACCAGCCAAGGAAGCTCGACCGCCTGGCGGTCGTCATTCGAGATGTTGGTGTCCACCAACGTCCGTTAAGGCAACTCTGATAGCACCGAGCCGCTCCAGTGGATCGAACCTGCTCTGACGCGGTCGAGAACGCTCGGAGACAGGTGAAACGGGAGCGACGCGCAGACCCTCCGGCGTACTCGCCGTCGAGTACCCCGGTCGGTGCCCGGAGGTCGACCTCACACTGCACGTAACAACCGCTCACAGCGGTAGAGGTTCAGTGGCCATGCCCTTGGCGGTCGGCCGTGACTCCCGGAGCCACACACGGAAGGGAACTTCAGCGGCGGGGGTCCACCAGGATCTTGACGGCCGTCTCGTTGTGGTGGATCAGGGTCTCGAAGCCTTCGGTGACGAGGTCGTCCAGGCCGATGGTCCTGGTGATGAACGGCGCCAGATCGATGCGCCCCTCCTCCACGAGCCTGATGGTCTGCGGGTGAGAGTTGACGTAGGCGATCGTGCCGCGCAGGTCGATCTCCTTGAGCACGAGCTTCTGCATGTCGAGCGAGGCGGGCTCGCCCCAGATGGAGATGACGGTGACGACACCGCCCGGCTTGACGGCGTCCAACAGCGTGTCGAGGACGACGTTGACGGACGTGGCCTCGAATGCGACGTCCGCACCCTTGCCCCCGGTCAGACGCCTGACCGCTTCGGCGACGTCGGTGACAGAGGGGTCGATGACATGGTCGGCGGCCTTGGCGTCCAGGGCCTTCTGCCGACGCAACGGACTGAGCTCGGTGACCGCGACTTCGACGCCCATCGCCCTGAGCACCGCACAGGTGAGCAGCCCGATGGGGCCTGCGCCGCCGACGACGGCGAAGTCCCCCGCCTTCGCACCCGAGCGCTGGAACGCGTGGTAGCCCACCGACAAAGGCTCGATGAGGGCTGCCTGGTCCAGCGGGAGGTCTCCGACCGGGTGGACCCACCGACGCTCGACGACGATCTTCTCCGCCAGGCCGCCACCACGACCGCCCAGCCCGATGAAGTTCATGTCGGGCGAGAGGTGGTAGGCCGGATTGTTCGCACTGGTGTCGACATCGGGGCGCAGGATGTAGGGCTCGACGACGACACGGTCACCCGGTGCCAGGCCCTCGACGCCATCGCCCACCGCATACACGACGCCAGACATCTCGTGGCCGAGCGTCACGGGGGCGGACTCGCCCGAGACCGGGTGCGGGTGGCCGGTCGGCGGTACGAAGATCGGTCCGTCGAGGTACTCGTGCAGGTCGGTGCCGCAAATCCCGCAGTATGCAACGTCGATGCCTACCGTGCCCGGTCGGACAGTGGGCTCCGGGATGTCCTCGATACGGATGTCTCCGCGGTCGTAGTAGCGTGCAGCCTTCACCGTGCGTACGCCCCTTCGTCCGTTCTCTGTTCACACTTCGTCTTGAGCCCTGTCGTGGAGTGAGGTGTGCGCGTCTCACGCAGCACATTCCCTCCATCGATAAACAATACGTTTCAATATGCTCAGGCGCGCGGCGACCATGATGGCCGGCCAGCCTCCGGCGGCCCGGACCGGACACCCGGTGTGAAAGGCCCCGTCGAAGGCTGGCCGGTACGGACCCCGATGCGCGAGCTCAGCCGCCGCGCGTTCCCTGACTGCGACATCCTCGTGGACGATGCGCCGGCCTCGATCGGTCAGGTCCGCGTACGGCGTCGCCGCCAGGCTGCGGAGAGCGAGGCCGCTGCCTGCGCTGGGCTCGTCCGGAGCGGGCGGCCAGTGCAGCGGGCAGTGAGACGCCCGCGCCCGCCCATATCCGCCCGCCGGATGGCGCGCACCAGCTGCTGAAGGCGCCGCTGATCGTGGTGTGGGACCGGCCGAGCACCCGCGTCCAAGGCGACAGTGCTCTTGCCGCACCGGCCGTTGCACAGTCGTTGGTCGCACCGGTGTTTCCGACTGGTCGTTCGCGGTGTCCGCCGTACCTATCCAGTACCTGAGCGGCGAGCGTCGTCCAGGACGTCACGCAGTGCCCAGTAGGCAGGTTTGGCCTCGTACGCCGCGTCCCAGGGAAGAGCGTTTCCCGGACTCGGGGGATAGTGCCGCAGGTCAGCCGTGGAGCCGTACTTGTCGGTGAAACCCCAGGTCGAGAACGAGGTGCAGTTGGGTTCTTCGCCGCAGACCGCGAGTTTCCCCGCCAACTGGCGGGCCTGGATGTCCTCTTCGTCCTCGTCGACGAGAACGTCCGCCTCCGAGACCCGGGCCTTCAGGCCGAGCCCGGCCAAAGCCCGGACCTTGCGTCGGAAGACCTCGGGGTCGGTACGGTCGCCGACGGCGTATTCGTGGTCCTGGAAACCGACGCCGTCGATCGGAACGCCCCGCTCCTTCAGCCGGATCAGCAGCGCGTAGAGGGCATCCCAGCGGGGACCGTCCTCCTCCACCCCGTACTCGTTGAGGTACAGCACCGCGTGCGGGTCAGCCTCGCGGGCCGCACGGAAGGCGATGTCGATGTACTGCTCACCCATCGCTTCGAACCACAACTGCGGCCGCACGCCCCGGTTGCCTTGAGAGTAGTCCTCGTCCTCGTCGGACATGGGCTCGTTCACCACGTCCCATTCCGCCACCTTCCCCCGGAAGTGGCCCGCTACCGCGCGTATGTGCTCCACCATGACGCGCCTGCGTTGCTCGTGCGTCATCTGGGCACGCATCCATGCGGGCAGGGCTTCGAACCAGACGAGGGTGTGGCCGTGCACCTTCATCCTGTTGGCCTCGGCGAAGTCCACCAAGGTATCGCCCTCCGCGAACGCGAACACGCCGCGTCGAGGCTGGACGAACTGCGGCTTGAAGTCGTTCTCCGGCGTAAGCATGGAGAACTCCTCACCCGCCGTCCGGCGGTAGGCGCTGTCAGTCAGCAAGGGGCCCGCGGCCAGGGCGGTTCCCATACGGATCGGGCGTGGGAGAACCGCCGCCAGATCACGCATCGCATCGCTGGACCGGGGCACTCGCAGGCCGGGCGCGTCCACGACGGACATCCGGCCCCGGCCCAGTGACTGCGCGTGGAGATCGCTGAGGGTCCAGCCCTTCCCGCGGGCTCCCGCATCCGCGCCGAACCAGATGCGGCCACGGCCGAAGACGTCCCGCGCGGGAACGGTTCCCACGACCCTACCGTCGGCCTCCAGCACAAGTCTGTTCGCGCGGACTTGGACGGCGAGGCGGACTTCGAGCCCCAGGCCGCCCCCGAAGGTCCGGGTCATCGCAGGTCTGTCGGAGTCCCCGTCCCAGCGGTCGATCCGGAGCCTCCCGCCGGCCACGCCGATGCGCACGCCGCGCCGTTCGTAGCGCCACTCGTCGTAGATGACCGGCGTCTCACCGTACAGATGCAGGTAGGCATCCGTGTCATCCGTGCGCCGCAGGCCGGCTTCGATCCGGACATCCCCTCGGAACACCATGTGGGGACCGCGCAGGTTCACCGGTGGGTTCGGCTGTCCGCCGGTGCCGTCCTGGCGTGTGATGCGCCGGTCGAGGGGTGTGACCCGTACCCCTGCGTGCGTGGGCTTCCCGCCGGCGAAGTGAGCCCAGTCCCTGCCGTTCAGGAGGTCCTCCACAGGTCCCCGCACGGGCGCGGAGCCGCCGGCACAGTCCCCCGAGACACCAGCGGCCAAGGCACACACAACCGCGATGACAGCGCTCTTCTGAAACCGCATGAACAGCAGCGCTCCGTATCCTCAGTCCGTCTTCCGACGGCATCGCCGCCCTCAGCCACACCGTCGCCGAGCACCGCCCTCCCCCGGCTGCGGCAAGAACGGTGCGCAACCGATCGCGCCGGCCCCCGCTGTGACTGATCGCCAGTGTCTCAGGTGCGAGCGGGGGGACCATCGGCGGAGGACCGTTCGGGAACGATCTGGAGGTGGCGGTCGCATCGGACGACGGCGCCAGGGAGGCCATCCGGGCAGCGTTCCGCCGCTACTGGACCACACTGGCCACGGAGCTGGACGCCAACGGTGACGGTGTGATCTCCGTCGACGAGTTCCGTCCGTTCGTGCTCGACCCCGAGCGCTTCGGTCCCACGATCACCGAGTTCCCGAGGCGCTCGCCGTACTCGGCGATCCCGACGGCGACGGCCTGATCGAGCGCCCGCTCTTCGTATCTGGGCATTCCGGCTCACCAACTGGTGGCTGTCCGGGCCGTCTGACACGGCCCGGACATGAGCGTTCCGTGGCGGCGCGGGCCGTCCCGGGACGCCTCCGGTCGGGCCCCGGATCGCCCCCACGCGCGCGGGCGTCGGCCCCGTGAGGTCAAGCGGACGTCAGGGTCGGGTCTTGTGCGCGAAGACCCACCGGTTTCCCTCCAGCGCGTCGTTCGGCTCGGGGAGGGGACCACGTCCCCTCTGACGGGTGAAGTCGAAGGGCGTGTGCACCGAGGTGGACCAGCCCTTGGCCGCCAGGTCACCCGCGGAGTCGGGGCGCGGCCCCCTGTCGAAGAGGTCGAGCAGATCGATGCCGATCTGCTCTCGCGTCGCCGTGTAGATCGGGCTGTCGCGGTACGCGAGCAGGTCCTTCTCCAGCTTGGCCTCGAAGGCCAGGGCGCTGCCCCCGGTGGTGAGCCGGTCCACCGTGTCGATGAGGTACGTCTCGACGGGGCCCGGTAGGTAGAAGAGCAGTCCTTCGGCCAGCCAGACGCTTGGAGCGGCCGGGTCGAAGCCGACAGAGGTCAGGGCGGTGACCCAGTCGGCGCGCAGGTCGACCGGTACCGGGATCCGCTTCGCCTTCGGGGCGGCCGACAGGTCCGTAAGCACCTGTTCCTTGAAGGCCAGCACGCCCGCCCTGTCGATCTCGAAGACGACGCAGTTGGACGGCAGGTCCAGCCGGAAGGCGCGGGTGTCCAATCCCGCTCCCAGCAGGACCACTTGGCGTACGCCCGTACCGACCGACCGGTGGAGGAAGTCGTCGAGGACTCTGGTCCGCAGACCGAAGTAGCGGGCGAACCTCCCCCACAGCGGGTTGTCGTCCCCTTCCGGGACCTGTTGGATGCTCACCGGCCAGTCCGCGCAGGCGGGGGCTGCACGGACGAAGTGCTCAGCGTAGACGTCCCGGGCCAGGCTGTCGTCGCGGTGGGTCTCGATCGCCCGTGCGGCGGCGACCAGGAGGGCGGTCAGTCCCACGCCTGCGTCCACGCCTTCCGCGCCGGTCCGCGGCGTCGCCGTGGTGGTCGTGTCCCCTTCGGTGGGAGCGAAGAACACGGAAGGGTCGCTGGTGGGATGGCGAGGGTCTCCGGTGGTGGAGGTGTCACTCATCGGTCTCTTCTTTCCGGCAGCAGGACGGGCTTGATCACGCGTCCGGCGTCACAGTCGCGTTCGGCCTCGTTGATGTCGGCCAAGGGATAGGTGCGGATCAGTTGGTCGAAGGGGAAGCGGCCGGCCTGCCACAGACCGATCAGCCGGGGTATCAGCAGTTCGGGTACGGCGTCCCCCTCGCAGATGTGCCGGATGCTGCGGCCCCCGTCGAGCGTGCCCGGTTCGAGCGTCAGTGCGGTGTGGAGGCGTGCCACGAGACCGAGGGTGCCGGTGGGACGCAGCGCGCGGAGCGCGTCGTTGATCAGCGGGGCGGAGGCCGTGGTGTCCAGGGCGTACTGCGCGCCGCCGTCGGTGTGCCGACGGATGCGCTCGGCCAGTCCGGCCGTCACGGCGGGCAGCGGGACCGCGCCAAACCGTTCGGCCAGGTCCAGGCGCCCCGGATGCCGGTCGACGGCCACAGTCCGTACGCCGGCGGCGGTGGCCGCCATGACTGCGGCCAGGCCCACCGCTCCCGCGCCGAGTACGACGAGGGTGTCACCGGGGCCGGCGCGAAAGGTGTTCAGCACGGCTCCGGCGCCGGTGAGGGTGCCGCAGCCGAGCGGACCCAGCAGTTCGAGCGGCAGGGCGGCGTCGACCCTGACGGCGTTGCGCGCCGGGACGAGGGCGTATTCGGCGAAGGAGGACTGGCCGAACCACCGGGGGGCCAGCGCTCCCCCAACGGCGTCGGTGAGCCGTGACGCGTCCTCCTCGCGTCCCCCGAAGAGGTTGAGTGAGGCGAAGGAGTCGCAGTAGGCGGGGGCAGCGCTGCGGCAGTTCCGGCAGTCTCCGCAGGAATCGAAGCTCAGCACGACGTGGTCACCGACGCTGATCGCGCTGTCCGGGCCATCGCCGGACGCCACCACGACTCCGCTCCCCTCATGGCCGAGAACCGCCGGCAAAGGGGTGCGGCGGGCTGATCGCCGGACCGCGAGATCGGTCCGGCACATTCCGCATCCCGCGATCTCGACGAGGATCTCACCGGCGGCCGGGCCGGTGCTCAGGACGACCTCCTCGACCGCGAACGGGGTCTCGTAAGAGCGCAGCACGGCGGCTCGGAACCTCATCTCCCTTCCTCCCTCGGCCGGTGCACGACGAACGGACGGAGGTTGCCGTAGAGGCCCCACGGCCCGCCCGCGACACCGACCCCGCTGTCCTTGACGCCTGCGAAGGGCTGGGCAAGGGAGAGTTCGGCGTGGTGGTTGATCCAGGCCGTGCCGCATTCGAGCCGCTCGGCTGTCGCCGCCGCCCGGTCGAGGTCGGTGCCCCACACCGAACCGCCCAGCCCGAAGCCGGTGTCGTTGGCCGCTTCGACGGCTTCGTCGAGGTTTCGGTACGGCAGCACCGGCAGGACCGGTCCGAACTGTTCCCTGGTCACCACCGGGTCGTCGGGAGGGACGTTCGTGAGGATCGTGGGAGCGAAGAAGTAGCCCGGTCCGTCGAGCCGGTGACCACCGGCCGCCGCCCGGGCGCCGGCCGCCAGGGCCCGTTGCGTGACCCGCTCGACGCGGGCCAGCTGGGGGGCGTTGTTGACCGGCCCGAGCCGGGTCTCCAAGTCCAGGCCGGATCCGACGACGACGGTCTTCGCCCGGTGTGCGAGGGCCTCGACGACCTCTGCGTGGAGCCGGGCCGGTGCGTAGACGCGTTTGACCGCCATGCAGACCTGCCCGCAGTTGCGGAAGGCGGCCCAGAACAGCCGGTCCGCGACCCGGTCCACGTCGACGTCGTCCAGGAGGACGGCCGCGTCGTTGCCGCCCAGTTCCAGGGTGACACGAGCGAGGGAGGCCGCCGCAGCTGCGGCGACGGCCCGCCCGGTCGGCACCGAGCCGGTGAAGGTGACGTGGCGGATACCCGGGTGGGCGGCGAGGTGGGCACCGAGGGGTTCCCGGCCGGTGATGACGGTCAGGACATCCTCGGGCAGGGCTGTGGCGAGGACGGCACCGAGCAGTCGGGTGGCAAGGGGGGTGTACGGGGACGGTTTGAGCACCACGGTGTTGCCGGCGGCTAGTGCGGGAGCGAACTTCGCCGACGCGAGCTGGAGGGGGAAGTTCCACGGCACGATCGCGGCAACGGGCCCGAGAGACTGCCAGCGGATCTCGCTGTGTACGGGTCGGCCGTCGTCGATCCGGCGGGTGCGGGGAACCAGAGCGGCGAAGTACCGCAGTCGGGCCGCCGTACGGGCGACCTCGGCGTACGACTCGGCCAGGGGCTTGCCCTGTTCCCGGGTGAGCAACGGAGCGAGGTCGTCTCCGGCAGCATCCACTGCGTCGGCGGCGGCGTTCAGCCGGGTGGTGCGAGCGGCCGGGTCGGCGCGCCATCCGGTCCAGGCGCGCCGGGCCCGGTCGATCGCGTCGTCCAGCTCGTGCGGCTGCTGGTCGGAGGCTTCGTCGAAGGTCTCCCCGGAAGCCGGGTCGATGACAGGGAGGCCTGGGGCGCGGTGTCCGGGGGCGCGGCCGGCTTCCGGTGTCGGCATCCCGGCGGTCAGTTCAGGGCCGGGACGTCGGCGGCGTGGTTCCGGGCCTGCCGGTCCATCTCCGCCCGGAAGGCGGCGACCAGGTGCGGCTGGATCCTTCCGGCATTCCGGTCACCGCCCGAGCAGACCGCTCCCCGTACGCCCACGATGTCCGTGCCGATACGGGTCAGCGGACCGAGGTCGGCTTGCTTGACGCTGCCTGCGAGGGCAGCGAGCAGACCGGACGCGTGGGCGCGGCGGACGAACTCGCCGCAGACGTCCGGCGGAACGTGGTCGAACAACCGCGTCCCGTCCTTGATCGCGGTGTCCAGCATGGCCGCGTCGGCACCGGCGCGGGCTGCGATGTCGGGCAGGGCAAGCGGATTCACACAACCGACGCGATGAGCGTCGGCGTAGCCCGAGGCGACGACCAGCGCGTCCGGGCGGTGGTCCTTCACCGCCCGGACAACCGCCCGCATGACCTCGACACCCTGCTCGGGAGTCGTGCATCCGTACAGGCCCACCTTGATGTACGTGGCGCCGGAAACGGCCGCCCCGAGCGCGGCCTGCGCCACGGTGCCGGGCTTGTACGGGACGTCGCCCACCGTGGCGGACACCGGTTTGTCCGCCGGTACCGCGTCGCGGATCTCCCTGATGACCCAAGGGAAGTTGGCGCCGAGAGAGCCCTCATCGGGCTTCTTGACGTCGACGATGTCGAGGTGCTCCGCCGCCTTCGCGCAGGCGAGCGCTTCCTCGACGCCGTCAGGGGAGATGAGAAGCAACACCGTGAACTCCTTCCGCCGCGAGTCCGCCCGGCCGGGGGACGGGGAACCGCGGATCACGTGGTTCATGTGCGGTGTGCTCATCATTTCCATTGCCCGCGCGCACCGGTAGGGCGTGCGGGGGTTCCCCGGGCGGCGCGTGTACGCACATGTACGACTCCGTGTGCACCGGCGCGAACTGGGCTTGATCCGCTGTGACGGACATTCGAGATCTGGGGTTCAGCCCCGGGAGGATGCCCATCATGGAAAGCATGGGGAAGAAGAAGCCTCGCCGCCCTCGCCGTTCGTTCACGCCGGAGTTCAAGGCCGAGATCGTCGGGCTGTGCCGACGGGGTGACCGCTCGATCGGTCAAGTGGCCAAGGACTTCTAACTGACCGAGACCGCGGTGCGGGACTGGGTGAAGCAGGCCGACGTCGACGCGGGCGAGCGCAACGGGCTGACCAGCAGCGAACGCGAGGAACTGGCCGCTTCGCGGAGGGAGAACCGCCGGCTGCGTGAGGATGCCGAGGTCCTCAAGCGGGCACAGCTTTCTTCGCGAAGGAGACCCGGTGACGGTGCACCCGTTCATCGAGGCGGAGAAGCAGGCAGGCCACAGCGTCAAACGGGCGTGTGAGCTGATGAAGGTCTCCCGGACCGCCGTCTATGCCCGCCGTTCTGCTCTGCCCGGTCCTCGTGCGGTGCGGGATGCCGAGCTGACCGAGCAGATCACCGAGGCCCATGTGAAATCACGCGGAACCTAAGGGGCCCCACGCGTGCATGCCGTGCTCAAGCGCGGGGGTGCCGGGTGCGGCCGTCGTCGTGTAGCACGACTGATGCGGGCCGCCGGACCGCTGGCTCCACCCGTGATCTCTTCGATTCCCTCTACCGGGGCTACCCGGTCGGCGCCCTGCTGCTGTGGAAGACCGGCCTGAACGTCCCGTTCAAGACTGCGGCCGTCGTCCAGACCGACAAAGCGACGAACCAACCCCTCTATCTGCTGGACGGACAGCAGCGGCTGACCTCCCTCGCCTGGGTCTACCAACCGCAGTCGAAGGCCGACGGTCGGCACATAGACCTGCGCTTCGACGTGCGTACCGAAGAATTCGTGACCCCGAGCGCCGTGCAGCGCAAGGATCCGCTCCTGATCCCGGTGTCGACGCTCCTGCAGGAGAACGTGCAGTTCTATCCGGTCCTGAACAAGGCCGGGGTGTCCCCCGACAACCCGGACTTCGGCACCTGGATGCAGCGGCTGCAGAAGGTGAACAACATCCGGTCTCACCAGATCGCCGTCATCACCTATGAGTCCGACGACTACGAGGAGGTCGCCGAGCTGTTCGCCCGGCTGAACAAGGGCGGCCGACGGCTGTCCAAGGGCGATCTCGTGTACAGCGCCATCGCGGCCCGCTGGTCCACCGGCCTGGACACCATGGACGCCTTTCACCAGGAACTGCGGGACAGCGACTTCGACCTGAACAGGGAAGCCGTTCTGCGCCTCATGAGCCTCCTCGCGGGCACCGGCGCCCATCACATCAAGCTCATCGGAGCGGAGGTGGACGAGACCGCGCTGAAGGAGGCGTGGCACGCCACCGAGAGGGCCCTTCGCTTCGCCATCGACTTCCTGAAAGGCGAGTGCTCGATCCCCCGGTCCGAGATCCTCTCCTCGCCGAACGTCACGATCGTCCCTGCGCTGCTGCTCTATCACCGGAGCGGCAAGCTGCGTCAGGGAGAGGCGCAGCTGCTGCGTCGTTGGGTGTACACGGCGATGGCCTTCAGCCACTACTCGCTGCAGGTCGAGGGCAAGCTCGACGCGGAGGCCCGGCTGATCAGGTCCCGTGCCGGGGAGGACCTGTTCGCCGAGCTCATCCGCCGGGCCTCCGGCCCCCGATCCCTGGACAGCGCACTGCACCCAAGGGACCTAGAGCAGAAGTACTCCACGCACGCCTTCTTCAAACTGCTCTACATTGCCGCGCTGCGGAGCAGGGCGCGGGACTGGTCGACCAACATCGCCATCAACGATCAGCCGATGTACAGCGGTTCCAGGATCGAGTTCCACCACGTATTCCCTCGCGCCCGAGTCCAGGGGACTTACGCGAAGGAGGAGTGGAACAGCCTCGCCAACCTGGCTTTCGTCACCGGCCAGACCAACAAGATGATCTCCTCCAGGCTGCCCGCCGAGTACATGGCGGGCATCGCGCCGGAGCGCCTGGCGGAACAGTGGATCCCCAGCGACCCGGAGCTGCGGTCCCTGGACCGATTCCCCGACTTCCTGGCCGCGCGCAGGAGCCTGCTGGCCAACGTTCTCAACGAGCTCCTGGGTCTGCCCGCCTACGACGGGAGGGCCATCCGTCAGGACGCCGACGAGATGCCCGCCGACGAGACCGTGATCGCGGAGGATACTCCCGCGCCCGCGCTGGTCAAGGCAGACGTGCAGGCGTTGCGCACGGAGCAGGGCGTCGAGTTGCACGCCGTCTACGAAGGCCGGCGCACCACCGCCTACTACGATCCGCCGTCCCGCACCGTGACGATCCCCTCCGGCCCCGGCCGCGGGGTGTACGAATCCCCCAGCGGGGCGGCGGTAGCCACCGTCCGGGCTCTCAACCCGCACGTCAATCCGAACCGCAACGGGTGGTCGTTCTGGACCGTCACGGCCACGGGGGCGCTCCTGCAAAGCATCCGGTGAAGGGTGGCAGCCGCGGCCGTGCACGTTGGCTGTCAGAGATGAGCCTCGACATCGGCCTCATCCAGGTGGGCCTGTGGAAGGTGGACAGACACGTGTTCGCCGGCTTCACCAAGGTCTATCCGACCCTGGAGGTAGCGGAATTCACGCTCGCACCTGCCCGAGCCAGATCTTTAAGATCCTTGAGCGCTCCGACCGGAACCGACTCGGCAACGTCGAAGAACTCGCAGCTTGACACGACATAGCAGCCTCGGCGGCGGAGCAAGATCTCGGTGTGCGTCGCTCCCCGGCCATGCCTGCCGAGCGCGCAGCATTCCGACCGGTTGTGCGACAGCCCGTGCGTTCGAGGGTCAGAGTGTGAATAGGCCGCTCCGAGTCCGGCTGGAGTCGGGGCGATTAAGCTCGAACAGGTTCTCCTGAACCACGGTGCGCACCTGCTGCTGTCGGTTAGCGGCGACGTCCGAATCATCTGGTCCTAGTCAGTGCGCCGCGTAGGCGAGTCAGGCCCCCCGCTAGTCACCCGGCCCCTCGCGCCCAGGTGCACACCGTCCCTCTGCGCCCACTGCCTCACGCGGCGCTCGTCGAGCAGCCCGTCTGCCGCCAGGACGTCCAACCGACCGGCCCTGTGCAGACGCCAGGAGGCAGCGACCCGATCGGCAATCCGTCCGCTCGTGCCGACGCCGATTCCCAGGCTAACCGGTTGCCGCGCACACCCTGCTGGAGCGGACAGGTTCCGGGCGTGCGGTACTGCCGAGCAGCCGGACCAGGAAAGGAGCGCCGCTCTCATCGTTGTGTCGGGATGGTCATCCGGAACTTCCGGCGACAGGTGCGCCGCCCGTGCGGCTCAGCGCCCACGCTTGGTCCGCCTCGCGGACATCAGGCGCTCGCGTGCGCCTCGCGTAAGGGGGTGGTTCTCGCCGAGGGTGCGACGGCACGTGGAGAGGGTCTGCTTGTACAGGCGTCGAGCCTGGCGCCGCAGTCCGACCGCCTGGCACATGCCGGCCAGGCTCAGTTGGGTGGCGAGGGTATCCGGGTGGTCCGCACCGAGGACCACCCACTGTCGCTGCAACGTGTCTCCGAGCAGGGGGAGGGCCCGGCCGAAGTCTCCGGAGGTGGCGTGGGCGACTGCCAGATTGTGGCGGGCGGTGAGGGTCTGCTCGTGATCATCCCCGAGGGCACGGGCGCACGCGGCGGCGTTGTCCTCGTGGAGCAGCGCAGCCGTGGTGAGTTGACCCGCGTCCTGGTACGTTCCGGCGAGACTGTTGCGGAGGGTGAGCGTCTCGGGGTGGTAGGGGCCCCGCACCTGCTCCTGCCCGTGGAGTGCCTGCTCGAAGAGGGGCGCGGCCCGGTCCGGCCGGCCCGCGAGCCGATGGGTGTGCGCGAGCATGCCGAGGACGGCGAGGGTGTCCGCGTGGTGGGCGCCGAGAATCCGTGACCGCGCGTGGAACGTCCGCTCGTACATCGGGACGGCCCGGCCGAAATCTCCTGCCTCGCGGTGGGCGTCGGCGAGGTGTCGGCGACTGGTGAGGGTGTCGGGATGGTCCTCGCCAAGTGAGCGCTCCCGTACACGGAGGACCTGCTCAAAGAGGGGGACAGCTCGCTCAGGGGTACCCGCCATGAGGTGAGCCACTGCCAGGTTGTGGCGGGCGGTGAGCGCGTTGGGCTCGTCCTCGCCCAGCCGGTGCCGATCGTCGCTGACGACCTGCTCGAACAGTGGAACGGCTCGATCCGCGTCGCCGACGGCCAGCAACCCGTAGCCGATGTCGGCCTTGCGGGTGTCGAGGCGCCCCCCGTCCGCGGCAGGGGCCGCCGCCTCACCGGGATCGGTGCGGTTCGTACGGCGCGCCGCCTGTGTTCCATGACCGGCCGGCGGATCCGATCCTGGAGTGGCGAGGCGCACTGCTCGGTCCGTGTCGCCGGCCGCCCGGCATGCGAGGGCGAGGGCGACTCGGGCGGCGCGGGTCGTACCGTGGTTCTCGCCGAGCACGCGCTCCATGACCGGCAGTGTCTCGTCGAACAGCGCGATGGACCGGTCGAGTTCACCGGACTCCCGGTATGCGCCCGCCAGATTGCCTCGTACGAGGAGGGTGTCGGGGTGCTCCTCCCCGAGCACCCGATCCATGTCGCCGAAGATCCCCTCGAAGAGGCGGACGGCCTCACGCGGATCCTTCGATCCGGCGCGCGCGGCCGCCAGATTGTTCCGCGTCACCAGGGTGAGGTGGTGGTCCTGACCTAACGCGCGGGCGCAGGCGTCGAGGTTTTCCTCGTACAGGCGAACGGCCTCGTCGTGTCGTCCCGCCTTCTGCTGCGTACGGGCGAGGGTGTTCCGCGCGGCAAGGGCGGAGAGGCTCTCGTCGCCGTCGGGTGCACTGGGAAGCGGGCCGGTAAGTGGACCGTATTCAGGATTCTGCGGGAGCAGTGCGAGCGCCTGGTCCGAGTCGCCCGCGGCACCGTAGGCGTCGGCAAGGTTGATGCGGCTGGCCAGCGTGAGCTGGTGCGTCGGCCCCAGAACGCGTTCCTCGTCGCGCAGAACCAGCTCGTACATAAGGATGGCCCGATTCAGGTACCCCGACGCCTCCTGGGCGTGCGCCAAGTTGTGACGGCAGGTGAGCGTACGGATGTCGTCGTGGCCGCGTTCCCGCTCGTGGTGGTCGAGGGCTCGGCGGAGGTGGGTGGTGGCTCGGGTGGCGAGCCCCTGGCTGATGAGGAACACGCCGGCGTGATCGAGGAGCCGTGCCGTGGTGCCGGTGTCGGCGGACGGGGGCATGTGGTCGGCCAGGGCGTCCATGTGCGGGAGCAGGGTGCGTCCGGTGGGCCAGGTAGCGGGGTCCTGCCAATCGGTCGGCCGGACGACGGCCTCCAGTGCGGCGGTCGCACGTCCCCGGGCTTCAGTGATGAGGCCGGGCGTGCGGTGCGGGTCTTCGGCGTCGGAGGTCCGGGCGACAGACTGGAGCAGCCGGTGGACGGAGAGAGCTCGCGCGTCGGGATCCACGGTGATCATGCTGTACGCGTTCAGGACGCCGATCGCGCCGGCGACTGCGACCGGTTCGTCGCCCTCGTTGTCCAGGAGCCCGACGGGGATGCTGTCAGGCGCGTACCAGGCCAGGGTGCGCAGCAGGTCGGCGGCCATCGGCTGCCGTTCGCCGATACGGTCCAACGTCACGCGCCAGATGCGGGCGATGGTGCGTTCGGCGACGGTGAAGCCCTCGCCTCCCTGTTGGTGCAGCGGGCCGGGGTTCTGCCGGAGCAGGTCCAGGTAGGTGGTCGGGGTCAGCAGGGGGTTCTCGGCGAGGTAGGCGGCGGCTTGTTCGACGGCTAGGGGAAGATGGCCCAGATCCGCGCACAGTTCGGCTGCTCCGGACAGGTCCCTGCCGCCGCCGCCGGCGTTCGCGATGCGGGTGAGCAGGGCCAGCGATTCGTCCGGTTGCAGAGCGTCGAGCCGGATGACCTCGGCGGCGTCGTGCCACACCGTGGCGAGTCTGCTTGTGATGAGAAAGCGCCCATGGGGCAGACGAGCCAAGAGAGGGGCGATGTCCGCGAGGTGGTTGACGTTGTCCAGGATGAGCAGCCAGCCGCTATGCGTGGCCAGCCACTGCATCCCGTACTCGGCCAGGGCTTCCACCGTCAGCGCCTTGGAGGCGGCAGGCTGCAGAGCGGTGGCCAGGGCGGCCAGGCTCTGCTCCACACTCGCCGCACTGTCCGCGGATATCCACCGGATGGGCGCGAGACGGTACTTCCGGGCACGCGTGGCCGCCCAGTGCACGGCCAGCGTGCTCTTGCCTACCCCGCCGAGCCCGTGCACGGCCTGGAGCCACACGCCGCCGGTCTTCTTCATGGCAGCGTCGAGACGGTCCAGTTCAGCGGCACGCCCCACGAAGTGGGCGGTGCGGTAGGGCAGGTTGTCCAGTCCCGGTCGAGCTTTCACCTCGGATACGGGCCGGACCGCCTCCGGGGGGAGCACCACGCTGGAATGGTCGTTGTAGATGCCCGTAACGGCGATACCGCCGTGCGTCGCGTTGGCGTTTCCGCTGCCCGACACCTGCTGCGCGGGCTCGACGCCGCCCGCCGTGCCCCCTGCCAGGGTGCGCTTGCCGGGGTCGTGTCTTCTGCCCCATCGCCACTTGGCCATACCGCGGTCCCTGCCGTCTACTCGGCCACGATGCCACTGATCGCGCTGGACTCCGCGCCGATGGCCTCTGCGTCCCCGGTGTTCACAGCTCGTGCGGCCCGCCCGCCGCCCTGTCGCCTCACCCCGGTCACGGCACTGCCGCCGTCCCGCGCCAAGGCGTTCCCGGTCGCCAGCGCCGTATCGCCTCCCGCGTCGGCGACGAAGGCCAGCAGGGCGCGCAAGTCCTGGACTGTCCGCTCCCGGTCCTCCGCGTCGAGGGACTCCAGCAGGGCCTCGAACCGCTCCTGCCACACTCCTTCCTGGCGCAGCAGCTCCCGCCCCGGGTCCGTGGCGGCGCCCGGCTCCAGGGCCCGGGCCGTCCGGTCCAGCCGCTCCAGTTCGGCCCGTCCCCGCTCCGCGTCGCCACGGCCGAACAGCTCGGCGACCCGCTGCCGCGCCGCATGCCAGGCGTCGGTCCCCGCAGCCTGGACCACCGCCCCGCCGCCTGCCGCAGCCAGCGCGGCCAACGCCTCGGTGAGCAAAGCCCCCACCTGCCCCTCACGTCGCCTCGACTCTTCTCACCGCAACGTACAGCCCCGTTGTCACACATGGGTACCGCATCAGGCCAGTTGAAGTCTTCCGTCTGACGGGGAGACAAGAGATCAGGAGACGACCGCGGGACGATCCCGGTGCGGTACGCGGCGATGGCGGCTCGCCCGGCCTCGTGCATCCTGGACGGCGACGTCCTCGACGTCCGGGTCCCCAGCGCCTGAGCTTGTCGGTGTGGCACCCGGCCGGGGGCAGCGCTGCGCATCGGACCGGGCCGGGGACATCACTCCTACAGTGACGGCAGATGCAGCCCTACCCGAAGAACGACAGACGAACGTGACGGTTTGCATTATCGCGATTTGTATCCACCAGGCACACCGACTGCCACGTCCCGAGCTGAAGTCGCCCGCCGATCACCGGCAACGTCGCGTGCGGCGGTACGAGGGCGGGCAGCACGTGGTCGCGGCCGTGGCCCGGGCTGCCGTGGCGGTGGCGCCAGCGGTCGTCGGCGGGGAGCAGGGTCCGCAGGGCGGCCAGGAGGTCCTCATCGCTGCCGGCTCCCGTCTCCAGGACGGCGATGCCGGCCGTGGCGTGGGGTACGAAGACGTTGAGCAGGCCGTCCCGGCCGTGGGCCGCGTCCGCGAGGAAGCGTTCACAGTCGGCCGTGAGGTCGGTGACCGTCTCGGTCCGTCCCGTGGCGATGTCCAGGATGTGGGTGGCGAAGGAATCGGGCATGGCCCCATTCTGACGCCGGTGGTGCGGATGGCACCGTCGGGAAGATCCAGGACCCACCCAGAGTTGGTAGAAGCGTGAACGATTCTGGGGTGCGTGAGCTGGACGTGGCCGTGATCGGCGCGGGTCAGGCGGGTCTGTCCGCCGCCTACCACCTGCGTCGCGCCGGACTGGAGCCCGACCGGGACTTCGTCGTGCTCGACCATGCCCCGCGGCCCGGCGGCGCCTGGCAGTTCCGCTGGCCCTCGCTGACGTACGGCAAGGTCCACGGCATGCACGCCCTGCCCGGGATGGAACTCACGGGCGCTGACGACGGCCGCCCGTCCTCCGAGGTGATCGGTGCCTACTTCGACGCGTACGAGAACCGCTTCGGTCTGCGGGTGCACCGGCCGGTCGAGGTGAGCGCGGTACGCGAGGGCGAGGGCGGCCGGCTGCTCGTGGAGACGTCCGAGGGTACGTACGCCCCGCAGGCGCTGATCAGCGCGACGGGCACCTGGGACCGGCCGTTCTGGCCGCGCTACCCGGGTCAGGACACCTCCCGGGGACGGCAGTTGCACACCGCGAACTATCCGGGGCCCGGAGAGTTCGCGGGCCGGAGGGTGGTCGTGGTCGGCGGCGGGGCCTCGGGGACCCAGCACTTGATGGAGATCTCCGAGGTGGCGGCCGCGACGTACTGGGTGACGCGCCGGCCCCCGGTGTTCCGGGAGGGCCCCTTCGGGGAGGAACAGGGGCGGGCCGCCGTGGCCATGGTGGAGGAGCGCGTACGGCGCGGGCTCCCGCCGCGGAGCGTGGTGAGCGTGACCGGGCTGCCGGTGAACGACGCCATCCGGCGCGCACGCGAGGAAGGGATTCTCGACCGGCTCCCCATGTTCGAACGGATCACTCCGGACGGAGTGGCCTGGGCCGACGGCCGTACGGTCCAGGCCGACGTGATCCTGTGGGCGACCGGCTTCCGGGCGGCGGTCGACCATCTGGCCCCGCTGAAGCTCCGCGAGCCGGGCGGCGGCATCCGCGTCGAGGGCACCCGGGCGGTACGGGACGCGCGCGTCCACCTCGTCGGGTACGGCCCGTCGGCCAGCACCATCGGCGCCAACCGGGCGGGACGGGCAGCGGTCCGCTCGGTCATGCGCCTGCTGAACGGCACGGACACGGAGGGCACGGACACGGACGGCACGGGCAACGAGGGAAGCAGCGACCGGACGGACAGCGTGCCCGCCTGACCGAGGGCACAGGGCCGGGCCCTCGCCCAGGCCGCGCCGGAAGGTCCGGCGGCAGTCCGGCGTGGTGCACCGGCAGCACGTCTCCGGCCTCCTTGGCCCTGGCCCCGCGAGCCGCCCTCGGCCGACGCGTGCACGCCCACGGTGGCGTTCGGCGCGCCCGGCCCGCGGCCCCGGACGGCGCCTTACGAGGCGACCACCGGGGCGGGCAGGCCGTCGCGGCGGACGAGCGCGGCGTAACGTCCGCCCTGCTCCAGCAGTTCCTCGTGCGTACCGCGCTCGACTGCCCTGCCGCCGTCCAGGACAACGATCTCGTCCGCGTCGCGGACGGTCGAGAGCCGGTGCGCGATGGTGAGCGTGGTGCGGCCCTTCGACAGCGCGTCGATGGCCTGCTGCACGGCGTGTTCCGTACGGGTGTCGAGGGCGCTGGTCGCTTCGTCGAGGATCAGCACGGGCGGGTCGCGGAGGATCGTGCGGGCGATCGCGAGCCGCTGCTTCTCGCCGCCCGAGAAGCGGTACCCGCGCTCACCGACCAGGGTGTCGTAGCCGTCGGGCAGGGAGACGATGTGGTCGTGGATCTGCGCGGTGCGGGCCGCGGCTTCGATCTCCTCGTCGGTGGCGTCCGGTTTGGCGAAGCGGAGGTTCTCGGCGACCGAGGCGTGGAAGAGGTACGTCTCCTGGGAGACCACGCCGACGGCCCGGGCGAGCGTCTCGAAGTCCAGGTCCCGGACATCGACCCCGTCGATGGTGACCCGGCCGCCGGTGACGTCGTACAGCCGCGGCACCAGATAGCTGAGCGTCGACTTGCCCGAGCCGGTGGGGCCGACGACGGCGAGGCTGTGGCCGGCGGGCACGGTCACATCGATGCCGCTCAGCGTCGGGCCGCTCTTCTCGTCGTAGCTGAAGGTGACGTCCTCGAAGGCGATCTCACCGCGGATCTTCTCCAGCCGGACGGGCTCCGCGGGTTCGGTGATGTCCACGTCGAGGTCGAGGTACTCGAAGATCCGCTGGAACAGCGCGAGAGACGTCTGCATCTGCACGCCGGTGGAGAGCAGGCTCACGGCCGGCCTGAACAGGCCCTGCTGGAGCGAGACGAAGGCGACCAGCGTGCCGACGGAGACCGCGGTGGCCCCCGACTGGAGGGTGAGACCGGCCGCCCAGTAGATGACGGCGGGCATCGCGGCCATCACGATGCCGATCGTCGACATCCGCCAGCGCCCGGCCATGTTGGACCGCACCTCGAGGCTCACCAGACGCTCCGACTCCTCGGCGAAGCCCCGGGTGAGCGAGTCCGAGCGGCCCATGGTGCGGCCGAGCAGGATGCCACTGACCGAGAGCGACTCCGTGACCGTGGCCGCCATCGCGGCCATCTGCTTCTGGCGCTGGGTGGTGATCTTCTTGCGTTCACGGCCGACGCGGCGGCTGATCCACACGAAGACGGGCAGCAGGAGCAGCGAGACGACGGTGAGCCGCCAGTCCAGCGCGAGCATGGCGACCACGGTGGCGATGACCGCGGTGAGATTGGAGACCAGCGAGGTCGCGGTGGAGGTGACGGTCGCCTGCATTCCGCCGATGTCGTTGGCGATGCGGGACTGGACCTCACCCGTGCGTGTCCTGGTGAAGAAGGCGAGCGGCATCCGCTGCAACTGGGTGTAGACGGCGGTACGCAGATCGTGCATCACGCGCTGGCCGACCGTCGTGGAGATCAGGGTCTGCAGGACGCCGAACACGCCGGTCATCACGGCGGTGAGGATCATGCCGAGCGCCAGCAGCGTGAGCAGCCCCGTGCGCCCCTGGGGGATCGCGGTGTCCAGGATCTCGCGGAGCAGGAACGGAGAGGCGACCGACACCAGCGAGGAGGCGCCGACCAGCAGCCCCACCACCGCGAGTCTGCCGCGGTAGGGGCGGAAGAGGCGGAAGATGCGACGCAGCTCGGCGGGCGGCTGCTGGGTATCACCGGCGGGGGGTGCCCACGTGGGTTCGTCGGGTTTCATGAGCTCCTTCGACAGCGTGGGGCCGGCAGGCTTCGGGCGGAGGCGTGCGGCTGAGGGGATGGAACAGATCTTACGGAGCTTAGCTCATTGTTACCTCTATTCACAATGAACGGGGTCCTGATATTGTTCCCCCATGGACTCCCCCGATTCCGACGGCCAGGTGGCCGAGCAGCTGCTCCGGCTCACCCGCAGGCTCCATCGCATCCAGAGCCGCCAGCTGGAGCCGATCGGTATCACACCGGCCCAGTTCCGGCTGCTGCGCACGGTCGCGCACTACGACGGTCCGCCCCGGATGGCCGATCTCGCCCAGCGTCTGGACGTCGTCCCGCGGGCGGTCACCACGCTGGTGGACGGCCTGGAGGCGAGCGGCCGGGTGCGCCGCGCCCCGGACCCGACGAACCGCCGGGTGATCCGCATCGAGATCACCGAGGAGGGCCGCGCCGTGCTCCGTTCGCTGCGCGACGCGCGCAAGGCCGCCGCTGAGGAGATCCTGGCTCCGTTGACCGCGGATCAGCGCGAGGTGCTCGGCGGGCTGCTGACCGCTCTGGTCAACGGTATGCCGGAGCGCCGCTGCTGAGGCATGCGGTGCGGACAGCGCAGCGCGTCGTGGAGGCAGCCCGGGGCCGGACCGCGGGCGGCACTGCCGCCGGTGGTCGACGCCTCCTCGTGCACGCCGGGCCCGCCCGTGAAGGGGTGCCGTATCTCACCGATGCCAACAGGGAGTTGCACCGCGAGCTGACCGTGGCCTGCGCCGAGGAGACCGTCGGCCCCGACGGCGCCGGCCGCTGTGCGTTCACGGGCGACCGCGGCATGCCGCACAAGGCACTCACGATAATCGCTTGCCCCGGACGGGGGCAGGACGCGAACCTTGCACGGTTTGGTCCCCCACTGTTCCCCGGGATCCGCCAAGGATCTCCGCCCCTTCCGATTCTTGGGACGTCATGCAGATTCGCGATCTTCCGTATTCAGATCCCGGCGATCCCGATGTCCGGTCAGGCCCACGTTTTCTCTTCTGGCTCGGCCGGAGTCAGCTCACCGGCCAGCTCAAGTCGCTCTCCTGGGGGCTGCTGCACCAGTGCTCGATCGCCGGTCTGCCGCTCACCGTGGGACTCGCGGTCCAGGCCGTCATCGAACGCTCCGGCCGGGGACTCGCGCTGGCCGGAGCTCTCATCGTGGTCCTCGGCGTCCTCATCGCCGTGGGCGACACCATGCTCCACCGGACGGCGGTCACCAACTGGATCACCGCCGCGGCCCGGGTCCAGCAGTTGCTGGCACGCAAGACGGCCCAGCTCGGCTCGGCACTGACCAGACGGGTCGCCGCGGGCGAGGTCGTCGCCGTCTCCACCGGTGATGTCGAGAAGATCGGCTGGTTCGTCGAGGCGCTGTCGCGGTTCGCCGCGGCCGCCACCGCACTCGTACTGATCTGCGTCGGGCTCGTCCTCTACCTGCCCTCGCTCGGGGTGCTGGTGGCGATCGCCGTGCCGGTCCTCGCGCTGGCCGTCCTGCCACTGCTCCCCCGGGCCACCCGGCGCGCGGACATCCAGCGTGAGAAGGCGGGCAGGGCAACCGAACTGGCCTCCGACACGGTCGCCGGCCTGCGGGTGCTGCGCGGCATCGGCGGCGAGGAACTGTTCCTCGGCCGCTACCGGCGCGCGTCCCAGGAGGTGCGCGAGGCCGCCGTGGGCAGTGCCCGGATGTGGGCGCTCATCTCGGCGATCCAGGTGTTCCTGCCGGGAGTGCTGCTGATCTCGCTGGTCTGGTACGGGGCCTCGCTGGCACGGGACGGCCGTATCGACGTGGGTCAGCTGGTCACCGTGTACAGCGCGGCGACACTGATGCTCTTCCCGCTGCGGCACTTCGAGGAGATCGCCATGGCGTACTCCTTCTCCAGGCCGTCCGCACAACGCGCGGTCCGGGTGCTGTCACTGCAGCGCGTCGCGCGGCCGTCGACGATCGACGCCATGGTGCCCGAGGGCGATCTGTACGACCCGGTGACCGGGCTGATGGCGGCGCGGGGGCAGTTCACCGCCGTGGTCTGCGGCGACCCCGACGAGGCCGGACGGCTGGCCGAACGCCTCGGCGGACACGCCGCGGGGGACACCGCGTCGGACACCGGGGCCGGCACCGTGTCGGCGCCGGTCCCCTCGGTGCTGCTCGGCGGTGTCCCGCTGGACGAGCTGCCGCTCGATTCGGCCCGGACCGCGGTGCTGGTGCAGGACAAGGACCCGGTGCTGCTCTCCGGAACGCTGCGCGAGCTGCTCGACGTGCCGTCCTCGGGTGCGGTCCGGGCCGAGGACGCGCTGGCCGCCGCCCAGTGCGGTGACGTGCTGGACGCGCTGGCCCAGGCCTCCGTCGACACGGACGGCGACCCCATGCGCACCCGGATCACCGAGCGGGGCCGGTCCCTGTCCGGCGGGCAGCGCCAGCGGCTCGCGCTGGCCCGTTCGCTGGTCACCGACCCGGAGGCGCTGGTGCTCGACGAGCCGACGTCGGCCGTCGACTCGCACACGGAGGCGCGTGTGGCCGCGGGTATCAAGCGGCTGCGCCACGGCCGTACGACGGTGGCGTTCGCCTCCTCCCCGCTGCTGCTGGACCTGGCCGACCGCGTGGTGCTGGTGCACCGGGGCACGGTCGTCGCGGCCGGGTCGCACCGAGATCTGCTGCGGGACGAACCCCGGTACCGGGCGGTCGTCACCCGGGAGACCGACGACGACATCGCGTCCTGCGCCGCGCAGGACGAACTCGTGGGAATCGACGCGTCACCGTCGGTCGAAGCGATCGAGGAAATCGAGGAGAGGGCATGATCGGCCTCGCACCACCGGCGTACGACCCGGCCGCCCCGGAGTCGGCGACGACCCTGCCGGTCGGCACCCCGACGACCGTACGGACCTACGTCCGCTCCCTGCTGCGGCGTCACCGCAAGCCGTTCGCGATGCTCATCGCGGTCAACGCGATCGCGGTGATCGCGTCGATCACCGGGCCGTACCTGCTGGGCGGACTGGTCGAGGACCTGTCGAACGGGGTCACCGACCTGCATCTGGAGCGCACCGCCGCGGTGTTCGCGCTGGCGCTGGTCGTGCAGACCGTGTTCACCCGGACCATGCGGCTGCGCGGCGCGATGCTGGGTGAGGAGATGCTGGCCGATCTGCGCGAGGACTTCCTCGTGCGGTCGGTCGGGCTGCCCCCGGGTGTCCTGGAGCGGGCCGGCACCGGTGACCTGCTCTCCCGGATCACGACGGACATCGACCGGCTGGCCAACGCGATGCGTGAGGCCGTCCCGCAGCTGGCCATCGGCGTGGTGTGGGTCGCGCTGCTGCTGGGCGCGCTCACCGTCACCGCCCCGCCGCTGGCCCTGGCCGTGCTGATCGCCCTGCCGGTGCTGATCGTCGGCTGCCGCTGGTACTTCCGGCGGGCGCCGTCCGCGTACCGCTCGGAGGCCGCCGGGTACGCGGCGGTCGCGGCGATGCTCGCCGAGACCGTGGACGCCGGGCGGACCGTGGAGGCCCATCGGCTGGGGGCGGGCAGGGTCGCGCTCTCCGACCGGCGGGTCGGGGAGTGGACGGCGTGGGAGCGGTACACGCTCTTTCTGCGTTCGGTGCTGTTCCCCGTCATCAATGCCACGTATGTGACGATCCTGGGCGCGGTGCTGCTGCTCGGCGGCTGGTTCGTGATCGAGGGCTGGCTCACCGTCGGGCAGCTGACGACGGGCGCGCTGCTGGCCCAGATGATGGTCGACCCGCTCGGTCTGATCCTGCGCTGGTACGACGAGCTGCAGGTCGCCCAGGTGTCGCTGGCCAGGCTGGTCGGCGTCCGGGAGATAGAGCCGGACGCGGGCGACGACGCGGTCGGTCCGGACGGCCGCGAGGTTCGGGCCACCGAGGTGCACTTCGGTTACCGCGCCGGTGTCGACGTCCTGCACAAGGTGTCGCTGGACGTCGCCCCGGGTACGCGCCTGGCCCTGGTCGGGCCGTCCGGTGCGGGCAAGTCCACCCTGGGGCGGCTGCTGGCCGGGATCTACGCGCCCCGGACGGGTGAGGTCACGCTGGGCGGGGCCGAGCTGTCCCGGATGACGGCGGAGCGGGTGCGGAGCCATGTGGCCCTGGTCAACCAGGAGCACCACGTCTTCGTGGGCTCGCTCCGGGACAACCTGCTGCTGGCCCGTGCGGGCGCCGAGGACGCGGAGCTGTGGGCCTCGCTCGCGGCGGTCGACGCGGACGCCTGGGCGAGGACCCTGGCGGACGGTCTGGACACCGAGGTCGGCTCGGGCGGTCTGGCCCTCACTCCGGCACAGGCGCAGCAGATCGCACTGGCCCGGCTGGTCCTGGCGGACCCGCACACCCTGGTGCTGGACGAGGCGACCTCGCTCCTCGATCCACGGGCGGCACGGCATCTGGAGCGTTCGCTGGCCCGGGTGCTGGACGGCCGGACGGTGATCGCGATCGCGCACCGGCTGCACACGGCGCACGACGCGGATGTGATCGCGGTCGTCGAGGAGGGCCGGATCAGCGAGCTGGGCGGCCACGACGAGCTGGTGGCGGCGGACGGCGCGTACGCGGCACTGTGGCGGTCCTGGCACGGATGAGCCCGAACGGTCCGGGGTCCGGTCACCCCGGACCGGTACGCCTCCCGTGCCCGTGTCACCCGTGGGGCCGCTCGTTCCGTGGCCCCGGGCCGTCCGTCGCCGCCCGCGTCGCACAGGAGGCGAAGCGCGGCCGCTGCGGTGAGGATGAGGAGTGACTGGCCCCGGATACGGGGCAGGCGAGCGAAGACCGCGTAGGCCCGAGAAGGGACGCACACCGTGGCACGACCCAGGATCCTCGTTGTCGGTGCAGGCTTCGCCGGAGTCGCGTGCGTGCGCCGGCTGGAACGCAGCCTCGCCCCTGGTGAGGCGGACATCGCCCTCGTCACGCCGTTCTCGTACCAGCTCTATCTTCCGCTGCTTCCGCAGGTGGCGTCCGGGGTGCTCACCCCCCAGTCGGTCGCCGTCTCCCTGCGCCGCAGCCGGCGCCACCGCACCCGGATCATTCCGGGCGGCGCCATCGGCGTGGACACCAGGGCGAAGGTCTGCGTCATCCGCAAGATCACCGACGAGATCGTGAACGAGCCGTACGACCGCCTCGTGCTGGCTGCCGGGAGCGTCACCCGTACCTTCGACATCCCTGGGCTGGTCGAGAACGCGCGGGGCATGAAGACGCTGGCCGAGGCCGCCTACGTCCGTGACCACGTCATCTCCCAACTCGATCTGGCCGATGCCAGCCAGGACGAGGCCGAGCGGGAGTCGCGACTGCAGTTCGTGGTGGTGGGCGGCGGATACGCGGGCACGGAGACCGCTGCCTGCCTGCAGCGGCTGACCGTCAACGCCGTCCGGCACTACCCCCGGCTGGACCCGAAGCTGATCAAGTGGCATCTGATCGACATCGCGCCCAAGCTCATGCCGGAGCTCGGCGACAAGCTGGGAGCCTCCGCGCTGGAGATCCTGCGCAGGCGCGGCATCGAGGTGTCGCTCGGTGTCTCGGTGGCCGAGGCGGGACCGGACAAGGTGACCTTCACCGACGGCCGGGTGCTGCCCTGCCGCACGCTCATCTGGACCGCCGGAGTCGCGGCCAGCCCGCTCGTGGCCACGCTCGACGCGGAGACCGTACGCGGCAGGCTCGCGGTGACGCCGGAGATGCAGGTGCCCGGTGTGAACGGGGTGTTCGCGCTGGGCGACTCGGCGGCGGTGCCGGACCTGACCAAGGGCGACGGGGCGATCTGCCCTCCCACCGCGCAGCACGCCATGCGGCAGGGACGGGTGCTGGCGGACAACCTCATCGCTTCGCTGCGCGGCCGTCCGCGTCAGCCCTACGTCCACAGGGACCTCGGTCTCGTGGTGGACCTCGGCGGCCGGGACGCGGTCTCCAAGCCGCTGGGCATCGAGCTGAAGGGCGTGCCCGCCCAGCTGGTGGCACGCGGCTACCACTGGTCGGCCCTGCGGACCAATGTCGCCAAGACGCGGGTTCTGACCAACTGGATGCTGAACGCGATCGCGGGGGACGACTTCGTACGGACCGGCTTCCAGGCCCGCACGCCGGCCACCCTGCGCGACTTCGAGTACACCGACGCCTATCTCACGCCGGAAGAGATCCGCGCGCACACCGCGTCGACGGCCGGCCACAGCTGATCGGCAGCCGCGCTCCGGCCCCGCCGCACGGCCCCCGCCGGCGGGGGCCGCGGTCAGGTCCGCGAACCGAGCACCCTGTCGACCGTGTCCGCCTCCTGCGGCGACTTGTCCTCCCGGTAGCGCAGCACCCGGGCGAACCGCAGGGTGACCCCCGCCGGGTAGCGGGTGGACCGCTGGAGCCCGTCGTAGGCGATCTCGACGACGAGTTCCGGTCGTACGGTGACGACGTGGCCGTCGTCGGCGGTGGACAGTTCCCGCAGGCGTTCGGTCTGCCAGGTGAGCATCGTGTCCGTGAGCCCTTTGAAGGTCTTGCCGAGCATGGCGAAGGTGCCGTCCTGCCGCCGGGCTCCCAGGTGGAGGTTGGACAGTTTCCCGGTGCGCCTGCCGTGCCCCCACTCGGCGGCCAGCACCACGAGGTCCAGGGTGTGGACGGGTTTCACCTTCAGCCAGGACGCGCCCCGGCGGCCCGCGCTGTAGGCCGCGTCCAGCCCCTTGACCACCACGCCCTCGTGCCCGCGCTCCAGCGAGGCCTCGAAGAAGGCCGCCGCGGCCTCGTCCCCGGGGTCCGTCACGATGACGCGACGTACCCGCATCGGCTCCGGTACCAAGGCGGCCAGTTCCGTGTGCCGTTCCATGAGGGGGAGGTCCAGGAGTTCGCGTCCGTCGACGGACAGCACGTCGAAGAAGACGGGGACCACGGGGACGGCCGCCGCCGCCGCGGCGACGTCGCGCCGGGATCCGACCCGGGCGGCGGTCTCCTGGAAGGGCCGCGGTCTGCCGCCGGGCCCGAGGGCGATCACCTCGCCGTCGAGAATGAACCGGTCGCCGCTGAAGCCGGCCACCGCCGTGACCAGTTCGGGCAGCCGGTCGGTGATGTCGTCGAGCGTGCGGGTGTGTACCCGCACCCGTGGACCGTCGCGGTGCACCTGGACGCGGATGCCGTCAAGCTTCTCCTCGACGGCGCACGGCCCCAGCTTGCCGACGGCCTCGGTGACCGAACGCGCGGTGTGCGCCAGCATCGGCAGGACCGGTCGGCCCACGGTGAGGCGGAAGGCGGCGAGCGCCTCAGGGCCGTCGGCGAGCAGTGCCCCGGCGACGGCCTGGAGGGATCCGGCGAGCATGACGGCGCGGCGCACGTCGGCGGGCCGCGCATCGGTGGCACCGGCCAGCGCGTCCACGGCGACGGCGTCCAGTGCCCCCTGCCGTACCTCGCCGGTGAGCAGCGCGCGCAGGAAGTGCTGTTCCTCGGTCGTGGCCGCGCCGAGCAGCCTCTGGAGGCGCTCCTTGCGGGCGGCCTGCGAGCCGGGACCGGAGAGCGCCCCGATCTCCGTCAGCTCCGCGTCGACGCCGGAGACCGTCAGTGTGGCCGCGTCCGCGGGTGCCACCGGGTCGCCCAGGGTGCGCCACCCGATGCCGAGCCGTCCCTGCGGCAGGCGACCGGCCAGGTAGGGGATGACGACCGGGACGTCGTCCGCACCGGTCTCCCGGAACAGGCCGGCGAGCAGGGCGACCTTCCGGGTCCGCGCCGATGTCGCGGCGACCTCCAGGGACACATGGGCGAGCCGGGCGAGCAGCATGGGGTCATGGTGCTACGCCTGCGGGCGCACCGCCCCCGGAACGGGCGTCCGGCGGTCAGATGTAGTTGAGCGCGGCGGCCCCGCTCACTCCCCCGAGCACCATGAACGCGGGCGTCAGCACCTTGATCTCCACCCAGCTGCCGGCCCGGAAGCGCATGAACTTCGGCGGTCCGAGCGGGTACCACCGCTTGCGGCCGAGCGGGATCGGCCACAGGATCGGGCAGCCCGAGACGGTGAGCGCGTCGCCGATGCAGTGGACGAGGGCCCCGAGGACGATCGGCAGTCCCAGCCACAGGTACTCCTGGCCGGGTTCGGCGAACAGCCAGTCGGAGCCGTTGCCCGGCTTGTCGAGCACTCCGGCCAGGATCCACGCGCTGGTCGCGCCGAGCAGCCAGACGAGGACGTCGCTGGACATGCGCGCCGCCCGCCACAGCAGGCCTTCGACGGCGAGCACGAGGTGGACGAAGAGGATCGCCAGGACCGCCCATCGGCCGCCGGTGATCGCAGCGACCGAGGCTCCGCCGCCGGTCAGCACCGCCCACAGCCAGGTGTGGGTGAGCGTGCGGTGCCCCCCTGTCCTGCGCGGGTCGCCGGGTCCCTTGGTCGCCTTGTAGACGGCGTACGAGAGTTTGTCGACGATCTCGCAGAGGGTCTTGGAGACCGGGCCGAAGGCACGCGAGATGGTGGCGGACTTGTGGTCGAGGTCCGGGGCGAGTGCGGCGCCCGCACAGATCAGGGCTCCCACGACGAGGACGGGCCAGGGCATCGTGTGGCCCGCGGCGGCTGCCGCGGCACCCACCCCCAGCCAGGCGGCCGCCCCTGACAGAGAGTGTGCCGGTCCCATCATGGCTGTTCCCGCCCCCGTTGGTGAATCGGCCGTGCGCGGCCGGGCCGCCATTGCCTGTGCGAGGCGGCCGAGTTGAGTGGGCAGCGTATCGTCCGTGATCTTCGCGCGGTCCTCCGGTTCCCGTATCCGGTCACAAGGCAGGCAAGATGGGGGCGTGACCCTAATCGATCAGCTGCCCCCGACCGCCGACCCGGACGCCCTCTTCGAGGCCTTCTCGTCATGGACCGAATCGCAGGGCATCACCCTCTATCCGGCTCAGGAGGAGGCGCTGATCGAGGTGGTCTCCGGGGCGAACGTGATCCTTTCCACGCCCACCGGCTCAGGAAAGAGCCTGGTCGCGGCGGGTGCGCACTTCACGGCGCTGGCCCAGGACAAGGTCACCTTCTACACGGCGCCGATCAAGGCGCTGGTCTCGGAGAAGTTCTTCGACCTCTGCAAGCTCTTCGGCACGGAGAACGTCGGCATGCTGACCGGCGACGCCTCGGTCAACGCCGACGCCCCGGTCATCTGCTGCACCGCCGAGGTCCTCGCCTCCATCGCGCTGCGTGACGGCAAGTACGCAGACATCGGCCAGGTCGTGATGGACGAGTTCCATTTCTACGCGGAGCCGGACCGCGGCTGGGCCTGGCAGATCCCTCTGCTCGAGCTTCCGCAGGCCCAGTTCGTGCTGATGTCGGCGACGCTCGGCGACGTCTCGATGTTCGAGAAGGACCTGACCCGGCGTACCGGTCGACCGACCTCCGTGGTGCGTTCCGCGACGCGGCCGGTGCCGCTCAGCTACGAGTACCGGCTGACGCCGATCACGGAGACGCTCACGGAGCTGCTGGACACCCGGCAGTCGCCCGTCTACATCGTGCACTTCACGCAGGCCGCGGCCGTCGAGCGCGCGCAGTCGCTGATGAGCATCAACATGTGTACGAAGGAGGAGAAGGAGAAGATCGCCGATCTGATCGGCAACTTCCGCTTCACCACCAAGTTCGGCCAGAACCTCTCCCGCTACGTGCGGCACGGGATCGGGGTGCATCACGCGGGCATGCTCCCCAAGTACCGCCGTCTGGTCGAGAAGCTGGCGCAGGCGGGTCTGCTGAAGGTGATCTGCGGTACGGACACGCTGGGCGTCGGCGTCAACGTGCCGATCCGTACGGTGCTGTTCACCGCGCTCACCAAGTACGACGGCACCCGGGTGCGGACGCTGCGCGCCCGCGAGTTCCACCAGATCGCCGGGCGTGCCGGCCGGGCGGGCTTCGACACGGCGGGGTTCGTCGTCGCCCAGGCCCCCGAGCACGTCATCGAGAACGAGAAGGCCGTCAAGAAGGCGGGTGACGACCCCAAGAAGAAGCGCAAGGTGGTCCGCAAGAAGGCTCCGGAGGGCTTCGTCGCCTGGTCGGAAACCACCTTCGACAAGCTGATCACCTCGGATCCCGAGCCGCTGACCTCTCGCTTCCGGGTCACGCACACGATGCTGCTCTCGGTCATCGCCCGCCCGGGCAACGCCTTCGAGGCGATGCGGCATCTGCTGGAGGACAACCACGAGCCGCGCAGGGCCCAGCTCCGGCACATCCGGCGGGCCATCGCGATCTACCGTTCGCTGCTCGACGGCGGTGTGGTGGAGCGGCTCGCCACACCGGACGCCGAGGGCCGGATCGTGCGTCTCACGGTCGATCTCCAGCAGGACTTCGCACTGAACCAGCCGCTGTCCACCTTCGCGCTGGCCTCCTTCGACCTGCTGGACGCCGAGTCCCCTTCGTACGCCCTGGACATGGTCTCCGTCGTGGAGTCGACGCTCGACGACCCGCGGCAGATCCTCGCCGCCCAGCAGAACAAGGCGCGGGGTGAGGCCGTCGGGCAGATGAAGGCGGACGGCCTCGAGTACGAGGAGCGGATGGAGCGGCTCCAGGAGGTCACGTACCCCAAGCCGCTGAGTGAGCTGCTCTGGCACGCGTACGACGTGTACCGCACGAGCCACCCGTGGGTCGGCGACCACCCCGTGTCGCCGAAGTCGGTGATCCGGGACATGTACGAACGGGCCATGACGTTCACGGAGTTCACGTCGAACTACGAGCTGGCCCGCACCGAGGGCATCGTGCTGCGCTACCTGGCGAGTGCGTACAAGGCTCTGGAGCACACCATCCCGGACGACCTGAAGTCGGAGGACCTGGAGGACCTGATCGCCTGGCTCGGCGAGATGGTGCGTCAGGTGGACTCCAGCCTGCTGGACGAGTGGGAGCAGCTGGCGAACCCGGAGGTGGAGACCGCCGAGCAGGCGCAGGAGCGGGCCGACGAGGTCAAGCCGGTCACGGCCAACGCCCGCGCCTTCCGGGTCCTGGTGCGCAACGCGATGTTCCGCCGGGTGGAGCTGGCCGCGCTGGACCGCGTCCGCGACCTGGGTGAGCTCGACGGCGACTCGGGCTGGGACGAGGACGCCTGGGGCGAGGCGATGGACGGTTACTGGGACGCGCACGAGGACCTGGGTACGGGCCCGGACGCGCGCGGCCCGAAGCTGCTGAAGATCGACGAGGACCCGGAGCACGGTCTGTGGCGGGTGTGGCAGGCCTTCGCCGACCCGGCGGGTGACCATGACTGGGGTATCCGTGCGGAGGTCGATCTGGCGGCCTCCGACGAGGAGGGCCGGGCTGTCGTCCGGGTCACGGCGGTGGGTCAGCTGTGACGGCGCGCCGGTTTCGGGAGTGGGGACGAACCACATGACGACGAACCCCGCCGAGCTCCTGGTCGATCTTCTCGACCTGGAGCGGATCGAGGTCAACATCTTCCGCGGTCGCAGCCCCGAGGAGTCCCTGCAAAGGGTGTTCGGCGGTCAGGTCGCGGGCCAGGCCCTGGTCGCGGCCGGCCGCACCACGGACGGGGACCGTCCGGTGCACTCGCTGCACGCCTACTTCCTGCGGCCCGGGCGTCCCGGCGTGCCGATCGTGTACGACGTCGAGCGGGTGCGGGACGGCCGGTCCTTCACCACCCGCCGGGTCACGGCAGTGCAGCAGGGCCGGACGATCTTCAATCTGACGGCGTCCTTCCACCGCCCCGAGGAGGCGGGTTTCGAACACCAGCTGCCGCCCGCCCGTGCTGTGCCGGATCCCGAGGATCTGCCGACCGTCGCCGACGAGGTGCGCGAGCACCTGGGCGGGCTGCCGGAGGCGCTGGAGCGGATGGCGCGGCGTCAGCCCTTCGACATCCGCTACGTCGACCGGCTGCGCTGGACGCGGGAGGAGATCAAGGACGCGGACCCGCGCAGTGCGGTGTGGATGCGCGCGGTGGGCCCGCTGGGCGACGACCCGCTCGTGCACACCTGTGCGCTGACGTACGCGAGCGACATGACGCTGCTGGACGCGGTCCGGATCCCGGTGGAGCCGTTGTGGGGCCCCCGCGGCTTCGACATGGCCTCGCTGGACCACGCCATGTGGTTCCACCGGCCGTTCCGGGCGGACGAGTGGTTCCTGTACGACCAGGAGTCGCCGATCGCCACGGGCGGCCGTGGTCTGGCCAGGGGACGGATCTACGACCGCCAGGGGCAGTTGCTGGTGTCGGTGGTCCAGGAGGGCCTGTTCCGCCGCTTGGACGGCGCGTAGGTCTGTCCTGGGGTCAGGTGCCGGGCAGCGGTTCCTGGTCCACCTCGTGACGGCGGGTCCGGATGTCCGGGCCCGCCGGGTGCAGTTTGGCATCGCAGGCGGGGCCGAGTCCGGTGCGGCGTGACTCCGCGCCGGTGAGGGGCCGTCCGCACAGGGCGCACCGCACCGGCGCGGAGTCGCGCCGGCCGGCTTCCGGCCGCGGTGCGGGGAAGAGTTCGGGAAGGGGCTCGGGGGGTTCCACGTACGGATCCTCTCAAGCCGGTAGGACACACCACGGAGGGGCACAGCGGTGAGCAGCGTACTGAGGATGGGGCCCGCACCACGGAACGGGGCTCCGGTGGCCGAGGGCGGTGCTCCCGCTCCGGTGGAACACCTGGTGCTGTGCGCGGACGGTTCGGCACCCGAGCGCGTGGCGGCGTACGTGGAGCGCGAACTGCCGCCGGGCGGGATACCCGCGTACCGGGCGGCGCGGGGCCGCGGTGTCCGCTCCTTCGTGCTGTGGGCGGACGAACACCGCCGGGAGCGGCTGGCCACCCTGGTGACGGTGTCGGCCGGGAACGGTGTCGCGACGTACCAGGTCCTCGGCGCGCACGGCGAGCCGATCGGCACGTTCGTGCGCGAGAAGGCGCTGCGTGGCAGGGGCCTGCGCACCCGGTGGACGGTGACTCCGGCGGGCGGACCGGACGCGGTGGGCTACAAGGGGCGGATCTTGTGGTGGTACGTGTGGTGGCTGCTCTCCCCGCTGCAGACGCTGATCATCGTGTTGAGCCTGCTCAGCGGCAGTGGTGATGCGGCGCGCGGGCCGCGGCGCATCGTGTGGCGTGCGGGCGGGCAGGCCCCGCTGGAGTTCAGGTCGAAGGACGACACGGTGCATCTGCACGCGCCCGGGTTCGACCGGCGGCTGGGCGCGGCCCTCGTGGTCCTGCTGCGGACCTTCGACAGCTGGCTGCTCGGCACGGAGTGGGACGACGGGAAGAAGTGACGGGGCCGGTCGCTTCCGGTCGAGGGCGCGCGCCGCTGTGATGCGCGACCGGTGGGTCGGCACGTTCGGGCAGATGCCGGGTTGTTCACCGCTGGGACCTCGGCGGGGAGGCCGGCACGGCTGGTGCGGGTGAGCCCCGGCCCATCGCGGTGCTCGTCGTGGTGGGCACCGCGGCGCTCAGATGCCAGCGGGCGATCTGGCGACGGGTGGGCCGGGCGCGGAGCGCCGGGGAGGCCTGACGGGCGCACGAGGGGTACCCGGCGGCCGAGACAGGACGGAATCCGGACGGAACGGGATGATGGTGGGTATACCTCACACCCCGCTCAGGCAGTCAGGAGGGCCCTCGATGGTCCACGACGCCACCTCACCCCTCCGCGCCGTACCGGGCGCGACACCCGCGGAGCGGGCCGCACTCGGCAGGGCGGCCCGCCGCCGGACACCCCGGTCCAGCCACGCCATGTTCGAGCCGGCGGCGGACCGGCCCGATCCACTGGACATCCTGCGGGCCCAGTCGGCGGCCAGGGTCCCCGAGCTCGTACCGATCCGGTACGGGCGGATGACCGAGTCCCCGTTCCGCTTCTACCGGGGGGCCGCCGCCGTGATGGCCTCCGACCTGGCGGGCACACCGGTCACGGGAATCCGGGCCCAGCTGTGCGGTGACGCCCATCTGCTGAACTTCAGGCTGCTCGCCTCGCCCGAGCGCAATCTGCTGTTCGACATCAACGACTTCGACGAGACGCTGCCGGGCCCCTGGGAATGGGACGTCAAACGACTGGCGGCCAGCTTCGTCATCGCGGGGCGGGCGAACGGCTTCTCGGACGGCGAGCGGGCCGGCATCGTGCGGGCCACCACACGTGCGTACCGGGAGGCGATGATCCGGTTCGCCGGCATGCGCAATCTCGATGTCTGGTACACCCGGATCGATGCGGACCTCCTCCACGCCGTGGCCGCGGAGAAGCTGGCGGCGCGCGGCCGCAAGCGGCTGGCCAGGGCGACCGCGAAGGCACGCACCCGGGACAGCCTGCGGGCTTTCGACAAGCTCACCGAGATGGCCGGCGGGCAGCTCCGGATCGCCGCGGACCCGCCACTGCTCGTGCCGCTCGCGGACCTGCTGCCCGACGCGGAACGCGGCGCGCTGGAGAAGCGGGTCAACGCGCTGCTCCGGCGCTACGGCCGCAGCCTCCCGCAGGACCGCAGGGCCCTGCTCGCGGATTTCCGCCCGGCGGACATGGCCCGCAAGGTCGTGGGCGTGGGCAGCGTCGGGACCCGGTGCTGGATCGTCCTGCTGCTGGGCAGGGACGGCGCGGACCCACTCTTCCTCCAGGCCAAGGAAGCCGACACCTCGGTGCTCGCGCCGTACGCCGGGCCGAGCCTGTACCGGAACCAGGGCGAGCGGGTGGTCGCGGGCCAGCGCATGATGCAGGCCGCCGGCGACATCTTCCTCGGCTGGGAACGGGTGGACGGGATCGACGGCAGGCGCCGCGACTTCTACGTGCGCCAGCTGCGCGACTGGAAGGGCATCGCCGAGCCGGAGATGATGGTGCCGCGCGGGATGCGCGCGTTCGGCGAGCTGTGCGGGACGACACTGGCCCGCGCCCACGCGCGGTCCGGTGACCGCATCGCCATCGCGGCGTATCTGGGGCGCGGCGACGTGTTCGACCGGGCCCTGGAGACGTTCGCCGAGCGATACGCCGACCGGAACGAGCGGGACCACCGGGCCCTGACCGAGGCGGTGGCCGCGGGCAGGCTTCCCGCGGCCGAGAAGGGCGACGGATAGGCGGCACGGGACTCGCCGCTCCTGAGCAGTCGGGACATCACGGACACGGCATCCCGTCGTGGTATCACCGTGAGGACCCCGCCGGGACAGCGTGCTCCGGCCGGGACCCGACGCCGAGGAGACCATGACCATGTCGGCCGAACCGGTCGGAGCACCCGGCGCGGAGTCCCCGGATCCGATGAAGGTCGTGCGCACCCGGGGGTACCTGGCGCTCCTGATCACGGTGGCGATCCTCGGAGTCCCCATCTCCGCGGCGGCGTTCGGCTTCCTGGCCCTCGTCCATGAGCTCCAGTCGCTGACCTACAGGGATCTGCCCCGGGCACTGGGCTTCGACGGCACGCCCGCGTGGTGGCCCGTCCCGCTGCTCGCCGTGGCGGGGCTGCTGACCGGGCTGACTGTCCGCCGCCTCCCGGGCCGGGGCGGACACAGGCCCGCCGAGAGCAAGGTGAGCACCGGGCCTCCGGCGGCCGCCGAGCTGCCGGGGATCACCCTGGCCGCACTGGCTTCCCTCGGGCTCGGGGCGGTGCTCGGCCCGGAGGCGCCGCTCATCGCCCTCGGCGGCGGCCTGGCGGTGTACGCGGTACGCCTGGTGACACCCGGTATCGACCCCGGAGTTCGCGCCATGGTGGCAGCCTCGGGGAGTTTCGCGGCCGTCAGCGCCCTGTTGGGCTCACCGCTCCTCGGCGCGTTCCTGCTGACGGAGGCCTCGGGCCTGGCCGGGATGATGCTCGGCGTGGCGCTCGTACCGGGGCTGCTGGCCGCGGGGGTCGGCTCGCTCATCTTCACCGGCCTGGGTTCGTGGACGGGCCTGGGAACGTACTCCCTGACCCTCCCCCACGTGCCGCCCGCAGGGCAGCCGACCTTCGGCGAGTTCGGCTGGGCGGTCGTCCTGGGGCTCGCCGCGGCTCTCGCGGGCACGGGGATCAAGCGGCTCTCCCTGTTCCTGCAGGAGCGGGTCGAGCGGCGTACGGTGGTGGCCACCGCGGGGATGGGCGTGATCGTCGGCCTCCTCGCGCTCCTCTACGCCGGGAGCACCGGGGAGGATGCCTCCGAGGTGCTCTATTCGGGGCAGGACGCCCTGGGCGGGCTGCTCAGCGACAACGCGGCGTACTCCGCCGGTACGCTCCTGGTGCTCATCGCCTGCAAGGCGCTCGCGTACTGCGCGTCGTTGAGCAGCTTCCGGGGTGGCCCCGTCTTCCCCGCGATGTTCCTGGGGGCGGCGGGCGGACTGGCCCTGTCGCATCTGCCCGGACTGAGCGTGACGTCGGGTTTCGCGATGGGCATCGGCGCCATGTGTGTGGCGATGCTGAAGCTGCCGATGACGTCGGTGCTGCTGGCCACACTGCTGCTGGGATCCGAGGGCATCACGGTGGTACCGCTCGTGATCGTCTCGGTGGTGGTCTCCTACGTCCTCGCCCTCAGGCTCGAACGTCCCGCTGCGGCCCCGCACACAGCGCCCAGATGACGATGATGTTGACGGCGATGAGCACGAGGGACCAGAACGGGTAGTACGGCAGCCACAGGAAGTGGGCGACCAGCCCCAGCCCGGCGAGCAGGACGCCGACGGCACGCGCCCACAGGGCTCCCGTGAACAGCGCACAGCCTGCCAGGAGGATGACGATGCCCAGGATGAGATGGACCCATCCCCAGCCCGTCAGGTTGAACTGGAAGACGTAGTTGCGCGTGGCGACGAACACGTCGTCCTTCGCGATGGCGGCGATCCCCTCAAGGATCGCCATGGCCCCGCCGAAGATCATCAGTACGGCCGCGAAGACGGTCCAGCCGGACAGGGATGTGCGCGAGGTGTCGTGATCCGCTCGTGTACCACTCATGTCTCTGGCCATACCGGCCTCCTCGGTTCTCCAGCCGAGCCGGTCCGAATGAACCGATTTTCGGCTTATTTTCCCTTTATCAGCCTGACATGGCATCAGCCGATCGGCACACCGGGGCAGAGACGGCCAGCTCATCTCACTCAAGGGATAGAGTCCCGGATATGAGAGGCACCGACCAGCCGGACCCCGTCGGCGCCCGGCTCGCGGTCCGGCTGAGCGGGCTCCGCACCGAGCACGGCTGGTCGCTGGACGAGCTGTCCCGGCGCACCGACGTGAGCCGCTCGACCCTGTCGCGACTGGAGCGCGGCGAACTGAGCCCCACCGCCACCGTGCTCGGGCGGCTCTGCGCGGCGTACGGACGGACGATGTCCCGGCTGCTGATGGAGGTGGAGGCGGAGCCGCCCGCACTGGTGCCCGCCGCCCAGCAGCCGGTATGGCGGGACGAGCCGTCCGGATTCGTACGCCGCTCCGTATCACCGCCGCACGCCGGCCTGCGCGCCGAGATCGTCGAGGGCACGCTCGACGCCGGGGCCGCCCTCTCGTACGGGAATCCGCCCGTGCCCGGTGTGGAGCAGCACATCTGGGTACTCGAAGGCACGGTGGAGATCACCGTCGACGACACCGTGCACACCGTGCGCCGCGGTGACTGCCTGCGCTTCCGGCTGCGCGGCCCCTCACGTTTCCGCTGCCCCGGCCCGGACCGGGTGCGCTACGCCCTGCTGATCGTCATGCCGTGAATGTGAAAGGACCCCGTTCCATGACCGAGATCGTCCCCGTATCCGGCCCCGAGCTCGTCACGTACGCCGACGAACTGGCCGCCCTTCTGATCGACACCGTGGAGGGCGGAGCCTCGGTGGGATTCCTGAAACCGCTGGACCGGGAGGCCGCCGCCACCTGGTGGCGGGAGCGGGCCGCGGCGGTCGAGTCGGGGCGCCACCGGGTCTGGATCGCCCGGGACGGGGAGCGGCTGGTCGGCACGATCGGCCTGGTCAGGCCGGCTCTGCCGAACGCCCGCCACCGCGCGGAGGTCGCCAAGCTGATGGTGCGGGCCGCGTCCCGCGGGCAGGGTGTCGGCCGTGCCCTGCTGACAGCCGTCGAGCGGGCGGCGGCCGCCGAGGGACTGACTCTGCTGGTCCTGGACACCGAGACCGGCAGCCCGGCCGAACGGCTCTACAGTTCGGCGGGCTGGACGGAATGCGGATCGATTCCCGCGTACGCGGGAGACCCGGCCGGCGTCCTGAGGGCGACCACCTTCTACTACAAGGCGGTCGGCCCAGCGAACCCACTGGCGTCACAATGAACAGCGACGCCACGCTATCGAGGAGTTCTCCATGACGCTGCACGACATCCCGCTCCGCACCCTCACCGGCGAGCCCACCACGCTGGGGGCCTTCGAGGGCTCCGCGGTCCTGCTGGTGAACGTCGCATCGAAGTGCGGCCTCACCCCGCAGTACGCCGGCCTGGAGCGGCTCCAGAAGGAGTACGGGGACCGCGGGTTCACCGTCCTCGGCGTGCCGTGCAACCAGTTCGCGGGTCAGGAGCCGGGCACCGCCGAGGAGATCCGGACGTTCTGCTCGACGACGTACGGGGTCAGCTTCCCGCTGCTGGAGAAGGTCGACGTCAACGGCGAGGACCGGCACCCGCTGTACACGGAGCTGACGAAGCTCGCGGACGCCGAGGGCGCGGCCGGTGACGTCCAGTGGAACTTCGAGAAGTTCCTGATCTCCCCGGCCGGCGAGCCGGTCGCCCGGATCCGCCCCCGCACCGAGCCGGAGGCACCCGAGGTTCTCGCCGCCATCGAGGCGAACCTGCCGCGGAAGTAGGACGGCTCGCGGGGCCGGACCGCCACACGGTCCGGCCCCGCGGTGTCGCTAGCGGATCGGCATCCCCGACAGGGCACGGGCGATCACCAGGCGCTGGATCTCGCTCGTGCCCTCGAAGATCGTGTAGATCGCGGCGTCCCGGTGCATGCGCTCCACCGGGTACTCCCGGGTGAAGCCGTTGCCCCCGAGGATCTGGATGGCCTGCGCGGTGACCGATTTGGCCGTCTCGCTCGCGTAGAGCTTCGACATCGAGCCCTCGGCCGCGTCGAACGGCTTTCCGGCGCTCGCCATCCAGGAGGCGCGCCAGACCAGCAGCCGGGCGGCGTCGATCTGCGTGCGCATGTCGGCCAGCTGGAACGCGATGCCCTGGTTGTCGATGATGGGCCGGCCGAACTGGGTCCGGGTCTTCGCGTAGTCGAGGGCGACCTCGTACGCGGCGCGGGCGGTGCCGACCGCCATCGCGCCCACGGCCGGGCGGGACGCCTCGAAGGTGGCCATCGCGGCGTTCTTGACCCGCTCGCCGCCGGACCTGGCGCGCTCGCGGGCCCGGGCAAGGCGCTCGTCGAGCTTCTCCTTGCCGCCGAGCAGGCAGTGCCCGGGGACGCGGGCGTCCTCCAGGACCACTTCGGCGGTGTGCGAGGCGCGGATGCCGTGCTTCTTGAACTTCTGCCCCTGGGACAGGCCCGGGGTCGCGGGCGGGACGATGAACGAGGCGTGGCCCTTCGAGCCCAGCTCCGGGTCGACGACGGCGACGACGACGTGGACGTTGGCGATGCCGCCGTTGGTCGCCCAGGTCTTGGTGCCGTTGAGGATCCACTCGTCCTTGGCCTCGTCGTACACCGCGCGGGTACGCATCGAGGCGACGTCGGAACCGGCGTCCGGCTCGGAGGAGCAGAAGGCGGCGACCTTCACGTCGTCGGCGTCGCCGTACATCTGCGGGATCCAGGTGCCGATCTGTTCCTCGGTTCCGTTGGCGAGGACGCCGACGGCCGCCAGGCCCGTTCCGACGATCGACAGGGCGATGCCCGCATCACCCCAGAACAGTTCCTCCATAGCCACGGGGATGCCGAGGCCCGTAGGGTCGAAGAACTGCTGGGCGTAGAAGTCGAGGGAGTAGATGCCCACCTTGGCCGCCTCCTGGATGACGGGCCAGGGCGTCTCCTCACGCTCGTCCCACTCCGAGGCGGCCGGCCGGATCACATCCGCGGCGAAGCCGTGGAGCCAGTCGCGGACCTGCTTCTGGTCGTCGTTGAGCTCGAGCGTGAACTCGGCCATGTTCCCTCCATGCGCTTCGGTCAAGGATACGTTACTCGCGGTAACACCAGTCTGTTACCAGCAAGTATTGACTGTCAACCGCTCAGCCTCGGATCCGCCGCACCGCCGGGCATGGTGTTACGTTGCCCGGGCGTCAAGAGATCGCAGGACAGCTGGCGGGGGCGGAGAGAGACGACATGGAGACCACACGAGGGGCCGAGCGACAGCGGACGGCGGCCGAGCGCCGCCGCCGGGAGCTGCTGGAGGCCGCGGACCGCGTGGTACTCCGGGACGGCCCGCAGGCGTCGATGAACGCGATCGCCGCGGAGGCGGGGATCACCAAGCCCATCCTCTACCGCCACTTCGGCGACAAGGGCGGCCTCTACCGCGCCCTCGCCAAGCGCCACACCGACGCCCTGCTGAGCGCCCTGCGGGCCGCGCTCGACGCTCCGTCCGAACGGCGCGAGCGGGTCGAGGCCACCCTGGACACGTACCTCGCGGCGATCGAGGCCCGTCCGCAGGTCTACCGCTTCCTGATGCACCCGTCCGACGACGCGGCACCCTCCCCCGAGCAGGGCTTCGACGTCGGCCGGCACTCGGCCCCGCTGCTGCGCCGGCTCGGCGAGGAGCTCGGCAAGGTGATCTCCGAGCGGGTCGACCTCGGCCCCGACAGCGAACAGATGGCCCGCATCTGGGGCCACGGCATCGTCGGCATGATGCACGCGGCCGGCGACTGGTGGCTGGGCGACCGCCCCTGCTCGCGCGAGCAGTTGGTGCGCAGTCTCGCCGACCTGCTCTGGGGCAGGCTGGCCGAGGCCGGCGACCTGCCGGGCGGCCCCGGCTTCTGACAGCGCCCGCCCGCCCCGGGTCAGTCCGTACGCCCCCACGGCGCCCGCCGGGCCGCGCGCTGCGCCCTGGCGCGGCGCAGGCCGGTCAGCCGGTCCGTGTAGACCCGGCCGTCTAGGTGGTCGCACTCGTGCTGCAGGCAGCGGGCGAACCAGCCGGTGCCGCTCACGCGCACCGGCTCGCCCGTGAGGGTCCGGCCCTCGACCACCGCGTGATCGAAGCGCGGGGTGCCCGCTTCCAGACCGGGGAGTGAGAGGCACCCCTCCGGTCCGCGTACGGTGATCCCGTCCGCCTCGACGAGTACCGGATTGACGAGGTGGCCGAGATGCCTGAGGTCCTCGTCGTCCGGACAGTCGTAGACGAACACCTTGAGCGGAACCCCGACCTGGTTGGCGGCCAGTCCCACACCCTGCGCCGCGTACATGGTGGCGAACATGTCCTCGACCAGCCTCGCGAGCGAGGGACCGAAGTCGGTGACGTCCTCGCAGGGGCCGTGGAGCACCGGGTCGCCGAACAGACTCAGGGCACGCACGAGTCCGGAACTGCCGGGGATCGGGCGGTTTCGCATGGGGAGAAGGGTACGTTCCACGTGACCTCCACGTTCCGCCCGGTGCCGACGTGCGGTCGAGGTGCCGGACATCGATAGGCTGGGCGCGGACTGATGCAAGGAGGATCTAGGACGATGGCAGGCAACACGGAGCCGTTGTCGCCGCGGGCCAAGCTCGCCGTGACGGCGGGCAAGGCCGCCGCGGCGGTGTCGCGCGCTGCGGGGCGCGGCAGCGGATCGGTGATCGGCGGCCGGGTGGCGCTCAAGCTCGACCCCGACCTGCTGGGGCGGCTGGCGCAGCACTTGGACGTGATCCTCGTGTCCGCGACGAACGGCAAGACGACCACCACCCGGCTGATCGCCGAGGCACTGCGGGCCGCCGGGCCCGTCGTGTCGAACGCGCTCGGCGCCAACATGCCCGCGGGGATCACCTCCGCGCTGGCCGGCGGCTCGGACGCGAAGTACGGCGTGATCGAGGTCGACGAGAAGTACCTCGCCGGCGTCGCGCGCGACACGACGCCGAAGGTGATCGCGCTGCTCAACCTCTCCCGCGACCAGCTGGACCGTGCCGCGGAGACCCGGATGCTGGCCGAGAAGTGGCGCGAGGGCCTCTCCGGCTCGAAGGCCGTGATCGTGGCCAACGCGGACGACCCGCTGATCGTCTGGGCGGCGTCCTCCTCGCCCAACGTGGTGTGGGTCGCGGCGGGACAGGCGTGGAAGGACGACGCCTGGTCCTGCCCGTCCTGCGGCGGTGTGATGCAGCGCCCCGGCGACGACTGGTTCTGCGGCGAGTGCGGTTTCCGCCGTCCCGCCCCCAGCTGGGCGCTCAACGGCGACTACGTCCTGGACCCGCACGGTTCCGCGTGGCCGATCCACCTCCAGCTGCCGGGCCGCGCCAACAAGGCGAACGCCACCAGCTCGGCCGCCGTCGCCGCCGTGTTCGGCGTGCCGCCGCAGGTCGCCCTGGAGCGCATGTACCAGGTGCAGGCCGTGGCCGGCCGCTACGACGTCGTCACCTTCCTCGGCCGTGAGCTGCGGCTCCTGCTGGCGAAGAACCCGGCGGGCTGGCTCGAGACGTTCTCGCTGATCGACCCTCCGCCCACCCCGGTGATCCTCTCCGTGAACGCCCGCGGCGCCGACGGCACGGACACCTCGTGGCTCTGGGACGTCGACTACACCCAGCTGTACGGCCACCCGATCTTCGTGCTCGGGGACCGCAAGCTGGACCTCGCGGTGCGCCTGGAGGTCGCCGGTCTGGACTTCCGCGTCTGCGAGAACCTGGACGAGGCCGTCCAGATGTCTCCGCCCGGCCGCATCGAGGTCATTGCCAACTACACCGCCTTCCAGGATCTGCGCCGTCGTGTCGGCAACTGACCCCGGCGCGGGCCACCCCCGGAGAGGACGAAGCATGAGCAACAACGGCCTGCGGCTGGTGTGGGTCTACCCGGACCTCCTCAGCACCTACGGCGATCAGGGCAACGCCCTCGTGGTGGAGCGCCGGGCGCGGCAGCGCGGTCTCGACGTGCAACGCGTCGACGTGCGCAGCGACCAGCCCATCCCGACCTCGGGCGACATCTACCTGATCGGCGGGGGTGAGGACCGTCCGCAACGGCTGGCAGCGGAGCGGCTGCGCCGCGACGGCGGGCTGAGCCGGGCCGCTTCCAACGGCGCGATCATCTTCTCGGTCTGCGCGGGCTACCAGATCCTCGGGCACGAGTTCATCAACGACCTCGGCGAGCGCGAGCCCGGCCTCGGGCTGCTCGACGTGATCTCCACGCGGGGCGAGGGTGCCCGGTGCGTCGGTGACGTGCTCGGGGACATCGATCCCAACCTGGGTCTGCCGCCGCTGACCGGATTCGAGAACCACCAGGGCGTCACCCACCTCGGCCCGACGACAAGGCCGTTCGCCCGTACCCGGATCGGGCGGGGCAACGGCACGGGTGACGGCACGGAGGGCGCGTACAACGACACGGTCTTCGGTACGTACATGCACGGTCCCGTGCTGGCGCGCAATCCGCTGATCGCGGACCACCTGCTGAAGCTGGCCCTCGATGTGAACGCGCTGCCGCCGTGCGACGACCGGTGGTACGAGGCGCTGCGCGCCGAGCGCATCGCCGCGGCGACGCAGCCCGCCTGAGGTCCTCCGGCCGGCACGGCCTTCCGTACGGACACGCCTTCTTGACAGGCCGTCCGTCATCGCGGATTTTCGTGTACGGCCGGTGGACGTCCAACAGTCGGACGGTGGGTTCGGTCCCGCCACCTTGCGCCGGTAGGGTGGCGGGATCCAACCGGACGACGTGGTCCGGTCGTCGGCCCACGTTGCAAAGGTTTCCCGGGCAATGCGAATTGGTGTCCTCACCTCCGGCGGCGACTGCCCCGGCCTCAACGCCGTCATCCGTTCCGTCGTGCACCGCGCCGTGGTCGACCACGGTGACGAGGTCATCGGCTTCCACGACGGCTGGCGGGGTCTCCTCGAGTGTGACTACCGCAAGCTCGACCTGGACGCGGTGGGCGGCATTCTCGCCCGGGGCGGCACGATCCTCGGTTCCTCCCGGGTCCAGCCCGCGCATCTGCGCGACGGTGTGGAGCGGGCCAGGGGCCATGTCACCGATCTCGGCCTGGACGCGATCATCCCGATCGGCGGAGAGGGCACGCTGAAGGCCGCCAACCTGCTCTCCGAGGCGGGGCTGCCCATCGTCGGTGTGCCCAAGACCATCGACAACGACATCGCCTCCACCGACGTGACCTTCGGTTTCGACACGGCCGTGGGCGTCGCGACGGACGCGCTCGACCGGCTGAAGACCACGGCCGAGTCGCACCAGCGGGTGCTGATCGTCGAGGTCATGGGGCGGCACACCGGCTGGATCGCCCTGCACTCGGGCATGGCGGCGGGCGCGCACGCGATCGTCGTCCCCGAGCGGCCCTTCGACATCGACGAGCTGACCGCGCTCGTCGGCCGGCGCTTCTCGGACGGCAAGAAGTTCGCGATCGTCGTCGTCGCGGAGGGCGCCAAGCCTCGCGAGGGCTCGATGGACTTCAACCAGGGCACCAAGGACGTCTACGGCCACGAGAGGTTCGCCGGTGTGGCGACGCAGCTCTCGGGCGAGCTGGAGCAGCGCCTCGGCAAGGAGGCCCGCCCGGTGATCCTCGGTCACGTCCAGCGCGGCGGCACCCCGACCGCGTACGACCGTGTCCTGGCCACCCGTTTCGGCTGGCACGCGGTCGAGGCCGCTCACCGCGGCGAGTTCGGCATGATGACGGCACTGCGCGGCACGGACATCACGATGGTTCCGCTGGCGGCGGCCGTGGAGACCCTGAAGACGGTCCCGGCCGAGCGCTACGCCGAGGCTCAGTGCGTGCTCTGAGCCGTACGACGTACTCCGGAACTGCCCCCGGCCGCACCCGCGGCCGGGGGCAGTTCTACTCTGGTCCGGACAACCGGCACGAAACGGGGACGTCCCCAGCGGGAGTGAACAGATGGATCACAGCGGGCACGGCATGAACATGGATCTACCGCCGTTCACGCTGGGACGCGGGCTCGAATTCTCCGCGGACCCGTTCTTCCTGACCGGCTGTATCGCCGCGCTGGTCCTGTACGGCTACGCCGTGCTGCGGCTGCGCAGACGGGGCGACGGCTGGCCGGTCAACCGGATCGCGTTCTTCGTCGTCGGTGTGCTGTCCATCGCCGCGGTGATGTGCACGGGACTCAACGACTACGGCATGGTCATGTTCAGCGTGCACATGGTGCAGCACATGGTGATCAGCATGCTGTCGCCGATCCTGCTGCTGCTGGGCGCGCCCGTGACGCTGGCGCTGCGTGCGCTGCCGGTGGCGGGGCGTGGCCGTACCGGTCCGCGCGAGCTGCTGCTCATGCTCCTCCACAGCCGCTACATGAAGATCATCACGCATCCGGTGTTCACGATCCCGCTGTTCATCGCGAGCCTGTACGCGCTCTACTTCACCGCGCTGTTCGACTTCCTGATGGGCTCGACGGTCGGCCATCTCGCGATGATGGTGCACTTCCTCGCGGTCGGCCTGGTGTTCTTCTGGCCGATCATGGGGGTCGACCCGGGGCCGCACCGGCCGGGCTACGTGATGCGGATGCTGGAGCTCTTCGCGGGTATGCCCTTCCACGCGTTCTTCGGCATCGCGCTGATGATGGCGAGCCAGCCGATGGTGGGGACGTACGCCGATCCCCCGGCCTCGCTCGGGATCGACGCCCTGAGTGATCAGTCCGCAGCGGGCGGTATCGCCTGGGCGTTCAGCGAGATCCCCTCCGTGCTGGTCCTGATCGCGCTGGTCTTCCAGTGGTACCGCTCCGAGCAGCGGACGGCCAAGCGCGCCGACCGTGCCGCGGACCGGGACGGCGACCGGGAACTGAACGCGTACAACGCCTACCTCGCCTCTTTGCAGGCGCGCGGACAGTAGCGTGGGCGCGACTGTGGGGTGACCATGGCTTCAACGGCCGCGCGGCCGGTGAGGAGTGTGCGCTCATGCCTGGATCCACGAAGACCATGGGAGTGCTGACCGTCGGGACGCTGGTCGCGGTGACCGCGTACACGGTGGCGCTGGGGAGCAACGGCTGGCTCTGGTTCGGCTGGGTGGTGCTGGGCATGGCCACATTGGGGATGGTGGCCACCCGCGACACCTGAGCGAAGGTGGCCCGGACCGGCGGTTCCCCGTACCTCGGCGGCCTGGTAGAACTCACTGATACCGGCCCGCAGAGCGAGGTGCACCGTTCGTGTTCTATTACGTCCTGAAGTATGTCGTGCTGGGACCCCTGCTCCAGCTGGTGTTCCGGCCCCGTATCGAAGGACTGGAGCACATCCCCGATGAGGGCGCTGCCATCGTCGCGGGGAACCACCTGTCGTTCTCCGACCATTTCCTGATGCCCGCGATCATCAAGCGGCGCATCACGTTCCTCGCGAAGGCCGAGTACTTCACCGGTCCCGGCATCAAGGGCAGGCTGACCGCGGCCTTCTTCCACAGCGCCGGGCAGATTCCGGTGGACCGGTCGGGCAAGGACGCGGGGCAGGCGGCGATCCGCGAGGGCCTGGGGGTGCTGAGCAAGGGCGAGCTCCTGGGGATCTACCCGGAGGGCACCCGCTCGCACGACGGCCGCCTGTACAAGGGCAAGGTCGGGGTCGCGGTGATGGCGATCAAGGCAGGGGTCCCGGTCATTCCCTGCGCGATGGTCGGCACGTTCGAGATCCAGCCGCCCGGCAAGGTCGTGCCCCGGATCAAGCGGGTCACGATCCGTTTCGGCGAGCCGCTGGACTTCTCCCGCTACGCCGGTCTGGAGAACCAGAAGGCGGCGATCCGGGCGGTCACCGACGAGATCATGTACGCCGTGCTCGGTCTCTCCGGGCAGGAGTACGTCGACGAGTACGCGGCGAAGGTGAAGGCGGCGGCTCAGGCCGAGCAGCCCAGGAAGTTCCCTCGGCGCCGACGCTGAGGACGGGATCTCCTCCGGGCGGATGACCGTGGCCCGGCGGTGAGGGTGCGACGGCAACGGCTGTGACGTCCTGGTCGACCGGAGCGCGGATCCGAGCCGGTGACGGCTGGGCGGAATCGCTCCCGGAGGCCGTCGAGCGGCTCGTGCGGTCCGGGGCCGGCGTGAACGGGTGGCCGGTCGGGATCTCCGGCCGCCCGTTCACGCGGATCGGGTGGTGCCTACGGCTTCGGCGCGGCGTGCGGTGCGCACGTCACGTCGCGGCGGTCGGTCTTCCCGGTGAGCAGATAGGTGTCCACCCGCTCGTTGACGCAGGCGTTGACCAGACCGGTGACTCCGTGGGAGCCGGCGCCCTTCTCGGTGATGAGACGGGAGCCCTTGAAGCGCTTGTGCAGCTCGACGGCGCCCTCGTACGGAGTGGCGGCGTCCCGCGTGGACTGCACGATCAGCACCGGGGGCAGGCCCTTGCCGGTCCGGACGTCCAGCGGGGTCTGCTGCTCGGCCGACCAGGTCGCACAGGGCAGGTTCATCCAGGCGTTGGCCCAGGTCATGAACGGGTACTCCTGGTGCAGCCGGGTGTTGTCGCGGTCCCACTTCCTCCAACTGGTGGGCCACTTGGCGTCCGCGCACTCGACCGCGGTGTACACGGCGTTGCTGTTCTCCGAGCGGGCGTTGCCTGCGGTGTCCGACAGGTCGGGAGCAGCGGCGTCGATGAGCGCCTGGGTGTCGCCGGCCAGGTAGTCGCTCCAGGTCCGGGCGGTGGGCGCCCAGGCGGAGTCGTAGTACGGCGCGCCCTGGAAGAAGCCGATGAGCTCGGCGGGGCCGACGACGCCGCCGATCGGATTCTTCTTGGCCGCGGCACGCAGCGTCAGCCACGCCTGCTCGACCTTCTCGGGTGTGTCGCCGATGTGGTAGGTGGCGTCGTTCTCGGCGACCCACGCCTTCCAGTCGTCCCAGCGGGTCTGGAAGGCGATGTCCTGGTTGAGGTTGGCCTCGTACCAGATGTTGTCCTTCGCGGGGTTGACCACGCTGTCGACCACCATGCGGCGCACATGCGTCGGGAAGAGCGTGCCGTAGACCGCGCCCAGGTAGGTGCCGTAGGAGACACCCAGGAAGTTGAGCTTCTTCTCACCGAGTGCGGCGCGGATGACGTCCAGGTCGCGTGCGGTGTCGGGCGTGGTCATGTGGGGCAGCATGTCGCCGCTGCGCTCGGCGCAGCCGTCCGCGTACTCGGCGGCAAGCTTGCGCTGCGCGCGCTTGTCGGCCTCGCTGTCGGGCACCGGGTCGGGCTTCGGGGCCTTCACGAACTCCTGCGGGTCGACGCAGGAGATGGGCGCCGAGCGGCCGACGCCGCGCGGGTCGAAGCCGACGAAGTCGTATGCCTTCGCGGTGTTCGTCCAGAGCGGGTTCTTCGTGACGATGCGCTTCGGAAACGCCATGCCGGAGCCGCCGGGGCCGCCGGGGTTGTAGAGCAGGGCGCCCTGGCGCTCGGCCTTCGTGCCCGTGCTGACGTGCCGGTCGACGGCGAGCCTGATCTGTTTGCCGTGCGGCTCGGCGTAGTCGAGCGGCACGGTCACCCATCCGCACTGGATGGGTGCGGGGATCGCCCAGTCCGCCGGACAGTCCGTCCAGTCGATGCCGGCCTGCGCGGCCTCGGCCGCGGCGAGCTGGACTCCGCGCGCCTCGGCGGTGCCGTGGCGGCCGTCGGCGCCGGCGGCCGGCGCGGCTATCACGCCCGCTATGAGCGTGCCCGCGATCAGAGTGCCGGCCGAACCGAGCACTGCTGTGCGTCTCACGTGGAACCTCCCCCTGTGTGTGACGCCGCCCGTGGCGGCGCACGTGTTGTCGCGTCCAGCGGATCCTTTCGTCCGTGAGGTGCCTGAGAACAGGGCGTACGTGTGATTCTTTGCCGAACCAATAACCGGTGACCTCCGTCCCGCTGAGCGGACTCAGACCCCGCGGGCGGCCCTGAGCCCGTGCAGCAGCCTTTCCAGCGCCTCGTCCAGCACGCCGCGCAGGAACCGGGCGTCGGCGGCCAGCGCCGTCACCAGGACGGCCGGTCCGGCCAGCGGGGTGAGCGCGGCGGTGGGGCCGAGCACCCGCGGCGCGGGGGGAGCGTCCTCGAACGCGGGCTCGACGAGGAGCAGTTGTCCTACGGCCCGGTTGCCTCCCAGGACGGCGGCGCCGTCCCAGCCCCCCGGAGCCCCGGGCCCGTAGGCCAAGTGCTGGTCGAGCAGCGGCCGGCCGGCCCGGCGGACGGTCAGGCGGGTGGTGAGGCTGCCGGTGTCCTCGCCGGACCGGCCCAGGATCTGTTCCTCGCGCAGCACCAGCCGTGCGGTGGCGGCGAGTTCGATCCGGGTGGTCTGGTCGAGCTCGCTGCCGCACGCCGAGATGAGCTGCTCGGGGAGCCAGCGGAGCTCGGCGCCCTCCCCCACGCTCAGCCGCAGGTCGTACGAGGCGCGGCCCGCGTCAGGTCCGGCACCGGGGAGCGCCACGGTGGCGGCGGCGGAGTCCACCGCCAGCAGCGCGCCGTCCTCGGCCCGTGCCTCGATGGCGAGTCGGTCACCGCCGAGGGGCGCGCTCATCGCGCCGACCACGGTGACGCGGGCGTATCCGGGCGCCGGCGACCTCGTGCGGCGCAGGGCGAGCGGTCCTTCGCTCTCCAGCACGGGGAGGACGGTGGCGCCGCGGCCGTCGGGGACCGCCGTGATCCGTGCGGTGGCCTCGACGCTCATGCGGCCCAGGCGGCGAGCTGTGCCCGCACCCAGTCGGCGACGGGCGCGACCCCCTCGGCGGAGGTGAGGGAGGTGAACACGACGGGGAGCTCGCCGCGCTGCTCGGCGGCGTCGCGGGCCATCCGGTCCAGGTCGGAGCCGACGTACGGCGCGAGGTCCGTCTTGTTGATGACGAGGAGGTCGGCGGTGGTGACACCCGGGCCGCCCTTGCGGGGGATGTCGTCGCCGCCCGCGACGTCGATGACGAAGACCTGCGCGTCGACGAGCCCTCTGGAGAAGGTGGCTGTCAGGTTGTCACCGCCGGATTCGACGAGGATCAGGTCCAGCGGCCCGACGGCGTCCTCCAGGTCCTCGACGGCCTCCAGGTTGGCGGAGATGTCGTCGCGGATCGCGGTGTGCGGGCAGGCGCCGGTCTCGACGGCCTGGATGCGCTCGGGCGGCAGCACGGCGTTGCGGAGGAGGAAGGCGGCGTCCTCACGGGTGTAGATGTCGTTGGTGACGACGGCGATGGACAGCCGGTCGCGCAGGGCGCGGCAGAGGGCGGCGACGGTGGCGGTCTTCCCTGAGCCGACCGGTCCGCCGAGGCCGATGCGCAGGGCGCGGCGGGTGCCGTCGGGACGGGCGGCGTCGGCGCTGACGGCCGCGGGGCCGTGGTGGGTGTGGTCGAGGTGCATGGGTGCGGCTCCTGGTGTGGCGGCGGGCGGGGCGGGGCTCAGGAAGCGAACAGGCGGACCGGCCAGGCCGCGTGGGCTTCGGCGGTGATGTCGAGCAAGGGGGCGGAGGCGGCGGGCAGTGCGTCGATGCCGCCCCGTGCCGCTGCGGCGGCCTGTCCGGCGACCCGGTCGAGTGCGGGTGCGAGTCGGGCGAGGACGGCGGTGGCCTCGAAGGGGTCGAGGGAGAGCAGCCGGACGACCGCGGTGGCCGGACCGCTCACGGCTTCGTAGGCGACGCAATGCGCGGCGTCCTGCGGCTCCAGGCCCGCGGCGCGTGCGGTGAGGCCGAGGACGACGGGCTGGTGGGCGCCGCGCGGCCGGGCCGCGGCGAGCGCGGCCAGTTCGGGGCTGGGCCAGGTGGCCCGCGCGGCCCGCATGAGCTGGCGTCCGAGCCTGCGCCCGACGGCCCGCAGCGCGGGTGACGGGGTCCGGGCGTCGGCGGCCTCGTCGAGCGCGAGGGGGTCGAGGCCGTGGGCCGCTGCCGCGGCCAGGGCGGCGGAGGTGAGTCCGGTGGTGTGGAGCCTGCCCAGGCAGAAGTCCGCCAGGTCCTGGGCGTTGCGGATGTGTCCTGCCTTGACGGCCGGCTCGGCGCCACCCGAGTGGGCGTGGCCACCGGCGGGGAAGCGGCCGTCGGCAAGGACGAGCAGGGCGGCGCGCGTCGTCATGGGTGCTGTCCTGCCTGCGGTGGGGTCGGTGGGGTTGGTGGAGGGAACGGGTCAGAAGAGGAAGTAGCGCTGGGCCATGGGAAGTTCGGTGGCCGGCGCGGGTTCGACCCGCTCCCCGTCGATGGTGACGTCGAAGCTGTCGGGATGGACCCGGACACGGGGCAGGGCGTCGTTCTCCCGCATGTCCGCCTTGGTGACACCGCGGGTGCTGGTGATCGGCACGAACCGCTTGCCGAGCCCCAGCCGTTCCGGCAGCCCGTCCTCGATGGCCGCACCGGAGACGAAGTTGAGGGAGTTGGCCGCGGGGGCCCGGCCCACGGCACCGAACATCGGTCGTGGCATGACCGGTTGCGGGGTGGGGATCGAGGCGTTGGCGTCGCCCATTTGCGCGTACGCGATCTGTCCGCCCTTGATCACGGTCTGCGGCTTGACCCCGAAGAAGGCCGGGTCCCACAGCACGAGGTCGGCGAGCTTCCCGGTCTCGATCGAGCCGATCTCCCGGTCGAGCCCTTGGGCGACCGCCGGGTTGATGGTGTATTTGGCGACATAACGACGGGTCCGGTGGTTGTCGGCCGGACCGTCGCCCGGCAGCGACCCCCGCCGCCGCTTCATCACATGGGCGGTCTGCCAGGTGCGCAGGACGACTTCGCCGATGCGCCCCATCGCCTGGGAGTCCGAGGAGATGATCGAGATGGCGCCGAGGTCGTGGAGGATGTCCTCGGCCGCGATGGTCGAGGGCCGGATCCGGGACTCGGCGAAGGCGAGGTCCTCCGGCACCGCGGGGTTGAGGTGATGGCAGACCATCAGCATGTCGAGGTGTTCCTCGATGGTGTTGACGGTGTGCGGGCGGGTGGGATTGGTGGAGCTGGGAAGGACGTACGGCTCCGACACCACGCTGATGATGTCGGGTGCGTGCCCGCCGCCCGCGCCTTCGGTGTGGTAGGCGTGGATGGAGCGCCCGGCGATGGCGGCCAGTGTGTCGGCGACGAATCCGGCCTCGTTGAGCGTGTCCGTGTGGATGGCCAGCTGTGCGCCGGTCTCCTCGCAGACGCCGAGGCAGGCGTCGATGACGGCGGGGGTGGCACCCCAGTCCTCATGGATCTTGAATCCGAGTGCCCCGGCCCGCAGTTGGGAGTGCATGGCCTCGCGGGACATCGTGTTGCCCTTGCCGAGCAGACCGATGTTGACGGGGTAGGCCTCCAGCGCCTGGAACATCCGGGCAAGGTGCCAGGGGCCGGGGGTGATGGTGGTGGCCTTGGTGCCCTCCGCCGGTCCCGTGCCGCCGCCGACGAGGGTGGTGACCCCTGCGGAGAGCGCCTCGTCGACCAGGGTCGGCGAGATGAAGTGGACGTGCGCGTCGATGGCGCCCGCAGTGATGAACTTGCCGTTGCCCGCGATGATTTCGGTCTCGGGCCCGATGACCAGGTCGGGATGGACGCCGTCCATCGTGTCCGGGTTGCCGGCCTTGCCGATGCCGGTGATCCGGCCGTCACGGATACCCACGTCGGCCTTGACCACGCCCCAGTGGTCGATGATGACGGCGCCGGTGATCACGGTGTCGGGTGCGCCCTCGGCGCGGGTGGTGCGCGCCTGGCCCATCGATTCGCGAATCACCTTTCCGCCGCCGAACACGGCCTCGTCACCGGCCCGCCCGGGACCGCCGCAGCGGTCCTCCTCGATCTCGACGACGAGGTCGGTGTCGGCGAGCCGGATGCGGTCACCGGTGGTGGGCCCGAACAGGTCGGCGTACACGGGTCGGCTGAGCTCAGGCATCGAGGGAACCTCCGGTGTCGCCGCGCAGTCCGGGGACGATGCGCAGGCCTGCGAGCGGGACGAGTTCGACGTCGACGGGGATGCCGGGTTCGAAGCGCACGGCGGTCCCCGCGGCGATGTTCAGCCGCAGCCCGTGGGCGGCCCGCCGGTCGAAGTCCAGGCCGGGGTTGGCCTCGGCGAAGTGGTAGTGCGAGCCGACCTGGACGGGCCGGTCCGCGGCGTTGAGGACGGTGAGGCGGGTGACGTGGCGCCCCTCGTTGAGCGGCACCGGGCCGTCCGCGTACAGGATCTCTCCGGGAATCATCGGCAGTCCCCGTCAGACGATCGGGTCGTGGACGGTGACGAGCTTGGTGCCGTCCGGGAAGGTGGCCTCGACCTGGACGTCGTGGATCATCTCCGGGATGCCGTCCATGACGTCCGCGCGGGTGAGCACCTTCCTGCCGGAGGCCATGAGTTCGGCGACCGTCCGGCCGTCACGGGCGCCTTCCAGGAGGTGCGAGGTGATCAGGGCGATCGCTTCGGGATGATTCAGCCGCAGCCCGCGCGCCCTGCGCCGCTCGGCGACGTCGGCCGCCACGTGGATGAGCAGGCGTTCCTGTTCGTGCGGAGTCAGTTGCACGCTTCCACCTTTTCGTCTTCCGCCCGGTACCGGCCCCGGGCGCGGCGGGACCCTGTCCACTTCCAACAGTCGGTTGAACAGCGCACCGGGTTCCGCGGCCAGGTATTGCACGTTAGGACGGAAGTTTTTCCGGCACGTTACGGAAGCAGTTCGAGCAGCCCTGGGAAACCTTCGAGATCCACCGCTACGACGGCGCGGCGGCCCCGCGCACCGCGAGGGAGGGGAGGGTCGTATACGGCGCCGTCGTGGCCACCGGGGAGGGACCGCAGCTGCTCACCGCGCCGGCGGCGGCCCCGTCGTCTCCCCGCCGCCGACCCAGGCGGTCGCCGGGGCGGCGCCGGCCAGGACCGCCGTGCCACCGGTCACCGATCTCGTCGCGGCGCCCGCAGCGGATCCCCGCGGCAGCGCGCTCGACGCGAGCACCCTGCCGCCGGCCCTCACCGGAGTCGCCGCCGGGGCGGTCGTGACGACCGTTTCGTCAGCCGCCGGGCCGGTCGCGCCGGCCACGGTGTTCCGCAGCGATGCCGAAGCTGCGTCGTTCGCCCGGAGCGGACGTCACCGGGTCGATCGACGAGACCGGACGGATCACCTGCTCCTCAGCCGCCTCCGCCTCTTCGCTCTCAAGTCGCTGCAGGTCAGCGGCGGATTCCAGCGCCACGAGCGGCTTGCCGTGGCGGGTCACGACCACGCGTTCACCGCCGTAGACCCACCGACCTGATCGCGCAGTTCATGCATCTGGAGCACGCCGAGCCGGACCGGCCGCTCTCCCTCTACATCAACTCGCCCGGCGGATCGTTCGACGCCATGACGGCGATCTACGACACCATGCAGTACCTCACCTGCGAGGTGGAGACCTTGTGTCTCGGCTGGGCGGGATCCAGCGCCGCCGTGCTCCTCGCGGCCGGCGCACCCGGACACCGACATGCACTGCCCGGCGCCCGGGTAGTCATTCAGCAGCCCGCCCTGGACGAGCCGGTGCGGGGCCAGCCCTCCGATCTCGAGATCGAAGCACGCGAGTTGGTGCGTGTGCGCGAGACGCTCACCGCCATGCCGGCCCGTCACACCGGGCGTTGTACGCAGGACATCAGTGCCGCCATCGAGCGGGACACCATCCTCGACGCCCCGGCCGCCCAGGCGTACGGACTCGTGGACCACGTCATGGAGAACCGCACCCCGTCCCAGCCGCCGCACCCCGCGAGGTGAATCCCGATGCATTCCCCCCAGCTCCCGCCGCTGCCCGCCCTGACCCGCGCCGAGGCCCAGTTCATCGACTGCTACCTGGAAGTGCTCGACCAGGTCGGCCGGATCAATCCGGCCCGCGGCAGCGACACGTACGGGGCGCTCAGGGCCGCACAGGCGCTGGCCTCCCGCGCGGCCTCCCTCCGCGACGCCCTCGTCGTCATGCACGAGCGGGGCGAGGCGCAGATCCACGCGGCCACGCTGGCGCGGGCGCTGCGGCTGCTGGACGGGGAGCGGCGCGCGGGACGGGTCACCATGCCCCCCGCCCGGTCGAGTTGACGGGCGCCCCGCCCGACTCCCCCGGACCAACGGCCCTTCCGGGCCCGTTCACGACACGCCCGACGGGACGCCCAGATTTCCTCGCTCGTTCGGCGTAGGCGGTCCCCCGCACGAGGGACAGCTCAACTTGCGGACGCGCGCGGACACTGAGCGGAATATGTCGTTCCGCCGCTGGTACGGGGCTGGTCGGCAGGCGCCGCCGAAGCCCTGGATCCATCCCGTCCACCTGAATGGATCAGTCGTGACGACTCTCACATAACGCCGTTTCAGCTCGGAAATCCGGCCGTACGTGAGTAAAGATCCCTGGGACGACAAGCCCCCGCCACCGCGGCGGGGCGGTCCGGGCGGACGCCGAGTCCTGCCGCTGTCCGGATGCCTGGTCGACAGAAGTGGATCGGCAGGAGTGGAGGACCCGAGCACATCGGGCCGACCGGACATCCGGACGGCCCTCGGGGTGAAGCCGCCGTGTGCGGCCGGGCAACTTCGCCAGCCCGAACCCGACAGGTCATCCTTCACAGGCGGCTGACGAAGGGTTGCGCATGACTGCGCAGGTTCATGTCCCGTCTCTGCTCGCCCGGGCCGGAACGGCCTCGGTTCTCACCGTCGCCCTCGGCGCCACCATGCTCGCCCCCGGCCTCGTCAACGACGCCGAGGCCGCGGCCCACTCGACGAAGGCACTCAAGATCGCCGCCTCGAAGAAGGGATCGCCCTACGGCTACGGCGCCACAGGCCCCCACCGGTTCGACTGTTCGGGCCTGACGCTCTACTCGTTCAAGAAGGCGGGCAAGAAACTCCCCCGCACGGCCCAGCAGCAGTACAACAAGACCCGCCACATCACCGGATCGCAGCGACAACGCGGCGACCTGGTCTTCTTCCACGCGGGCCGCACTGTCTACCACGTGGGCATCTACGCCGGCGGAGGGAAGATCTGGCACTCACCGAAGACCGGGGCCGTGGTCCGGCTGGAGAAGATCTGGTCGAAGAACGTCTGGTACGGGAGGGTCCGCTGACGGCCGCACCCACCAGGATCAGTGCAGCAAGGGCCCGGTCACCAGTACGAGCCCCAGCGCGGTGAGCGCCGCGCCGCTGCCGCCCTCGACGGCGCGGGCGGTACGCGGCCGGCGGAGCCACCGGCCGAGACGGTCCACCAGCAGGGCCACGGCCGGGAACGGGACGAGCGCCGGCAGTACGACCACCGAGGCCGGCAGCCGAGTCCTGGTGCGAATCCCCCGGCTACGCGCTGGTCAGCGCCGGGCTCGGCGTGGCGGTGGTGCCGGAGATGGTCGCTTCGATGTCCCCGGCCCCACTCGCCGTACGCCGGCTGGAACCCGCGGCCTTCCGGCGGACGATCTCCGTGGTGCACAGGGATGATCGCGATACCGCTGTCGCGACCACGTCGAGGGCCCTGCTCCGCGGCGGCTTCGGCCGGGCGGCAGGTGCGCAATGACCACGGGTGTGCACGCCGTGGTCGGGTCCGCACAGGAGATCTGGTCCGCGCCGGAAGGCGGGCCCTCACCGGACGCGAGGTCTGGGCGGGACGTCAGGTCTGTGCGGGGACGGACCAGGGAAGGACGATCGATACGGTCTTACCGCCGTCCGGGGTGGGACTGACGCCGAGCCGCCCCCCGCACTCCTTGGCCAGGGCCCGGATGATCACCATGCCGCGGCCGTTGTCCTGCTGTACCGCCGCGGGCAGCCGCTGGGGCCAGCGCGGGTGACTGTCCGTCACACCGAGGTAGAGCTCCACGTCCCGGTCGAGTCGGAGCTCCACCGTGAAGGTGGGCGACTGCCCGAAGGTGTGCTGGACGGCGTTGGTGGCGAGTTCCGAGACGATCAGCCGGATGACGTCGGCGGCTTCGGTGCTGTCCGGCAGGCCCCATTCGGCAAGCACCCTGGCCACATGTCTCCGGGCCGCGGATACCGAGACGGGATCGCTCGGCAGAGTGAAGGATGCTTCCTGATGGTCTGCCATGGCGACGCCGTCCCTTCCCGCCCGGACCGACCCGCGATCGGCCTGGATTGTGCTTCGCGTCAGACTGCCACCGATGCTGCCCTCCGTAACAGCGATCCACCAAGATATGCATATATCTGTCGCTCGATACGGTGAAATCGGCACCGTAAGCCCCGTACGGGCGCGACACTGGCCCCTTTCCGAGCCGACCCGGTACGGGCCCGGCTCCCCGTCCATCGGAAGGAGGCCGGCATGCGGCACGGCCCTGTCGTACGCCGTCGGAAGCTCGGCGAGGAACTGCGCGGCCTGCGCCACGGTTCAGGACTCACGAGCCGTGAAGCGGCCCGGCTGCTGGGCTGGCACCAGTCGAAGGTGAGCCGGATCGAGACGGGTGCGAGCGGGGTGAAGCCGGCCGACGTGACCCGGTTACTGGACGCCTACGGAGTCGACGACGTACAGCTCCGTACGCTGCTGCAGACGCTCGCGGGCCCGGCGGGCGGGGGCGGCAGCGGGTGGTGGCACGCCTATCGCGGTCTCATCCCGCCCCAGTACCGCGACTTCATCAGTCTGGAGTCCCAGGCCGGCGCCGCTCGGACCCTCGAGACGTCGGTGGTGCCGGGACTGCTGCAGACCGCCGACTACGCACGGGCGGTGACCCGGTCCTCCCTCGACGGGCTGCCGCCCGCTCAGCTGGACTCCCTGGTGGAGGTCCGGCTCGCCCGGCAAGGAGTGCTGCACGCGCCCAGACCGCTCCAGTTGAGTGCGGTGCTCGACGAGGCCGCCGTACGGCGGGGCGTCGGTGGTCCCCGGGTCATGCGGAATCAGCTGCGCCATCTGGTGATGATGGCCCAATTGCCCCATGTGCGACTGCAGTTACTTCCGTTCGAGGCGGGTAGCTACATCGGCCTCACCGGCCCCTTCGTCATCTTCTCTTTTCCGACAGCTTCCGATCTGGATGTGGTCGTTCTTGACCATTTGACGAGTAGTCTCTATCTGGAGCGGAGAGAGGACCTTGAGGCGTACAGCTCGGCGTTCCGCACGATGCAGGATCACGCGTTGTCGCCGGAGCGTTCGCTGGATCTCATCGCCGCAGTCGGCCGCGGCGGTTGACCGGACCTTCAGACTGCCCGAGGGGGGCACGATGTCCGACCGTCTTGCACAACCCGCTCTCCGGTGGCGGCGCAGCAGCCGCAGCACCGGGATGAACAACTGTGTGGAAGCCGCGCCGCTGGGCGACGACCAGCTCGCCGTACGGGACTCCAAGGACGTGCACCTGCCTCCGTTGCGTTTCACCGCGACGGCCTGGACGTCCTTCGTGTCCAGCCTGCGGGAGCACCGGGAGGGCTGACGAGGTCAGCAGGCCGGATCGGGCGCCCACGTCACGATCGTGGCCACCGCGGCCGCGATCTCCTCTCGTGTCAGGTCGGCCCGTGCGGTCAGCCGCAGCCGGGAGATCCCGTCCGGGACGGACGGCGGCCGGAAGCACCCCACCGCGAGACCCGCCGAGCGGCAGTCCGCGGCCCAGCGCACCGCCGCCTCGGCCGACGGCGCGCGCACGGACACGACAGCCGCGTCGGGGCGCACGGCGGTGAGCCCGGCCGCTGTGAGCCGGTCGTACAGCTCGGTGGCGACGGCCCGGGCCCTGCCCGCCCGTTCCGGTTCCCGGCGCAGCAGCCGCAGACCGCCCAGGGCGGCACCCGCGGCCGCCGGTGCGAGACCGGTGTCGAAGATGAAGGTCCGGGCCGTGTTGACCAGATGGTCGACGACCCGGGCCGGGCCGAGGACCGCCCCGCCCTGGCTGCCGAGGGACTTGGAGAGGGTGAGTGTGGCCACGACGCCCTCGCCGCCAGCGAGTCCGGTGGCGGCGAGCGCACCTCGTCCGCCCTCGCCCAGCACGCCGAGTCCGTGGGCGTCGTCGACGAGGAGGGCCGCTCCCCCGTCCCGGCAGGCCTCGGCGAGCGCGGTCAGTGGGGCGGCGTCGCCGTCCACCGAGAAGACGGAGTCGGTGACGGCCAGCGCCCGTCCGCCGTGGGTGCGGAGCTCCTTGCGCACGGCAGCGGGATCCGCGTGCGGGACGACGGCGGTCGCCGCACGGGAGAGCCGGCATCCGTCGACGATCGAGGCGTGGTTTCCCGCGTCGGACACGATCAGCGAGCCGGGTCCGGTGAGCGCGGTGAGGACGGCGAGGTTGGCGGCGTAACCGGACGAGAGGACGAGGGCGGCTTCGAAGCCGCAGAAATCCGCCAGCTCGCGTTCGAGTTCGGCGTGCAGCTCGGTGGATCCGGTGACCAGCCTCGAGCCGGTGGCACCCGCTCCCCACCGGCGGGAGGCCTCGGCTGCGGCCGAGGTGACCTCGGGGTGGCGTGCGAGGCCGAGATAGTCGTTGCTCGCGAGGTCCAGCAGTTCCGATTCGGCGGGCCTGGGGCGCAGGGTCCGGACGAGCCCGGCGGCGGCCCGGCGGCGGGCCTCGTCATCGATCCAGTCGAACGGGGCGAAGGACATGGGGGCGGTCCCTTTTGTAGGCAGCTCACAGACCCTAGCGGGGTGCGCAGCAGGTCAGGGTGTGGCAATACACACACCCTCGGCCACCTCTGCTGTCCGGTTCCTCCTTGGCCGAAGGCGGTGCCGTACGTCAGGATCGGGGCCATGGACCTGCTGAACACGCTGGTGGACAAGGGGCTGCGGCGCGAACTGCCGACCCGTGAAGAAGCGCTCGCCGTGCTGGCGACCTCCGACGACGACCTGCTCGACGTGGTGGCCGCGGCCGGAAAGGTGCGCCGTCAGTGGTTCGGGCGGCGCGTGAAGCTCAACTATCTGGTGAACCTGAAGTCCGGGCTCTGCCCCGAGGACTGCTCGTACTGTTCGCAGCGGCTCGGTTCCAAGGCGGGGATCCTCAAGTACACCTGGCTGAAGCCGGACGAGGCGACGAAGGCCGCCGCCGCCGGAGTGGCCGGCGGCGCGAAGCGCGTGTGCCTCGTGGCGAGCGGGCGGGGGCCGACGGACCGGGACGTCGACCGGGTCTCGCAGACGATCGAGGCGATCAAGGAGCAGCACGAGGACGTGGAGGTGTGCGCCTGCCTCGGCCTGCTCTCGGAGGGCCAGGCCGACCGGCTGAGGTCCGCGGGCGCCGACGCGTACAACCACAACCTCAACACCTCGGAGGGGACGTACGGGGAGATCACGACCACCCACACGTACGCCGACCGGGTGGACACCGTGCAGCAGGCCCAGGCCGCGGGCCTTTCGGCGTGCTCCGGTCTGATCGCGGGAATGGGTGAGACCGACGCCGATCTGGTGGACGTCGTGTTCTCGCTGCGCGAGCTGGACCCGGACTCGGTGCCGGTGAACTTCCTGATTCCGATCGAGGGAACCCCACTCGCCAAGGAGTGGCACCTCACCCCCCAGCGGTGCCTGCGCATCCTGGCGATGGTCCGGTTCGTCTGCCCGGACGTCGAGGTGCGGCTCGCGGGCGGGCGCGAGGTCCATCTGCGCTCGATGCAGCCGCTCGCCCTGAACCTGGTCAACTCGATCTTCCTGGGTGACTATCTGACCACCGAGGGCCAGTCGGGCCAGTCCGACCTCGACATGATCGCGGACGCCGGTTTCGAGGTGGAGGGGGCGGACACGACGACGCTTCCTGGGCACCGGGCCGCGGCGGGCGGGGGCTGCGGTTCGCACGACGGCGGCTGTGCCCCCTGCGGGGACGCTCCCGCGGCCGCTCCGGACTCCTCCGAGGTCCCGGCCGTGCGTACGGAACCGGTGCGTACGGAACCGGTGCGGACGGATCTCGTGGCGGTCCGGCGTCGCGGCGCCGGTACGGACATCGCGCCCAATGCCTGATCCGCTCTCCCCCGCCGAGCTCCGTTCCCTGGACCGGGCCCACGTCTGGCACCCCTACGGCCCGATGCCGGGCCGGCAGGAGCCGCTGGTCGTGGAATCCGCGTCCGGGGTGCGGCTCCGGCTCGCCGAACCGGCGCACGGACGGCACGAGCTGGTCGACGGCATGTCGTCCTGGTGGTCGGCGGTGCACGGCTACAACCATCCGGTGCTCAACGAGGCGGCCCGCGGCCAGTTGGACCGGATGAGCCATGTGATGTTCGGCGGGCTCACCCATGAGCCCGCTGTCCGGCTGGCGGCCAGGCTGGTGGAGATCACTCCGGAGCCGTTGCAGCACGTGTTCCTCGCCGACTCCGGATCGGTCTCGGTCGAGGTCGCGGTGAAGATGTGTCTGCAGTACTGGCGCTCGGCCGGGCGACCCGCCAAGCACCGGCTGCTGACGTGGCGCGGCGGCTATCACGGGGACACCTGGCAGCCGATGTCGGTGTGCGATCCCGAGGGTGGAATGCACGAACTGTGGTCGGGGGCCCTGCCCCGGCAGGTCTTCGCGGACGCGCCGCCGGACGGCTTCGACGCGGAGCCGGACGGCGCCTACGTCCGGCACCTGCGGGAGCTGGTCGCGACGCACGCCGACGAACTGGCCGCGGTGATCGTGGAGCCGGTGGTGCAGGGCGCGGGCGGGATGCGGTTCCACTCGCCCGCGTATCTACGGGTGCTCCGCGAGGCGTGCGACGCGCACGACGTACTCCTGGTGTTCGACGAGATCGCCACGGGATTCGGTCGTACGGGAAAGCTCTTCGCGGCCGGGCACGCCGGGGTGTCCCCGGATGTCATGTGTGTCGGCAAGGCGCTGACCGGCGGATACCTGACGCTGGCTGCGACGCTGTGCACCACTCGGGTGGCGGAGGGGATTTCGAGCGGGGAGGTGCCGGTACTGGCGCACGGGCCCACGTTCATGGGCAATCCGCTCGCCTCGGCCGTGGCCTGCGCATCCGTGGACCTGTTGCTGGGCCAGGACTGGGAGCAGGAGGTGAAGCGGATCGGTACCGGGCTGCGGCACGGTCTCGCCGAGGCAACCGGCCTCCCCGGCGTACGGGACGTACGGGTGCTGGGTGCGATCGGCGTCGTACAGCTCGATCACGAGGTGGACATGGCGGTCGCGACCCGGGCGGCTGTCCGCGAGGGCGTATGGCTGCGCCCCTTCCGCGATCTCGTGTACACGATGCCGCCGTACGTGACGGGTGACGACGATGTGGACCGGATCTGCCGGGCCGTGTGCGCGGCGGCGCGGGAAGGCTGAGATGACCATTCTGGTGGTGTCCGGTACGGGCACCGAGATCGGCAAGACGGTGGTGACCGCCGCCGTGGCGGCGGCCTGCCGCGGCCGGAGGGTCGCGGTGCTCAAGCCGGCCCAGACCGGTCTCGCCCCGGGGGAGGAGGGGGACGCCGCCGAGGTCGTGCGACTCGCGGGCGGCCATGTGACGGCGGTCGAACTGGCCCGCTTCCCCGAGCCGTTGGCCCCGGAAACCGCGGCACGCCGGTCCGGTCTGCCGCCCGTGCGCCCCTACGAGATCGCAGAGGCGGCGCAGAAGCTGGCGACGGAGCACGATCTGGTCCTGGTCGAGGGCGCGGGCGGGCTGCTCGTACGTTTCGACGAGCACGGCTCGACGCTCGCGGACGCCGCCCGGCTGATGGCCGCCCCTGTGCTGGTCGTGGCTCCCGCGGGCCTCGGGACCCTCAATGCCACCGCGTTGACGGCGGAGGCGCTGCGTGCCCGCGGCCTCGCATGTCCCGGCGTGGTGGTGGGCAGCATGCCGGCCGAACCGGATCTGGCCGCCCGGTGCAACATCGAGGACCTTCCGGTCGTCGCGGGCGCCCCGCTGCTCGGCGTGGTCCCCGCCGGGGCGGGGTCGCTGTCCCCCGTCGACTTCCGCGCGCGTGCGGCGAGTTGGCTGGCACCGGAGCTGGGCGGGAGCCGACTCGGCCGGTGAAGGGCTGAGCCGGCCCGTACGGGGGAGAATTGAAGGAGCCGTACCCGTCCGCCGAGGAGATCCGTCATGCGTCTGCGCAGCACGAAGATCCCGCGGGACGCGGTACACCATCCGGTCTTCGCCCGGTTCTACGCCCGGATGAGCGTGACCGCCGACCTCAGAGGCGGTATCGCCGGCCTCCGCGAGGAACTGCTGTCCGGTGTCTCGGGCCGGGTCATCGAGATCGGCGCGGGAAACGGCCTCAACTTCGCGCATTACCCGGGGTCCGTGTCCGAGGTGGTGGCGATCGAACCCGAACGCGGTCTGCGTCAGCTGGCGGCCCGTGCCGGGTTGCGCGCGGAGGTCCCGGTCGATGTGGTGCCGGGCACGGCCGAGGCGCTCCCGGTCAAGAGCGAGGCCTTCGACGTGGCGGTGGCGTCGTTGGTGCTGTGTACCGTGCGGGACCTGCCCCGGGCACTGTCCGAGATCAAGCGCGTGCTCCGGCCGGGCGGTGAACTGCGCTTCTTCGAGCACACACTGGCCCAGGGGCGAGCACTGGCGACCACCCAGCGGTGGGTGGACCGGACGTTCTGGCCGCTGCTGTTCGGGGGCTGTCACACGGCGCGGGACACGATCGCGGCGATCGAGGCGGCCGGCTTCGAGCTGGGCACGTACCGCAGGCTGCGGATTCCGGAGAAGGGCGTGCAACTGCCGTCCACACCCTGCGTGCTCGGTGTGGCCCGCAGGTCCATGGTCGTGGACTGAGGCACCCTGCCCCGATCGAGGACCCAGCCGGCGGCCACCGCCCCGTGGTCACTTGCTTGCGGTCTCCGCTTGCGGTCACTGCGCGTGGTCCCTGCACATGGTCTCCGCTCATGGCGGACCGGCGTCACGGACCGGGCGGCAGGGTCACAGGCTCCACCGGCGCAGCTCGTCGGCGATCGCCCGGACGTCCGCCTTGCCTTCCTTCACCAGGCGTGCGAGATCGCGCACCTGCTCGGGCGAGGTGATGATCTTCAGCCCCGAGGCGACGAGGTAGCCGTAGGCGACCGCGGAAGCGAACATGGCGTTGGAGTGTTCAAGCGCCGGTACGTGGAGGAGCAGCTGAAGCATGGCTGCCGCCCGGGAGTGCGGGTCGCTGTAGACGGGGCTGCCGAAGATCTCCGCCTCGTGCCGGCTGACGGCTGCGACGAGCGCGCCCCAGTCGACGACCTGCGGATCACCGGGCGTCTTGTGCTCGGCGACCATGAGCAGCCAGGAAAGGTCGATCCGCAGATTCAACGGGTGCCTTCGCGCTCCGGGCCGAACTCCTCGGCGAACACCGACTCGTACTGCTTCATGAAGTCGGCCGCGGCCTCGACGAAGGTGTGTCCCACCTCGCCCGCATCCTGCTTGACGAGTTCCTCGATGTATCGGTTCACACTCATCCCCCGTTGCAGAGCGCGCTGCCGCGCTGCTTCGGCGGTCGCCTCGTCCACGCGAACGTTCAGCTGAGTCTTGGGCACGACATCACGCTAGCGCGTCCGCGCTAGCACCGGCAAGAGGAACCACTTCGTGGTCCGTACACCTGCGACCGCCGCCCGTATACCGGAATCCGCTCGACTCCCGCGCTCCACCGGTGATGGGATGACGGATATGAATGATCTTGAGATCCGGGCGGCGACGGCGGACGACGTCGATACGGTTCTGGCGTTCTGGACGACCGCGGCGGAGGGCACCAGCATCAGCGACGACCGGGACGGCGTCGAACGGCTGGTGGCACGCGACGCCGGCGCACTGATCCTCGCCGAGCGGGACGGCGTGCTCGCCGGAACCGTCATCGCGGGATTCGACGGCTGGCGATGCCATCTGTACCGGCTCGCCGTCCACCCCGGCCAGCGACGTCGCGGCGTCGGTACGGCACTGCTCGCCGCCGCGGAGGAGCGGTTCACCGCACTGGGCGGGCGGCGGGGCGACGCGATGGTGCTGGACCGCAACGCACTCGCGCAGCATGCCTGGCGCGCGGCGGGGTATGCGCCGGAGGGCCGATGGAGCAGGTGGGTGAAGCACCTCACCCCCTGAGACGCGCCGGCCCGGGGGCCGCGCCGAGATGCCGGGCCGAGGCGCGGGAGGAGCGGACTCGACGGACAACCGGAACGTCCGACACTTTGCCGACCCTTTACGATGGATCCCCAACCGTCCGACTTTTCGAAAGGTGTGAGCGTCCGCCCATGGGCGAGCCTCCCAGTAGTAGATACCGCCGACATCGCGCGAACCTCCTGCCCCTGCCCGATCATGGGACGGAGGTGAACCGATGACCGAAGTGCTACTGCTCCTCGTGGCCGTGCTGCTCTCCCTCGCCTGCGGCGCGTTCGTGGCGGCGGAGTTCTCCCTGACCACCGTTGAGCGCGGCGAGCTCGAACGGGCCGTCGAGCGAGGAGAGCGCGGTGCGGCCGGAGCACTCAAGGCGGTACGCAGCCTCACCTTCCAGCTGTCCGGCGCACAGCTCGGCATCACCGTCACCAACCTGGTGGTCGGCATGCTCTCCGAACCGTCCATCGCCAAACTGATCCGGGGGCCGGTGGAGGCGACGGGGCTCTCCCCGGGCGTGGCCTCCTCGCTGGCACTCGTGATCGGCACCGCACTGTCCACGGTGGTCCTGATGGTGGTCGGCGAGCTGGTCCCGAAGAACTGGGCGATCTCGTCCCCGCTCGCCGTCGCCAAGGTGGTCGCCACACCACAGCGGGTGTTCACCGCGGTCTTCCGCCCGTTCATCAGCCACCTCAACAACACCGCCAACCGGATCGTGCGCCGCTTCGGCCTCGAACCGACCGAGGAGCTGGCCTCCGCGCGCAGCCCGCAGGAACTGGTGGCGCTGGCCCGTCACTCCGCGAAGGAGGGCGCGCTGGAGGCGGACACCGCGGAGCTGTTCGTGCGTACCCTGAACCTGTCCGAGCTGACCGCGGAGAACGTGATGACGCCGCGTGTCCAGGTCACCGCCCTCGAGATCCGGGCGACCGCGGAGGACGTCGCGAACGCCACCCGGGCGACCGGCCTCTCCCGCTTCCCCGTCTACCGGGGAAGCCTGGACACGGTCGTCGGGGTCGCGCACATCAAGGACGTCCTGGCCGTTCCGGCCGACCAGCGGCCCCGCAAGCGGGTGTCGGACATGCTGCGCGAGCCCCTGCTGGTTCCGGAGACCCTCACCGTGGACCGGCTGCTCGACCGGCTGTCGGGGAAGCTCGCCATGGCCGTCGTCATCGACGAGTACGGCGGCACGGCGGGCGTCGTGACACTGGAGGACATCGTCGAGGAGGTCGTCGGCGAGGTGCGTGACGAACACGACCCGCACGAGACGCCGGACCTCGCGCCCGCCGGTGAGGACGCCGACGGACGCGTCCTGTGGTCCGCCGACGGGGCGGCCCGCACCGACCAGCTCCGGACCATCGGACTGCGGGTGCCCGACGGGCCCTACGAGACGCTGGCCGGTCTGATCGCCACCGATGTCGGCCGCATCCCCGTGGTCGGCGACACGGTCGAGCTCACCGGATGGCGGATCGACGTGGTGGACGCCTCGGGGCACCGCGCAGCGCGAGCCCTTCTGCACGCACCGCTGCCCGGCGCCGACGACGAGCCGACGGAGGACGAACGATGATCGCCGTCCAGCTCTTCATCGGCCTGCTGACCCTGGTCGTCAACGCATTCTTCGTCGGCGCGGAGTTCGCGCTGATCTCCGTACGCCGCAGCCAGATCGAGCCGGAGGCAGAGGCCGGGAACCGGCGGGCGCGCAGCGTCATCTGGGGCCTGGAGCATGTGTCGGCCCTCCTCGCCGCGGCGCAGCTCGGCATCACGCTCTGCACCCTGGTGCTGGGCATCGTCGCCGAACCCGCCATCGCGCACCTGCTGGAGCCCGTCTTCGACGCTGTGGGCGTCCCGCACGGGCTGGTGCACCCGGTTTCGTTCGTGATCGCCCTGTCCGTCGCGACGTATCTGCACATGCTGCTGGGCGAAATGGTGCCGAAGAACATCGCACTGGCCGAGCCGGCCCGCACCGCACTCCTGCTGGGGCCGCCGCTGGTGGCCCTGGCCCGGGCGCTGCGGCCGGTGATCTTCACCATCAACGCCTTCGCCAACGCGCTGCTCAAGCTCCTGAGGGTGGAGACCAAGGACGAGGTGTCCGCGACCTTCTCCGACGATGAACTGGCGCGGCTCGTCAAGGACGCGGGGGACGCCGGACTCGTCGACGACCGTTCGGCGGAGCGGCTGCGCCACGCGCTGGAACTGGGCCGCAGGCCGGTCCGGGACGTGCTCATGCCGGTCGACCGGGTGCTGTACACCAGGGTCGGGACCACTCCGGAGGAGTTGGAGCGGCTCTCGTACGAGTCCGGCTTCTCCCGCTTCCCGGTGATGGACAGCGAACAGCGGATCCTCGGATACCTGCATGTGAAGGACGCCCTGGACGCCACGCCTCGCAATGTCCCGTTCCCGGTGACGGCACTGCGGCCGATCGCCCGGGTGCGGGCGGCGACGCCGCTCGACGACGTCCTGACCGCGCTGCGGCGGAGCCGTACGCACCTGGCAGCGGTTCTCGACGAGGACGACCGGCTGGCCGGCATGGTCACCATGGAGGACGTGCTGCGTGAGCTGGTGGGCAGGCCCCAGGCTCGCTGACGCCGGTTCACGGTGACGTACGGGAGGGGCGCGGCGACGGCCGCGCCCCTGCCTGTTTCCCCGGTGTCCTGCGGTCGCCGTCACGGTACGATCTCACCGCCATGGAATTGAATGCCTCCTACACCAGTCTAGTCGCTGTCGGCGACTCCTTCACCGAGGGAATGTCGGACCTTCTGCCGGACGGTACGTACCGCGGCTGGGCCGATGTCCTCGCCTCCCGGCTCGCGGCCCGTGCGCCCGGCTTCCGCTACGCCAACCTCGCCGTGCGCGGAAAGCTCATCAGCCAGATCGTCGAGGAGCAGGTCGCCGTCGCTGCGGCACTGCAACCGGACGTGATCACGCTCGTGGGCGGGCTCAACGACACCCTGCGGCCGAAGTGCGACATGGGTATGGTCCGCGGCCGGCTGGAGGAAGCCGTGGAGCGGCTCGCACCGTCGTGCAAGACGCTGGTGCTGATGCGCAGCCCCGGTCGCAACGGCCCGGTGATGGAACGCTTCCGTCCGCGCATGGAGGAACTGTTCTCGCTGGTGGACGACCTGGCGGAGCGCCACGGCGCGCTGGTGGCAGACCTGTACGCTGCGCCGTCGCTCGGCGATCCGCGGATGTGGGACGTCGACCGGCTGCATCTGACGGCCGAGGGTCATCGCCGGGTCGCGGAGGCGATCTGGCAGACGCTGGGACTTCCTGCGGAGAGTGACTGGCGGACTCCGATGCCCGTGTCGCCGCCCGCCCGCTGGGCGAGGCGGCGGGTGGACGACGTCCGGTTCGCCCGACAGCATCTGATGCCCTGGATCGGGCGGCGGCTCACCGGGAGGTCTTCCGGCGACGGGCGGGGCGGCGCCCAGTTCGACGGGGCACTCGGGAGAGCTTTCTGGATCACGCCGGAGGACGGGGCTGCCCCGGGCCCGGTGACGAGCTGGCGTCGGCTCGACGGCTGACCGGTCCGTAGCACACTGAGGAGCCGGAGGCGGCGAGCCGGTCGCTCGGTGGGGAGCCGTGGTGCCGCGCGGCACGCCTGGCACCCTCGGCACCCTCGGCACCCTCGGCAGGCCTTCGTAGGAAGCCACACACCGGACCGCGGCGCCAGCCTGCAGAAACCGCCAGTAGAATCCGGACACGTGACTGCTGTGTCTGCGAAGCCTCGCATCCCCAATGTCCTGGCCGGCCGCTATGCCTCTACGGAGCTGGCCGTCCTCTGGTCCCCCGAGCAGAAGGTGAAGCTGGAACGTCAGCTGTGGCTGGCGGTGCTGCGCGCTCAGAAGGACCTCGGGATCGAGGTACCGGACGCCGCGCTGGCCGACTACGAGCGAGTGCTCGACCAGGTCGATCTCGCCTCCATCGCCGAGCGCGAGAAGGTCACCCGGCACGACGTGAAGGCCCGGATCGAGGAGTTCAACGCCCTCGCCGGCCACGAGCAGGTCCACAAGGGCATGACCTCCCGGGACCTCACCGAGAACGTCGAGCAGCTGCAGATCCGGCTCTCGCTGGAACTGATGCGCGACCGCACGGTGGCGGTGCTGGCCCGGCTCGGCAAGCTGGCGGCCGAATACCGCGAGCTGGTCATCGCGGGCCGCTCGCACAATGTCGCCGCGCAGGCGACGACGCTGGGCAAGCGATTCGCCACGGCCGCGGACGAGCTGTTGGTCGCCTACGGGCGGCTGGAGGACCTGCTCGACCGTTACCCGTTGCGTGGCATCAAGGGTCCCGTCGGCACCGCGCAGGACATGCTGGACCTGCTCGGCGGCGACGCCGGCAAGCTCGCCGACCTGGAACAGCGCATCGCCGGGCACCTCGGCTTCGCTCAGGCCTTCACCTCCGTGGGCCAGGTCTACCCCCGTTCTCTCGACTACGACGTGGTGACCGCGCTGGTGCAGCTGGCGGCGGCGCCTTCGTCGGTCGCCAAGACCATCCGGCTGATGGCCGGGCACGAGCTGGTGACCGAGGGCTTCAAGCCGGGCCAGGTCGGCTCGTCGGCGATGCCGCACAAGATGAACACCCGCTCCTGCGAGCGCGTCAACGGCCTGATGGTGATCCTCCGGGGCTACGCGTCGATGACGGGCGAGCTGGCGGGCGACCAGTGGAACGAGGGCGACGTGTCCTGCTCCGTGGTCCGCCGGGTTGCGCTGCCGGACGCCTTCTTCGCGTTCGACGGCCTGCTCGAGACCTTCCTCACCGTGCTCGACGAGTTCGGTGCGTTCCCGGCGGTCGTCGCGCGTGAGCTGGACCGCTACCTGCCGTTCCTGGCCACGACCAAGGTGCTGATGGGCGCCGTACGGGCCGGGGTAGGGCGCGAGGTCGCGCACGAGGCGATCAAGGAGAACGCGGTCGCATCGGCGCTGGCCATGCGGGAGCAGGGCGCGGAGCGCAACGAGCTCCTGGACAAGCTGGCCGCCGACGAGCGCATCCCCCTCGACCGCGCACAGCTCGACGCCCTGATGGCGGACAAGCTGTCGTTCACCGGTGCGGCGGGCGACCAGGTCACCGCTCTGGTGTCCCGGATCGAGGAGATCGCCAAGCAGCACCCGGAAGCCGCCGGTTACGCGCCCGGCTCCATTCTCTGACGGCCGGCTCCCTTGCCGGAACACACCTGAAGAGGTCCAGCCCGCCCGCGCCCGCGTCGTCCCCGACGTGGTCGCCGGGCGGGCTGTTTTTCTCACTGCTCCCCATCCTCCGGGCAGGCCTGCACCGTGCTGGAGACGGGCGCCGGAACCTGCCTGGCGCGGATGCCGGTCCGGCGCGGTGCTCGAATCAGGGGTCACCCGGTGAGTGGCCGTCACTCAGGGGACCACGCCATGGGCACTCCCGGACCCCACCGCGAACCGGCGGGCCTGGCACGATTCATACCTTCCCCGAACCTCGTGGATGGCACGCCGGTTGCAGCCCGCTCGAACGCAGATCCCGCCACCGTTGTTCGAGACGTGCCGCCGTCATCCGTGAGTGGTTCGAGATGCGCGGGTTCGATCCGGGATGGCTGTCGGCCGGAGTACGGGCTTCGAGGTCGGTACGCATCGCTTCACCGGCCGACCGCAGTTGCTGACCCCGGGCACGCATCACCGAGTTCGTCGGATACGACGTGCCCGCCGCGCCGACCGCCGCTGCCTCACAGAACAGGTCGGCCACTGCCACCGCTGTCTCCTAGGGCGGGTCGACCACTGTTACCAGGATGCTCAACCCGCAGCCCGGCCCCTCGTCCTCGACATGGAGCGCCACCGCGATCCAGCGGTCCTCCACCCGCCAGAGCTGGAGATACTCACAGCTCAACACAACGTCGCCCCAGGGCTCCGCTATCACCTCCCCCGCCATCATTCGTTCCTGCGAGCTCCACAAACTGACGGCCTGTGGTTCGCCCCAGCGCAGCGTGAGCAACGTGAGCAGGGCATCGTGATCCGCCAGGTGTTGCGCCCGGTGCTCGGCGTACTCCCCCTCGTCGCACTCCCGTTGCCCCGCTGCGTCCCCGTCGTCCCCGTACTCCTCCCCGTGCAGGAATGCCGCGTGGTACCCGGGCCCGCTGACTCCCGAGCCCGACAGGGTGCGTTCCGGAGGGAATTCCCTGGTGCGCATTCCGTCGATGAGGCGGAGGTGGTGTGCGGTGGTCATGCCGTCAGTAAAGCGTCTCCCACTGACATCTGACTTCGTCCCCACCACTCGACGACTCCCGAGGGCACCCGGATCCCGTTTCGCCTCGGGCGCGCGAAGAGTGAAGTGTGATCCCCGTGCCGTTGCTCAGGCGTCTCTGTTCCGCACGGTCCACCAACCGGCGAGCAGCGTGACGGCGGCCCATCCGGCGGTGACGGCCAGCCCGGTCCACGGTCCCAGGCGTCCGTCCGGATTCTGGTACAGAACCAGCTGCCCAGCCCGGTCCGGCAGATACCGGGCGACTCCGCCCGCTATGTCTCCGACGACGAACGAGACGATCAGAATGAAGGGAATGAGCAGGCTGAGCACGGCAGTCGCACTGCGCAGCACCGCCGTCAGTCCCGCCGCGAACAGGGCCATCAGAGCCAGGTAGACGCCACCACCGACCGCCGCCCGCAGTGCGCCCGGCTCACCGAGACCGATCGCGTACTCACCCATGAACAGTTGGCCCACCAGAAACGCGGTGAAGCTGGTGATCAGCCCGACGACGAGGGCGAGCCCACCGACCACCGCCGTCTTCGCGGCGTAGAAGAGGCTGCGGTTCGGGACTGCCGTGAGCGATATCCGCAGGGCGCCGTTCAGGAACTCGGAGGACAGCGCGGTGGCACCGAAGCTGATGGCCGCGATCTGGCCGAAGTTCAGCGCGTAGAAGGCGGAGAAGACGATGTCGTTACCCGGGTTGTCCGCCTCTGCCTGCCCGACGGTGGAGGAGACGAGCGTGGTGACGAGGAGTGTGGCCGCGAAGACCGCTATGAGGGAACCGGAAACGGACCGCACCGATTTGATCTTGATCCACTCGGAGTGCAGTACTGCGGTCGTCGACATGGTCATGGCGGTCAGACCTCCTGGCCGGCGGTGGGGAACGTGGCGGCGGCGAATTCCGTTGCTGTTGCCGTGAGATCGAGGTAGGCCTCTTCCAGCGTGGCCTGCTCATCGATGAGTTCGAGAAGGGGAATGCCTTCACGGGCGGCCAGGGCCCCGATCTCCTCCGCCGTGGCTCCGTCCACCGTCCAGCGCCCGTGTTCACCCTGTGCGGGCACGTATCCCTTACGGATCAGCACATCACGCAGCCGCGCGGATTCCGTCGTGCGCAGCCGGACACCGGGCCGGCTCCGGGAGGCGAGGAACTCCTTCATCGGCATGTCGACAAGGAGCCTTCCCTTGCCGAGGACGACCAGATGGTCGGCTAACGAAGAGGTCTCGTTCATCAGGTGACTGGAGACCAGCACCGTGCGACCCTCACCGGCCAGCTTCCGCATCAGCTCTCGGATCCAGATGATGCCTTCCGGATCCAGTCCGTTCGACGGCTCGTCCAGCATCAGTACCTCTGGATCACCGAGAAGCGCCGCGGCGACACCGAGCCGCTGCCGCATGCCGAGCGAGAACGTCTTGATCCGCCGCCCGCCGACCGTGCCGAGGCCGGCCTCCGCGAGCACCTCCTCGACCCTGCTGCCCGCTATGCCGTTACTGGTGGCGAGCGCCAGCAAGTGACTGCGGGCGGTCCGCGAGCCGTGTGCCGCCTGGGCGTCGAGCAGTGCGCCGACCCGGCGCAGCGGGTTGCCCAGTGTGGCGTAGGGATGCCCGCCGATCGTCGCGGTACCGCTGGTCGCCCGGTCCAGGCCGAGGACCAGGCGCATGGTGGTGGACTTGCCCGCGCCGTTGGGCCCGAGGAAGCCGGTCACCCGGCCGGGTCGCACGCTGAACGTGAGGTGGTCCACCGCACGGGTGGGTCCGTGGTCCTTGGTCAGCTCATGCACGTCGATGCTGGTCATGCCCTCAGCCTGGCGGCCGGGCGAGGACCGCGGCCTCCCCCGCCCGGGTGGATCGTCTCCCTCTCCCGGGGGAGTTGTCGCCCCGGCCTGCCCTGGCACGATGGCGGCATGCGCCGCTTCTTCGCACTGCTGGCCCGACCGGCCACGTACAGTCGCTGGCTGCACCTGCTCATTCCGTCCGCGGTGGTCAGCGTGTGGCTGTTCATCTCTCCGAGCAGTCCGTGGATGCCGTTTCTCTTCGCGATACCTGTCGGGCTGCTTCCGGCAATGCGTCTCGCCGAGGGGGTACAGGCACAACTGCTGCTCACACCCGAGCAGCGGGGCCGTCCTGACGCCACGATCTCCGCGGAGCCTGCCACGACATGGGCGGCCCGCCGGCGCACCGTTGTCTGGCTGGAGGTTCGGCTCGTCCTCGCGACAGTGGCGTCCCTCGCGACGGTCTGGCTGCCTGCGACGACGGTCGATCTGGTGCGAGGTTCGTTCGGAACGGCTCCGAGCGAAGACTGGGCGGCCCGTGGTGTCGAGCCCGGCTGGTGGTGCGCCCTGCTCGCTCCCCTGCCGATCCTCCTGCTTCTCGGTGTGGTCGTGCTGTGCGGTGACATCGTCACAGCCGCTGCCCGTCGGCTGCTCGGCCCGTCACCGGCGGAGCGGATGACCGCGCTGGAGGAGCGCACAGAGACACTGCTCGAGCGCAATCGCATAGCGCGCGAGCTCCATGATTCGATCGGGCACGCGCTGACGGTCGCGGTCGTACAGGCCGGGGCCGCCAGGACGGCGGGCGATCCCGAGTTCACAGCCCGGGCACTCGTCGCGATCGAGGAGACGGGACGGGACGCGCTGGATGATCTGGAGCGGGTTTTGCGGGTGCTGCGCGAATCGGACGCTCCCGTAAGCGGGCGACCGACGATTTCCGAGGCCGACAGGCTGCTGGACTCGGCTCGTGGCTCCGGGGCGAAGATCGACGCGGAGGTGTCCGGTCCACTCGAAGCGATCCCCGGCACGGTGTCCCGTGAGGGGTACCGGATCCTGCAGGAGTCGCTCACCAATGTGCTGCGTCACGCCGGGGCCGTCCCCGTACGGGTGAGAATCCGCGTCACGGACGCCTCGCTGGAGTTGGAGGTGACCAATCCTCTCGAGAGAGCGCCCTGTGGGCAGCGTGGCGGCAGCGGGCTGCGAGGCATCCGGGAGCGGGCCGCATTGTTGGGCGGGAAGGCCGAGACGGGTCCGTACGAGGAAGAGTGGATGGTGCACGTGAGCCTCCCGCTGGACCACATACGCTGACCGGATGCCGGTTACCGTACTTCTGGTCGACGACGAGCCTCTGGTGCGCGCGGGGTTGCGCGCGGTCCTTGGGGCCCAGCCCGATATCGAGGTGGTGGGTGAGGCCTCCGACGGCGCGGCGGTGATTCCTCTGGTGCGTCAACTGCGGCCGGATGTGGTGGCGATGGACGTACGGATGCCTTTGATGGACGGGATCGAGGCGACCCGGGTGGTGCTGCGTACCGTCCCCGATCCGCCGAAGATTCTGGTGGTCACCACGTTCGAGAACGACGAGTACGTGTACGAGGCACTGCGAGCCGGTGCGGACGGCTTTCTACTCAAGCGAGCCCGGCCTGCGGAGATCGTGCATGCGGTGCGACTGGTGGCGGAGGGGGAGTCGCTGTTGTTCCCCGCGGCGGTCCGGCAGCTGGCCGCCGAGTACGGCACGACCAAGGCGCGGGCCGTCATGGACCGGGCGGCGCTCACCGACCGCGAGGCCGCGGTGCTCCGTCTGATGGCGCGGGGGCTGTCCAACGCGGAAATCGCCGCCAAGCTCGTGGTCGGTGTAGAGACGGTGAAGTCGCACGTCAGCGCGGTGCTGGCGAAGTTGGGAGCCAGGGACCGCACCCAGGCGGTGATCGCCGCCTACGAGTCCGGCTTCGTGGCACCGGGCTGACCGAAGTCACCGCTCGGTACCGGCTCCGGGTGGCTGTCGCCGCGGCCTCGGCCAACGAGTACGATCCGGCAGACATGGGCACGACCTGGGAGGACACACCGTGGGCCGGCTGACCGGTGGGGACCCGTCTCTGCTGCGGCGGATCAATTCCGCGGTGGTTCTGCATGCCCTCCGGGGGGCCGAATCGCCGACGCTCACGGACCTGACCCGGATCACCGGGCTGTCCCGTCCGACGGTCGAGGGCGTGGTCGAGGGGCTCTTCGCAGCGGGCCTGGTCGTCGAGGCACTGCCCGACGAGAGCGGAGCGCGTAAGCAGGGACGGCCTGCGAGACGGTTCAGGTTCCGGGCCGAGGCAGGGCATGTGCTGGGCATCGAGATCGGACCGCACCGGGTTTCCGCCCTGTTGTCCGGTCTGGACGGCCGGATCATAGGCGCAGGTTCCCGTGAGGTGTCCGAGACCGCGTGCGCGGATGTCAGGATCGACCAGGTCAGAGCCATGATCGCCGATGTCCTGCGGCGCACCGGGGTCGCACGGAGCAGCCTGCGCGCGGTAGGTGTGGGCAGCCCTGGCATCGTGGAGGCCGACGGTACCGTGCGGCTGGGTACGGCGCTGCCCGACTGGACCGGCCTGGCACTCGGCGAGAAGCTGCGGCGTTCCTTCCGCTGCCCCGTGCTGGTGGAGAACGACGCCAATGCCGCTGCCGTGGCTGAACACTGGAAGGGTGCCGCCGTCGAGTCCGACGACATCGTCTTCGTGCTGGCCGGCTTGAGCCCCGGGGCGGGTGCGCTGATCGGCGGGCGGCTGCACCGCGGGTTCGGTGGTGCGGCGGGAGAGATCGGCGCGCTGCATCTGCTGGGCCGGGACGTGACACCGGAGCACCTGCTCTCCACGACGGACACCCCGTTGCATCCGCTGGACGAGCACGCCGTCGCCGCGGTGTTCGCCGCGGCCAAGCAGGGCGACGCCGGGGCCCAGGCAGCCGTCGAGCGGTTCATTCACAGGCTGGTGCACGATGTCGCGGCTCTGGTCCTGGCACTCGACCCCGAGTTGGTGGTGATCGGGGGCTGGGCCGCCGGCCTGGACGGTGTCCTGGATCCGCTCCGCGACGAGCTGGCCCGTTACTGTCTACGGCCGCCCCGGGTGGCCCTCTCGCTGCTGGGTGAGGCGGCGGTCGCGACCGGTGCCCTGCGACTGGCCCTGGACCACGTCGAGGAGCAGCTCTTCGCCGTGGAGGGAGCGGTGACGGCCCGTCGCTGACTGCGACGGGCCGCAGGGTGTTGCCGCGCTCCGGGGGCAGCTCTTCGGCGCCGGGACAGGAAGCTCGGAGCCAACGGGTCAGGAGGCCTGCCGCTCCTGCTCTTGGTGGCTGATCTCCAGAGCCCCCGAGTCCCCGAAAGTGAGCCGGCAGGTGTCGGCCCTGTAAGTGGCCACCGATACGGCGGCCGTACCGGAGGCGGCGAAGTAGCGCGTCGTGACCACGAGGACCGGGGCACCGGGAAGCCGGTCGAGCTCCCTGGCGTCGTCCGCGCGAGCCGATCCGAGCTCGACCGAACGGTCCTGGCCGTCGAGGCCGAGACGGTGCAGCTCGCGCAGCACGCTCCGTGCCCGGGCCGGGCCGGACGGCGCGTCGATCGTCGGGAGATCGGGCACGGACGACCGCGGGACGTAGAGGAGTTCCGCCGCGACGGACTGCCCGCGGGCGAGGCGGATACGGCGCACGACGTGCACGTCTTCGGCGGCGCCGTCGTCGAATACGGCGGCCACGGCGGCAGGAGCCGTCGCGGTGGTGCACTCGACGGGCTGCCACGCGTCGTCCGAACCGCCGCCGGCCCAGTCGTGCTGCGCCGCGGCGACGGCGACGCCTACACGGGGCGGGGCGACGGTGGTGCCCACGCCCCGGCGTCGCTGCAGTCTGCCTTCGAGTTCCAGCTGCTCCAGAGCCTGTCGGAGCGTTGCGCGGGCTACGCCGAAGCGCGCCGCGAGATCGCGCTCGTTGGGCAGGATCTCTCCCACCGCGAAGTCCGAGTCGAGTGCCTCACTGAGCACGGTCTTGAGGTGCCAGTACTTCGGCTCCTGCACCGAATCCAGCTGCGTGGTCCCCACCCTGTCCTCCGCAATCGCCCAGCGCCTGTTCCGCGACGTTGTTTATTAAAGGTTCCTGTCTTAACGTTCCAAACCTTAGGGTGGCGTACCACCTTGGTCAAGACCAATACTCCCCCCGTAACGGAGCGGAGCGACCCGCTGCCGCAGAGCGTTCACAGGACGTTCGTGCAGCCGTATGCCCCCGGGCAGCAGAGAACCCTACGTCCGGGCGGGTCCGCGGGGCTCGTGCAGCACGGCGAGTGGTTACCGCGCGTACAGCCGGGCGTCGGCCCGGGAGGACGAACGACAGCTGTCGCAGCGCCTAACTCAGACGCAAACCGGCCAGCTTGTCTGGATTGCGAATGATGTACGCGCACTGGACGACCCCGTGCCTGATCTCGACCTGGAAGACCGTGTCCGGCTTCCCGTCGGCGGTCATCACGAGGGCCGGGCCACCGTTGAGCTCCACGATCGCGGCCTGCCTCCCCGACACCCCCTCCTGTCCCACGGCGAAGAGGAAGCGGCCGACCTTGTCCGCCGTCTCGATGATCCGTCGCGGCGCCTTCGACTTGCCTCCGCTGTCGCTGACCAGCCGCACATCGGGCGCCAGCAGGGCGAGCAACTGCTCCAGGTCTCCGCCCGAGGCGGCGGCGAGGAAGCGCTCGGTGAGATCACGGCGCGCGGCCGGATCGACGTCGTAGCGCGGCCTGCGTTCCTCCACATGCCGTTTCGCGCGGCCGGCAACCTGGCGCACCGCCGCCTCGGACCGGTCGAGGATGGCTGCGATCTCCGCGTGCGGGTAGCCGAATGCCTCGCGCAGGACGAAGACCGCACGCTCCAGCGGGGAGAGAGATTCGAGGACGACCAGCACGGCGAGTGAGACGGAGTCGGCGAGGACCGCCTGTTCCGCCGTGTCGGGGACGGAAGACCCGAAGCAGGTGACGACGGGTTCGGGAAGCCACGGTCCCACGTACGACTCACGCCTGGACTGCAGGTGGCGCAGGCGATCGATGGCCAGCCGGGTGGTGATCCGCACGAGGAAGGCTCTCGGCTCCCGCACAGCCTCGCGCTCCGCCGACGACCAGCGCAGCCACGCCTCCTGGACCACGTCCTCGGCATCGGCCGCGCGGCCGAGCATGCGGTAGGCGACCCCGGTGAGGACGGGCCGGTTTTCTTCGAAGAGGTCGGTCGCGGGGTCGACAGTCACACCTCCATCCCAGCCGACACCCCGGACAGTGTCCAGCAGGAATCGCACCACCCGAGAACTGCAGGCCAGGCAGGGGTAATTGTCGGTGACAAGGCCACGGTCCCGACCGGTCGGGCAGGACCGTCCCGAAGGTTGGCGGCATGGCCACGTCGGTCTCGTTCGCAGTCGGTTCCGCCGTCGGTCCTCGAAGCGCGCGGCCAGGACAGGACGGTCCGGGACGGGTGGCGTCCTACCCGAAGAGGGACGAGAACCGCTTCGGCAGGACCGAGGTCGGCGGGATCGCCCCTGCCTGCCCGCACGTCATCGCCCGCCTGCCCGAACACTTCGGTTCTCCGGCGGAGTACCGGCTCAGGACGGATGCGGTCGGCATCCCGCCGCGCCCGCTGAGCTACTACCGGACCGGTGACGGCGAGGACCACGCGGTCCGGCTGGTGGCATGGCGCGGACGGGAACGGGCCGAGCACGGTGGCGCGCGGCGAGTCCGCGCGGACCGGGACAGGTCCAGCGGCGTCGAGCGACATCGGGCGGAGCGCACGGCTCGCTGTTCATCTGCGGTTGGCATGCCCGCCGCCACCGGGCACTAGGCATGACTCGGCACCCAGCCATGACCGCCCCGTCGTTACGGCAGTCCGCCTGCCCCGTCGCCCATGGAGGCACATCGATGTCGAACCGTCCTCGCATTCCGGCCCCGGACCGCCGCACCGTGCTGCGTGGCTCGCTCATCGCCTCGGCCGCCTTCGCCGTTCCCTCCGCCGTCACCGTCGCTCCGGCCTTCGCACTGTCGGGCAGGCCGAACGCCGCATGGGGTGTGCAGGTGGGCGATGTGACGGCTTCCTCGGCCCTGGTGTGGGTGCGATCGGACCGTCCGGCTCGGATGCTGGTCGAGACCTCGGCGACCGGGTCGTTCCGCCGGGCCCGCAGATGGCACGGCCCGCTGATCGGCGCCCGCACGGACTTCACCGGAACGACGCCCCTGTACGGGCTGCCGGCCGGCGAGCAGGTGCACTACCGCGTGACGCTCTCGGATCCGCACGACCCGCGCCGTACCGGCAAGCCGGTGTACGGGAGCTTCCGTACCGCCCCGGCCGGGCGCCGTGACGGGGTGCGTTTCCTGTGGTCCGGCGATATCGCCGGCCAGGGCTGGGGCATCAATCCCGACATCGGCGGCTACCGGGTGTACGACGAAATGCGCCGCCTCGACCCGGACTTCTTCCTGTGCAGTGGCGACAACATCTACGCGGACGGGGTGCTGGAGCCGAGCGTGACGCTGCCGGACGGGCGGATCTGGCGCAACATCACGACTCCGGAGAAGTCGAAGGTGGCCGAGACCCTCGACGAGTACCGCGGGAACTTCCGGTACAACCTGCTGGACGAGAACCTGCGCGCGTTCAACGCCCAGGTTCCCTCCGTCATCCAGTGGGACGACCACGAGGTGCGCAACAACTGGTATCCCGGGCAGATCCTCGACGACGCCCGGTACACCGAGAAGAACGTGGACCTCCTCGCGGCTCGTTCGATGCGGGCGTTCCGCGAGTACTTCCCGGTGTCGGCCCACGGCTCGTCCCTGCACACGTCCTCGCGGCACCGTTCCTCCCCTGAGGGGCGCATGCACCGCGTCGTGCGTCACGGTCCGCTGCTCGACGTGTTCGTCCTGGACATGCGGTCATTCCGCAACGCCAACTCCCCCGGCCGGCAGCCCGACGACACGACGGGCATCCTCGGTGCCGAGCAGCTCACCTGGCTCAAGCGCGAACTGTCGCGGTCGCGGGCCGTGTGGAAGGTGATCGCGGCCGACATGCCGCTGGGACTGGTCGTCCCGGACGGCTCCACGGATTTCGAGGCCATCGCCCAGGGGGACCCGGGCGCACCGCTGGGCCGGGAGCTGCAGATCGCCGAGCTGCTGCGCTTCGTCAAGCACCGCCGGATCACGGGCACCGTCTGGCTGACGGCCGATGTGCACTACACCTCGGCTCAGCACTACTCCCCCGAGCGCGCCGCGTTCAAGGACTTCGCGCCCTTCTGGGAGTTCGTGTCGGGGCCGCTGGCAGCCGGCGGGTTCCCGGCCAACGCGCTCGACGGCACGTTCGGCCCCGAGCGGGTCTTCGTCCGGGCGCCCGACCGGGCGAATGTGTCGCCGATGGAGTCGCCGCAGTTCTTCGGAGAGGTCGACATCGACGGCGGGAGCGGGGAGTTGACGGTGCGGCTGCGGGCGCAGGGCGGCACGGTTCTCTTCAGCAAGGTGCTTCAGCCGGGGCGTACGGGGCAGTGAGCGGGCGTCGTTGAGAGATGGCCCCGGGCTCGCGTCCGGGGCCGTTGTCAGTGGCGGGTCCTACGGTTTTCCCATGACCCGATCCGTTCAGGCCCTGGCCTACTCACGCCCGTCCGTCCTGGAGTCCTCGCAGGCCGGGCAGTTGCTCGGCCTGGAGACCGCCGGAGGTCTCACACCACGCGGCGCCGAGGCGCACCCCCGTTTCTTCTCCGGATTCGTCACCTCGCCGAGGATCGCCGCGCGGGGGCTGCTGGCCGTCGCCGATGTGGCGTCGGCCCGCTACTACCAGCGGACGCTGCTGTCGTCCCTCGACCCGGTGGTCACGGGCAACGGCGACCGGCTGCGCTTCGAGTCGTTCTCGGGCTGTTGCGGGGTGTACGCGCGTCTCGATGTGCTGCGGGACGGGCTCGACGGGGCGGAGACGGGGCACGGGACGACGAATGTGGACGTCAACCACCCGCTGCGGGAGGCACTGTCGCGGATAACGGCGGACGATCCGCTGCACCTGCGGGTCGGGCCCGACGCGATGGCGGTCACCACCATGGACGGCCCGGTGGTGGAGAAGAAGGTGCCGCTGCCGGACCGCTGGCTGCGCGGTTTCGCCGAGGCCCAGGTGGTTTCGGCCGGTTTCGATCTGCGGGCCGAGCTCCCGGCGGTGGAGGCTGTCCGGTTCCTCCGTTCGCTGCCGCGCTCCTCGGGGAACGCATCGCGGGGAGCCCGGTGGGTCGTGCCCGCCGGGAAGACCCTGAGGCCGACGACCCGGCCCGTCGCGGGTGCGGTCTGTCTGCCGGGCCCGGAGCGGCTGGTCGCGCTCCAGCGGGTGTTGCGGCATGCGACGGCTCTGCGGATCTACGGTCCGGTGGCCGACGGTACGGCGACGGCGAGTGCCTGGGAGGTGGTGCTGCCGGGAATGCGGCTGACACTGACCCTGTCGCCCGACGCGTCCCGCGGTTTCTCGGGTGAGGGTGGAGTGCTGGAGGCGCTGGCCACGGACGACGCGGCGGCGGATGCCGAGCTGGTGTCCGTGCTGCTGGCGTGGGAGCCCAGGATCGAGCCCGCTGATCTGGCCGAGCAGTCGGGGCTGACGGTGGAGCGGGTACGGGCGGCGCTCGCACGGTTGGGCACGGCCGGGCGCGTGGGGTACGACCTCGCGGACGCAGCGTACTTCCACCGGGAACTCCCCTACGACGCGCGCCGGGCCGAACGGCACAATCCGCGTCTGGTCGCGGCACGGCAGCTGGCCGGTCAGGGAGCGGTCGTGGTCGACGGCGAGCTGGCGGCCGTCTCCTCCGGTGAACGCCGCTACCAGGTGCGGGAGAACGACGGAGTGCTGAGCTGTACCTGCCAGTGGTGGGCGGACTACCGGGGACGCCGCGGCCCCTGCAAGCACGCGCTGGCCGTCCGAATGGTCCGCCGCGGTGCCACGGTTGCGGGCGGTGTGCGATGAAGGAGCTCCTCACCGCTGTCCGGGACGGCAACGAGCAGGCCGTGCCCGAACTCGTGGCCGGACTCGATCGCGCGGGGCGCAAGGCGGCCCTCGCGGAGTTGAAGTCCCTGCGCAGGGAGGCCCGGGGCTGGGACTGGCAGCAGCGGGCGAAGGTCCGGAACACGCTGCTTGTCGCGGGTGCGGGGTGTCACACCGGCGCAGCGGCCTGCGCTGCCTGGATCGGCGGCAGGGATCTGCGCGACTGGTCGGGCACCCCGTACCCCCTGGTGCTGAAGGTGCTCGCGGACCGTGATCCGGCCTGGCTCGCCGACCTCGCCCATCGGCTGGCGGCACGTCCGTCGATGGCCACGACGGACTCCGACTACCGGTTCGTCGCCGAGCTGGTGCGCATCGCGCAGTGCCCGATGCCGGTCACGGACACCATGGTGGAGGCCTGGGTGTCGTACGTCGGTTCCCGCCGGTGGCACGGCAACGACCGGAACCCGCTGATCGACATCCTGCGCGCCGAACCGCATCTCACGGCCATGGTGCCGAGGCTGTTCGAGGGGCCCGAGCCACCGTCCACGCTGTACTGGTACGACGATCCGGAGTCCGGCGATCACTGGCCGACCGCACTGGCGGCGCTGGCCACCGAAGGGGTTCTGGACCGTGCCGTGCTGGTCGACGGGGCCGTGAAGCGGCTGCTGCGCGGGGGACGGCCGGGGAGTCTGCGCTTCTACCTGGCCGTGGTGCGTGCGCTCGGCCTGACCGAGGAGGAGGAGACGGCGCGCGTCCCGGACTGGTCGGGAATGGCCGCGGACGGCGTGGCGATCGTCGCGGGCCATGCGCAGGAGGTGCTCTCCCGGCTGGACGCGCGCGGTGAGCTGAGCACGCGTGTGCTCGCCGATGTCTCGGGCTCGGTGCTGTTCCGCACGGAGAAGAAGCTGGTGCGCGCCCAGTTGGTGCTGATCGGCAAGGTGCTGCGCCGGGAGGCGTCCGGCGCCGACGCACTGCTTCCGGTCGTCGCCGAGGCCTTCGGGCACGAGGACATGGACGTCCAGGAGCGCGCCCTGAAGCTGACGGCGCGTCACCTCCGTGCGGCGAGTGACGCCGTGCGTGAGGACCTCGCGCTCGCCGCGGCGCGGCTGGGACCGATGCACCGGGCCGCCGCCCATGAGGTGTTCGGGGACCTGCTGGACGAGGAACCTGCCGATGAGCCCTACGAGGAGATCCTGCCCCCGGTGCCGGCCGCGCGTCTCCTCGGACCCGCCCCGGGGACGGTGGCCGAGCTCGTCGAGGAGGTGGCCGCCCTGGTGAATTCCGGATCACGTGAGGTGTGTTCGTTCGAGCGCGCGCTCGACGGTCTGATCCGTCACGCCCGGACCGACCGCACGGCGCTGACGGAGGCATTGCGCGAGGCGATGGCGGGACAATGGTGGCTCGAGGACCTCAGGCAGGAGCAGGTGGACCGGTGGTTCACCAGGAATCCCGGCGGTCTCGATCTCGTCGTGGCATCGCTGCTCGGCCGGATCTCGTTCCGGTCCGTCCACGACGGACGTAATCGGTGGACGGCTACGGGCACCTGCCCGCATGCCGCGCTGGACGGGGTGATGTACGCGAGGCTGTGGGAGGCGGCCGCCTTCGCGACGACGGGGCAGGTGCCGTTCCTGCTGGCCACACCGACGCGGCACACCGGTTCGTTGGACGCCGGCGAACTCGTGGAGCGGCTGCGGGCCTATCGTCGGCTCGGCGTCCTGCCGGGGCCCGTCGACTTCGCGCAGGCGCTGCTTCGTGTGCGCCGGACCGACAGCCTGCGGGCCGCGGCCGACGCCGCCCTGCTCGGCACGGCGGAGGGCGACCGGCTCGCCTCGTGGCTGCGGGCGGACACGCCGGTCGCGCCGGTACTGCGGCATCGGTCGGACAGCGACCTCCCGACCTCCGGTACCTGGTGGCAGCGGTCCGCCGCCGGAACCCGACGGGTGCTGCTCGCCACGAAGGAACGCCTCGACATCCAGCAGGAGTTCCCGCGCGCGTTCCACTGGCTGGGCCGTCCGCACCACCCCGATCAGAGCCCCTGCTACCACTGGGCCGCCGCCCGCTCGGAGCACTGGCTCGCGGCACTCCCGGAGGACGGCGAGGCGCTCGCCGCCTGGCTGATACCCACGCTCATGCACGGCGCGGACGACGGCCCGGACGGTGGGTCGTGGGTGCTTCCGGGACTCGTCGAGGCGGGTGGACCTGCCGCCGATGCCATCCATCTCGCCCTGGCGTACGGACTGGGGGCACGCCGTCCGGAGGACCGCCTCTCGGCGGTGGACGCATTGCTCGTACTCGCCGCCCAGGGGCGCTTGGACGCGAGCGTGCTCGGCCGGGAGCTGGCCGTACTCGTCGACCACGATCTCGTGAAGCCGAAGCGGCTCGCGGACTCCGCCCGTACGGCCGCCGCCACCGGCGCGTACCGGACGGTCCTGTCGGTGCTCACAGCGGCGCTGCCGAGTCTGCTGGCCTACGAGAAGGCGCCGCACGGGCTGGGCGACATCCTGGCCGTCGCGGCCATGTGCACGGAACGCTGCGGCCCGGTGGCCACGGAGCCGATCGCCGGCCTCGCCGCGACGGCCGGTCGGCGGGGCTCCTCGCAGCTGGTGCGGCAGGCCACCCGGCTGCTGGCGGCCTCCGGGCCCGGGTACGGCGGGGAGGCCGTCGACGGGGAAAGCCAAAAGGTACTGATAGGCGACCAGATCCACACGTAACCCATCAGTCACAATGCGTTCGTGATCAGGCAACACCGGTCGGTCACAGTGAGGACATGACTGATGTGACATCCGCGAAAAGTGCCCGCCGTCCCCACCACTGGCGGCGGGACCTGATCGAACTGGCCGCTCTCTTCACGGCGGTTGCCGTGGCCGACGCGATCGCGAACCTGATCGGGCACCAGCCGGACGGCCCCTACCTGCTCATGGCCTCGGCCGTGGCCCTGGTGGCCACGGCCGCGTTCCACACCTGGTGGGCCCGGCGGCACAGCCACGCCCCGCCCCCGGATACCGGCACGTCCTTCGCCGGCACGGATCCGGATACCGCCTCCGTCGGTGCCGACGAGGCCGTGGAGACGGAGACGGTGCTGTGGCGCATGCGGACGACGGTGCGGGACACCCCCGGCGCCCTGGCCGCCCTCTGCATCGTCCTCGCCCGGCACCGGATCGACATCCTCACCCTGCAGACGCACCCGCTGGCGCAGGGCACCGTCGACGAGTTCCTGCTGCGGTCGCCCGCAGAGCTGCCGGCCCAGCAGCTCACCCGGGAGATCGCCGCCGCCGGGGGTACCTCCACCTGGATCGAGCGCGCGGACGCGCACGACCTGGTGGACACCCCCACCCGGGTCATCGGCCTTGCCACCCGTACGGCACTGGACGCGGCCGAGCTCCCGCTGGCGCTCCGCCAGCTCCTCGGCCGGTGCACGATCCACTCGCTGCCCGCCCTGTCGATCACCGGGCGTCCCACCGGTGAGAGCGCGCCCGTGGAGGGTGTCCTGGAGGACACCGTGATGAGACTGCGCGACCCTTCGGGCGGAGTCATCACGGTCGAGCGCCCGTATCTCCCGTTCACCCCGACGGAATTCGCCCGCGCCCGCGCCCTCGTCGAGCTCGACGCCCGGCTCGGCCCGCGCGTCCCGCGCAGCGAGGACGTCCTCACTCTTCCCGAGGGCAACGAGATCACGGTGCGCCGCGCGGACCGCAGCGACGTCGCCGCCGCCCGCGCCATGCACGACCGCTGCTCCGAGCACACCCTCGGCCTGCGCTACCACGGCCCGGTCCGGGACGCCGACCGCTACCTGGACCACCTCCTGAGCCCGCGCTTCGGCCGCACCCTCGCCGTGCAGACCGCCTCCGGCCGGCTCGTGGCGCTCGGCCACCTGCTCTGGGACGGGGACGAGACCGAGGTCGCCCTCCTGGTGGAGGACGACTGGCAACGCCGCGGCATCGGTTCCGAGCTCCTGGGCCGGCTCGTGGCCCTGGCGGTCGAGGCCGGCTGCGAGAGTGTGTACGCCGTCACCCAGGCCCACAACACGGGCATGGTCGCGGCGATGCGCGCACTCGCACTGCCCCTGGACTACCAGATCGAGGAGGGCACGCTGGTGATCACCGCCCGGCTGGCTGCGTCTCCCGACCGGCCCGGTCCTGCGCACGAGCAGACGGAACAGCACCCGCAGATCCGTCGCTGAGCGCCTGGCACAGATCGGCCCACAGGTCCTCGACGTCCTCGAGACCGACCGACATGCGCAGCAGACGGTCGCTGACACCTGCGGCCTGCCGGTCTCCCTCATCCACGATGCGGTGGCTGATGGAGGCCGGATGCTGGATCAGGGTGTCCACGCTGCCGAGGCTCACCGCCGGAGTGATGAGCCGGACTCCCGCGATCACCCGGTGCGGATCCCCGTACACCTCGAACGCAACCATCGCCCCGCCCAGCTCCGGGTAGTGCACGCGCGCGACGCGGGGGTCGGCGGCGAGCCTGCGGGTGAGTTCGGCGGCGCTCGCCGACGCGGCCCGGACCCGCACGGAGAGCGTGGACAGCCCGCGCAGCAGCAGGTAGCCGGCGAGCGGATGCAGCACGCCGCCGGTGGCGAAGCGCACCTGCCGCAGTGACGCGGCGAACTCCTCGTCGCAGGCGACGACTCCGCCCATCACGTCCCCGTGCCCGCCGAGGTACTTGGTCGCGCTGTGCAGCACGATCCGGGCCCCGTGTTCGAGCGGGCGCTGCAGTACGGGCGTGGCGAAGGTGTTGTCGACGAGGAGCGGCACCGAGCCGCAGGAGTGGGCCACGGCCCTGATGTCGACCTCTGCCAGTGTCGGGTTGGCGGGAGTCTCGACGATCACCAGCCCGGTGTCGGGACGGATCGCGTCGGCGATGCCGGCCGGATCGGTCCAGGTCACCTCGGTGCCGAGCAGCCCGGCGCCCAGGAGGTGGTCGCTGCAGCCGTAGAGCGGACGCACCGCGACCACGTGCCGCAGCCCCGTGCTCGCCCGGGCCAGCAGCACGGCGGTGAGCGCCGCCATTCCGCTGGCGAAGGCGACTCCGCTCTCGGCACCTTCCAGACGGGCGAGCGCCGTCTCGAAACGGGCCGTGGTCGGGTTGTCCAGCCGGGCGTAGACGGGCGGCCCGTCGGGCTTCGCGCCGGTGGCGGCGAAGGCGTCGATGCGCTCGGCCTCGCCCCGGGAGTCGTACGACGGGTAGGTGGTGGACAGATCGATCGGTGCGGCGTGCAGACCGAGAGAGGCGAGATCGTCGCGTCCGGCGTGCACGGCTTCGGTGGCGAGCGCCCTGGGCCGGGTGGGTGCCGGGGTGGTCAGCGCGGGGGATTCGGTGTCCATGCCACTACTCTGAACAGTGGACGGATGATTGCGGGGAAGACCCGTGCTACGTTCGGCCGATGGCTGAATCCGTCGCTCTGGACCCGGTGGATCTGCATATTCTGCGACTGCTGCAGAACGATGCACGGATGACGTATCGGGAGCTAGCCGCCGAAGTGGGTGTGGCAGCGTCCACCTGTCTGGACCGGGTGGCACGGCTGCGCCGTTCCGGTGTGATCCTCGGACACCAGCTGCGGCTCGATCCGGCCCGGCTCGGCCGTGGCCTGGAGGCGCTGCTCCTGGTGCAGGTCCGGCCGCACCGCCGCGAGCTGATCGGTCCGTTCGTCGAACGGATCCGGGCGCTGCCCGAGTCCCGCGCGCTGTTCCATCTCACCGGGCCCGACGACTACCTGGTGCATGTCGCCGTCGCCGGCACGGCGGATCTGCAACGGCTGGTCCTGGACGAATTCACCTCACGCCGCGAGGTCGCGCGGGTGGAGACCCGGTTGATCTTCCAGCAGTGGGAGTGCGGTCCCCTCCTGCCTCCCGCCACGGGCGCACAGGAGCCACGCCCCGACGCCCCCGTGCTGTGACGGATCTTACGGTCGCCACCGGCCCGGTGCCGAGCCGGTGGCGACCCGTACCGACCAGGGGCGAACCCGGCCGAACCGGTGCTGAGCCATGGCCGCGGCGAAGTCGCATGCGGGCCACTTCGCCACCCGCGCCGAGTCCGAAGGGCGCATACCGGTGACGAAGAGGCCTCCGCCGTACGAGGATGTCCACATGCCAGACACATCGAGCAGCGCACTGCCGCGCCAGGTCGCCGACGCCTACGTCGACGCATACATCGCACTCGACCCGATCACCGGTACCTATCTCGGTGTCGCAGAATGCTCTCGCACACTGCCCGATCTCTCACCTGCCGGCCAGGCCGCCATGGCCGAGCTGATCCGCAGGACCCTCGTGGAACTCGACGCCGCCGAGCAGGTACCGGGCGCGGACACGGAGGCGGAACAGCGCTGCGCACGGCTGTTGCGCGAGCGCCTGACGGCCGATCTCGCCATCCATGAGGCCGAGGAGGGGCTGCGGGCCGTCTCCAACATCCACTCGCCGGTGCACAGCCTCCGCGAGGTGTTCACGGCGACTCCGACCGCGACGGACGAGGACTGGGCGGCGGTCGTGGACCGCCTGCTCGCCGTCCCCGCCGCGCTGGAGGGGTATCGCGCCTCGCTCGCGCTCGGTCTGGAGCGGAAGCTGTACGCGGGCCCGCGCCCCACCGCCACCTTCATCGAGCAGCTGGGCACCTGGGCCGGAGGCGACGGACCCGGTTTCTTCCAGGACTTCGTGGCCTCGGGACCGGATTCGCTGCGCACGGAGCTGGACGGGGCGGCCGGTCGGGCCGCCGAGGGGCTGCTCGCGCTGCGGGAGTGGATGCGTGAGGTGTACGCCCCCGCGATCGAGGGCGCCCCCGACACCGTGGGACGCGAGCGCTACGCCCGCTGGGCCCGCCAGTTCAACGGCACGGACCTGGATCTCGACGAGGCGTACGCATACGGCTGGTCCGAATACCACCGGCTGCTGGCCGAGATGAGGACCGAGGCCGAGAAGATCCTCCCGGGTGCCGGGCCGTGGGAGGCGCTCGCCCACCTCGATGTGCACGGCGAGCACATCGAGGGCGTGGACGAGGTCCGGGTGTGGCTGCAGGGCCTGATGGACGAAGCGATCGATGCCCTCGACGGTACCCACTTCGAACTCGCCGAGCGCGTAAGGAAGGTGGAGTCCCGGATCGCTCCCGCGGGCGGGGCCGCCGCCCCCTACTACACCGGCCCCTCCGAGGACTTCTCGCGCCCCGGCCGCACCTGGCTGCCCACCATGGGCGAGACCCGCTTCCCGGTGTACGACCTGGTGTCCACCTGGTACCACGAGGGTGTGCCGGGCCACCACCTGCAGATCGCGCAGTGGACACACGTGGCGGACAGCCTCTCGCGCTACCAGGCGTCGATCGGCCATGTCAGTGCCAATGCCGAGGGCTGGGCGCTGTACGCGGAGCGGCTCATGGACGAGCTGGGCTTCCTGCCCGACGCGGAGCGCCGGATCGGATATCTGGACGCCCAGATGATGCGTGCCTGCCGGGTGATCGTGGACATCGGCATGCACCTGGAGCTGGAGATCCCCGCAGACTCGCCGTTCCATCCGGGCGAGCGGTGGACGCCGGACCTGGCCCAGGAGTTCTTCGGCAGCCACAGCGGCCGGCCGGCCGACTTCGTGGAGAGCGAGCTGACCCGCTACCTGTCGATGCCGGGGCAGGCCATCGGTTACAAGCTGGGCGAGCGCGCATGGCTGCTGGGCCGGGAGAACGCCCGCAAGGCGCACGGTGACGCCTTCGACCTGAAGGCCTGGCACATGGCGGCCCTCTCGCAGGGATCGCTCGGCCTGGACGACCTGGTGGACGAGTTGTCCAGGCTCTGATCCCGGGCGGGGCGGGCGCGCATGCGCGCCCGCCCCGCACCCGCGTGCCGCTCCTTCCCCTCCCCGACGGCTCGAAGAGTGAGTTCCGCATGGCCCCGGCCTCTTTCCTGTTCTGTTCCGACCCCCTGCGGCCGGGACGCCCCGACCCTCGGTTCGCCCCGGAAGCGGCTGCGGCGCGGCGGGCGGGTGCACAGGTCGTCGCGGTCGATCACGACGTCCTGCTCAGCGGGGACGCGAAGGCGGCCGTCGGCCGGGTACCGCGGGACTCGGGGCCGTACTGGTATCGCGGCTGGATGGTTCCGGCGGCCCGGTACGAGGAGCTGGAACAGGCTCTCCTCGCGCGCGGCTGCTCGCTCCTGACGACTCCCACCGCGTACCGCGCCGCCCATGAACTCCCCGGCTGGTACGGGACGTTCGCGGGTCTCACGCCGCGCAGTGTCTGGTGCGCACTGCCCTCGTCGGGCGGTCCGCCGGACGTCCCGTCCCTGTCACGCCTGGCGGAACCCCTCGGCCCTGGGCCGGGGATCGTGAAGGATTTCGTGAAGTCCCGCAAGCACGAGTGGCACGAGGCCTGCTTCGTACCCGAGTTGTCGGACACGGACCGGCTCGCCCGTGTCGTCGGTAGGTTCGTGGAGTTGCAGGGCGACTTCCTGGCCGGCGGGGTGGTGCTGCGGGCGTACGAGCCGTTCGTGGCGGGCGGGGAGGCCCGGGTGTGGTGGGTGGACGGGGATCCGGTGCGGGTGACGGCCCATCCGGACACTCCTGGCCGGGTTCCCGCGCCCGGGCTCGACGCGGTCGGTGCGGCCGTGCGCCGCCTCGGCTGCCGTTGGGTCACGACCGACCTCGCGCTGCGGGAGGACGGGGTGTGGCGGGTGGTGGAGGTGGGCGACGGACAGGTCAGCGGCCTGCCCGCCGGGGACGACGGGGAGGCGCTGTTCGGCGCGCTGCCCGCATCCTGATCCGGTCCGGGCGAGGCCGGGCTGCGTGTCAGCAGCCGCAGTCGTCGGAGCCGGCCGGCGCGGTGAGCGGATCGGCGGCGCGCTGCTCGCGCCCCTGCCAGGTCTCGAACCCGAAGCCCTCGCGCACCCAGTACTCGAAGCCACCGAGCATCTCCTTGACCTGGTAGCCGAGTTCGGCGAGGGCCAGGGCGGCGCGGGCAGCGCCGTCGCAGCCCGGTCCCCAGCAGTACGTGACCACCGGGACGGCAGGGTCGAGGAGCGCGGCCGCCTGCTCCGCGATCAGGGCGGTCGGCAGGTGCACGGCGCCGGGCACGTGCCCCTGGTCCCAGGCCGCGGTGGACCGCGAGTCCAGGACGACGAACCCGGGATCGCCCTCGGTGTCGAGGGCGGCTGCCACGTCGGAGACGTCCGCGTGGAAGGCGAGCGAGGCACCGAAGTGAGCGGCGGCGGCTGCCGGGGAGGCCGGCGGAACGCGCAGGACGGCGTGGGCGGTCGGTGAGTTCATGTCCAGGAATCTAGGGGCTGGGGACACCCGGCCGGAAGCAGAGATTCCCGGCACATCGGTTGATCCGCCGGTGATTTCCCTGTTGTCTCGGACCCATGACCGACATTCCCACGGACGCGACGGACTGGCGCATCCTCGAAGTCCTGCAACGCGACGGACGCGCGACCTTCGCCGAGCTGGCCCGCGCCGTCGCCATGTCCCCGAGCGCCGTCACGGAGCGGGTGCGCCGTCTCGAGGAGGCGGGGGTCATCAGCGGATACGCCGCTGTGGTCGACCCGGAAAGGCTCGGGATGCCGATTCTCGCCTTCGTACGGCTGCGCTATCCCCACGGCAACTACAAGCCGTTCCACGATCTGACCGACACGACGCCGGAGATCGTGGAGGCCCACCATGTGACCGGGGACGACTGCTTCGTACTGAAGGTGACGGCCAGGTCGATGCGCCACCTGGAGGAGGTCACGGGGAGGATCGGCACCCTCGGCTCCGTGACCACCAGCATCGTGTACTCCTCACCCCTGCCCCGCCGGGCGGTCAGCCGCTGAGCGACGCCGAGGCGGTCAGCCGCCGAGCGTGCCCGTGGCCCGGTGGCGGACCGCCGATCCGTGCCGGTCCTTCACCACCTCCAGCTGTGCGGGGATGCGGCGGCGCAGGTCGGCCACGTGACTGACGATGCCGACGCTGCGGTCACGCTCGCGCAGTGAGTCCAGGACGTCGAGCACCTCGTCCAGGGTCTGGTCGTCCAGACTGCCGAAACCCTCGTCGATGAACAGCGTGTCCAGCCGTACGCCGCCGGCCTCGTCCGTGACGACATCGGCGAGGCCGAGCGCCAGCGCGAGCGAGGCGAAGAACGTCTCGCCGCCCGAGAGGGTCGCGGTGTCGCGCTCCCGGCCCGTCCAGGAGTCCACGACGTGCAGGCCGAGCCCCGCTCTCCGGCCGCCGCTGCGCGCATCGGAGTGGACCAGGGTGTAGCGGCCGGACGACATCTTCTGGAGGCGGGCGGTAGCCGCCGCGGCCACCTGTTCGAGCCTGGCCGCGAGGACGTACACCTCCAGCCGCATCCTGCGTTCGTTGTCGGCGGAGGTGCCCGCGGTCAGCCCGGCGAGGCGTGCCACCCGCTCGTAGTCGGTGCGCAGCGGTCCCAGCCTGCGTACCTCGTCCCCCGCCCGCCGGGAGAGCCGGCCGAGCTCGGTGCAGCGCTCCTGCGCGGCGGCGAGCGCGCTCGCGCTGTCGCGCAGCAGCCGCGCGGTCAGGTCGTAGGCGGTCTGTGCGGCGTCGGGCGTGGCGGGCGGGCGCTCCGCCGCCGCCCGGGCGTCCGCCTCGGCAAGCCGGTCGCTGACCGCGGCGGACTCCGCCTGCCAGGCGTCGATCCGGTGCTGGAGCTCGCGTTGTGCGGACTCCCCCAGCAATGTCGCGGCTGCGGCCTCCGGGGTGTCGAAGCCCGCTCGGAAGGCGGCGTCGGCGACGCGGCCATCGGCCTCCTTGCGCTGCCGCGCGGCGCTCTGCTCGGCGCGGAGGGCTTCCGCGGCCTCGGCGAGCAGCCCGGCCCGGCGTCCCAGCAGCGCGGCGTGCTCCGCGACGGATGCCGATGCACCGCGGGCCTTCACCAGCTCGGCTTCCAGCGTGGCCTGTTCGCGGTCGAGCGCTTCCCGCTGCGAGGTGCGGGCCGCGGCTCGCCGCTCGGCCTGCTGCCGGTCGTCGAGCCGTCCGAGGTGCTCCCGCTCGGCTGCGGCGAGGGCCTCCCTGGCCCCGTGCGTCCCGGCGGCGAGCCGGTGGGCGTCCGCGTGCTCCCGGCTCAGCCTGTCGACGAACGCGGCGAGCCCGGCCACGGAGACGGTACGGGAGTCCGCGTCGTCGGTCGCCGCCTCGTGCGCCGCGTACCCGCCGTCCGTCGGTCCGTCCCCGGCCCCCGCCGCCTCGGCGCGCGCCGCGGTCAGACGCTCGCGGAGGAGTCCGAGCTCGCGTTCCGCGTCCGCGCGGGCCTGGTCGGCGCGTCGGTGGGCGGTGAGCGCCGCCTCCTCCGTCGCCCGGTCCACATGGCCGTCGCCCGCGAGGGCGGGCTCCGGGTGGTCGGCGGAGCCGCACACGGCGCAGGCCTCGCCGTCGACGAGCTGGGCGGCCAGCTCCGCGGCGATGCCCCGAAGCCGCCGTTCGCGCAGCCCCAGCCAGGTCTCGTGCGCAGCCACCGCGTGCTCGCGGGCCGTTGTCAGGCGGGCGGCGGCGGTCTCCTCCTGCACGGCGAGCGCGTCGCGCCGGTGCGCGGCGTCCAGCCGTTTCCGGGCCGGGGCCAGTTGCCCGGCCAGTTGTTCCGCCCGGGTCGCGGCCTCCTGGGCCGTCTCGATGCGCTCCCGGAGGTCCCGGTGGGCGGTGTCCCAGCCGGCCAGCCAGTCGGCCGCCTCCTGGATGGTCTCGTCGTCGGCGCGGGACTGCCGTTCGAGCACTGACCGTTCGGCGTCGATCTCGCGGCTGCGCTGTTCGGCGCGGCGTGCGGCGTCGAGTGCGCCGAGTTCCGCGCGGATTCCTCGCTCCAGGTCCGCGAGCTGCTCGGCGCCCGCGTCGGCCAGGTCGCGGGGCAGTACGGCCCGGGACCGTTCGCGTGCCTCGCTCGCTTCGCGGTGGGCCCGTTCGGCCTCGTCCCGCAGTTCCAGCGCGGGGGCGACCAGGTCCGCCTTGCGCGCACGGGACAGCTGTTCGTGGCACCGGTCGCGTTCGGCGCGGCGTTCCTCGAGTCCGGCGGAGCGGCGGCGGGTCTCCTCGTGGCGCTGCTGGAGCCGGGCGAGCTCGCGCTCGGAGTCGAGTGCGTGACGGGCGACGGCATGCCGGCTCTCCGCCGTGGCGAGGGCGCACTGCGCGATGTCGAGCCGTTCGTGTGCGCCGCCGCGTGCGACGGCGGCCCATTCCAGTACGCCACCGGCGAGTCCGGGCTCACCGGGCCGGTCCTCGGGCAGCGTCGCCTCGCCGGCCGCTGGTCCGGCCGCCTGGGCGATCCGCTGGGCGAGGGCGAGGATCTGCTCGTCACCGGCCCGTACCCGGGCTTCGGCCGTGCGGCGGAGCTCGGCCAGCCGCTCCTCGACCGCGGCGAACCGGCGGGTGTCGAAGAGCCTGCCGAGGAGCTTGCCCCGCGCCTCGGCGTCCGCGCGCAGGAAGCGGGCGAAGTCGCCCTGGGGCAGCAGCACCACCTGGCAGAACTGTTCCCGGCTCATGCCGATGAGCCGGCCGATCTCCTCACCGATCTCCTGGTGAGAGCGGCTGAGCGGCTGCCAGCCCTTCCCCGGGTCGTACTCGCGCAGGAGGCTCTGTGCCTTCTCCGTGGTGAAGCCGCCGCCTCGGCGCTTGGGGCGGGGCTGGGCGGGGCTCCGGGTGATCTCCAGCCGACGTCCGCCGACGGTCAGCTCCAGGCGGATCCCGGTCGGCAGATCCGCCGGGGCGTGGTCGCTGCGCAGGGAGGTCCCGGGGCTCTGCCGGGCGCCTGGGACCGCTCCGTAGAGCCCGTAGCAGACGGCGTCGAGGACGGAGGTCTTGCCCGCACCGGTCGGGCCGTGCAGCAGGAAGAGTCCGGCCGAGGACAGCGCGTCGAAGTCGACCTCCTGCGTGGTGCCGAAGGGGCCGAAGGCGGTGAGGGTGAGCCTGTGCAGTCTCAACGGGCCACCTCCGTCACACCGTCGTGCACCCGTACGTCGTCGAAGGCGTCGTGCAGCACCGTGCGTTCCTGTGTGCTGGGGCCGCTGCCGCCGCGCACGTGGGCCACGAAGTCCTCGGCGATCTGGTGGTCGTCGCGTCCCTCGAGCCGCTGGGCGTACGAGCCGAGCGGGTCCTCCGGGGCGCGTTCGGGTTCGAAGACCAGGCTGAGGGTGTGCGGGAAGCGTGCGAGGAGTCGGGCCATCGGCTCGTCCGGCCGGGCGGGGTCGGTGAGGGTGGCTTCCACCCAGGACGCCTCGTGACGTGCCAGGGCGGGATCCTCCAGCAGGGTGTCGAGGTGTCCGCGGAGCCGGGCGAGAGGACGCGGGACCGGACAGCTGATGCGTTCGGCGGTGAACTGCCCCCCGCCGCCCAGGTCGATGAGCCACATCGTCTTGCGGTGGGCGTGCTCGGAGAAGGAGTAGGCGAGCGGGGAGCCCGAGTAGCGCACGCGTTCGGTGACGGTCTGGCAGCCGTGCAGGTGTCCGAGTGCCACGTAGTCGACCCCGTCGAAGACCCCGGCGGGAACCGCTGCGACGCCGCCGACGGTGATGTCGCGCTCGCTGTCGCTGGGCTCGCCGCCCGCCACGAAGGCGTGCGCGAGGACCACGGCGCGGGTTCCGGCCGGCCGGGAGGCGAGATCGGCCCGTACCCGGTCCATCGCGGCACGCAGGACGGCTTCGTGCCCGGCCTTGGCGGCGCCCAGTGTGTCCCTGACGAGGGCGGGTTCCAGATAGGGCAGTCCGTAGAAGGCCACCTCGCCCTGTGTGTCGGACAGCATGACGGGAGTAGCGCAGTCCCGCGGGTCGGTGCGCAGGTGTATGCCCGCCCGTGCGATCAGCCCGGCGCCCACGCCGAGCCTGCGGGCCGAGTCGTGGTTGCCGGAGATCATGACCGTCGGTACCCCGGCGGCGGCGAGCCGGTGCAGTGCGTCGTCGAACAGCTGGACGGCCGCGAGCGACGGCACGGCCCGGTCGTACACGTCTCCCGCCACGACGACCGCGTCGACCTCGTGTTCCCGCACGGTCTCCACCAGGTGGTCGAGGCAGGCGGCCTGGGCCTCGAGCATCGGGACACGGTGGAACGACCGCCCCAGGTGCCAGTCCGAGGTGTGCAGAATCCTCACGACATCACTCCGACCGTTCCGACCTGCATGTTCCGCTTCCTCCGCCCCCGGGCCCGCCCGGCATCTCGCCTGCCGCGGGCTTCCGCGGCCCGCCCGGCCGGGCGGATGCCGCCGGCCTCCCGATCTCTCATCCGGACCGGACCTCCCCGTACGCCTCGCCACCCAGTTCGAGCATCGCCGTGCCGGCCGTGGCATCGGCCAGCCAGGCCCTGAACCCTTCGACGTCGGCGTCCGGCAGCCCGATCTCGATCGTCACGGCCTCCGTGTACCGCACCTCGCGCACGGTCCTGCCGGTGGCCCGCAGATCGTTCTCCAGCTTGCCCGCCCGCTGGTGGTCGACGGTGACCGATGCGAGCCGGAACCGCTGACGGGTGATCGTGCCCAACGTGTCGAGCGCCTCGCCGACCGCTCCCCCGTATGCCCGGATCAGTCCCCCGGCACCGAGCTTGACTCCGCCGTAGTAGCGGGTGACGACGGCGACGACGTAACGCACCTCCCGCCGCATGAGCATCTGCAGCATGGGCACACCCGCGGTCCCGCCGGGCTCCCCGTCGTCACTCGCCTTCTGCACGGAGGCGTCGGCGCCGATCACGTAGGCGAAGCAGTTGTGGGTCGCGGTGGGGTGCTCCTTGCGGACGCGTGCGACGAAATCCTGTGCCTCCTGCTCCGTGGCGGCGGGGGCGAGCGCGCAGAGGAAACGCGATCGGTTGACCTCGGTCTCGTGCACGCCCGCACGGGCGACTGTCCGGTACTGCTCCTGCATCAGCCCACCCTATGTGCCGGTCCGCGGGCCACGTTCACCCTCCCGTGGGGAATGGTCCGGGAGGGCCGTCCGTTGTCCGGGCATGTACGCAGACGACGAGACGATCCGCAGGATCCTTCAGGACACGGGCGAGACCTGGGCGGTGGTCGGGCTGTCCGGCAACCGCTCGCGGACGGCCTACGGAGTGGCCGAGGTCCTCCAGCGCTTCGGTAAGAAGGTGGTCCCGGTGCACCCCAGGGCGGAGCCGGTCCACGGCGAGCGGGGCTACGCCTCGCTGGCGGACATCCCGTTCCCGGTCGACGTGGTGGATGTCTTCGTCAACAGCGACCTCGCGGGCGGGGTGGCCGACGAGGCGGTGGCGGCCGGAGCGAAGGCGGTCTGGTTCCAGCTCGGAGTGATCGACGAGGCGGCGTACGAGCGCACCCGCGCGGCGGGGCTCGACGTCGTGATGGACCGCTGCCCGGCGATCGAGATACCCCGCCTGGGCGGCCGCTCCTGAGAGGCGTGGTGTCGCGACCGGCGCCCGGCCGGGAGAATGTCCGCCGTGACACAGCACCTCGTCGACGGTGAACGCGCTGCCGCCCAGCTGACCGGGCTCGGCGTGGAGCGGGGTGGCGTCCTGCTGGTCCACGCGTCGATGCGCGCCGTGGGAGGGGACGCCGTGGCCATGGCGGACGCCCTGCGGACGGCGCTCGGACCGGAGGGGACGCTGGTCGTTCCCTCCTTCACCCCGGAGAATTCCGACACCTCGCCCTCGTATCTCAACCGTGTCCGCGGCCTGAGCGACGAATCGCGTGCGGCGGTGCGTGCGGCGATGCCGCCGTTCGACCGTGCGGCCACGCCCGCGCCCTCCATGGGCCGGCTCGCCGAGACGGTGCGGCTGACCCCGGGCGCCGAGCGCAGCGCCCATCCGCAGACCTCGTTCACCGCGATCGGCCCGTCGGCCGGGAAGCTGCTCGCGGGGCACCGCCCGGACTGCCATCTGGGCGAGGACTCCCCCCTGGCCCGGCTGTACGAAGCCGATGCGCAGATCCTGCTGCTGGGCACGGGTTTCGACACCTGCACCGCTTTCCACCTCGCCGAATACCGTCTTCCCGCCCCGCCGCGCCGCCTCTACCGCTGTGTGGTGGCACCGGAGGGCGGGCGCCGGTGGTGGGAGTACGAGGACGTGGCACTGGACGACAGCGACTTCGCCGCACTGGGCCGCGCCTTCGAGCGTGCGGAACTGACCGGCGCGGTCCGCACGGGCCGGGTGGGTTCGGCCGTCAGCCGCCTGATGCGTCTCCGCCCGGCCGTGGATTTCGCCGTCGGCTGGCTCGGGACCCATCGGACCGGCGGTGGTTGACTGCCCGGCGCTCCGCACAGCGGCGGGCACCGGCCATGCTCGGCCGGGGAGCAGCAGGTGGAACGGGTAGTGCGGGAGCCGGGTGCGCGCAGGTCCGCGGGGTCAGCGCCCCCTGCTCATGTGCCGTCCCGGCGGACCGGCGGGATCGAGACCGCCATGGTCAGTTCGGCCGGCTCGGTGCCTTCGTTGCGGTAGCTGTGCGGGACGTGCGCCGCGAAGGTCGCCGAGGTTCCGGCGGGTACCGCGTGCGCCTCGCCGTCGACGACCAGGGTCAGTTCGCCCGCCGTGACATGGAGGAGTTCCACCGTTCCTTCGGGGTGCGGGTCGGAGGCGCTGCTGTCGCCGGGCATCAGGTGCCAGGACCAGAGCTCGATGGGACCCCTGGCCTCCGTACCCACCAGCAGCGTGGTCGAGCTGCCCGCCTCCGTGGACCACATGCGGACGGCCTGGCTCTCGGGTACCAGCCGCACCTGGGACCCCTGCTCGTAGTCGAGCAGGGTGGTGATGCTGACGCCCAGTGCGTCCGCGAGCTTGACGGTGGTGCCGACGCTCGGGTTCGTCCGGGCCTGCTCGATCTGGATGATCATGCCGCGGCTGACCCCGGCCCGGGCCGCGAGGGCGTCCAGCGTGAAGCCACGCTCGCCCCGCCAGCGCCTGAGATTGCGTGCGAGCGACTGGGTGAGCTGATCGAGGTCAGACACATTCCGTCCAATATTGTGGATGACAGGGTCGAAAATATTGCACTACGGCGTGGTGCACCCACCCGACCATCGCACTGTACTGCGAGGCACTCGATGACAGCACTGTTCGCCCTGGCCACGAGCCTTCTGTGGGGGCTGGCCGACTTCGGCGGCGGACTGCTCACCCGGCGCACGCCCGCCCTCACGGTCGTGGTGGTCTCGCAGCGCGTCGCCGCCCTCGTGCTGGGCGTCGTGGTGATCGCGACGGGCGGCTGGAGCGAGGCCGGGGGCCGGCTCTGGTTCGCGGTGGCGGCGGGCGCCGTCGGCCCGGTCGCGATGCTGAGCTTCTACAAGGCCCTGGCACTGGGCCCGATGGGCATGGTGTCCCCGTTCGGATCGCTGGGCGTCGCCGTGCCGGTGGCGGTCGGCCTCGTCGTCGGTGAGCGGCCGGGGCTGCTGCAGTCCGCCGGGGTGGCCGTGGCCGTCGCGGGCGTCGTCCTGGCGGGCGGCCCGCAGCTGCGCGGGGCGCCGGTGCAGCGCCAGGCGGTGGTCCTGACACTGCTGGCCGCGTTCGGCTTCGGAGCGGTGATGGCCCTGATCGCGGAGGCGTCGACGACGGTGACCGGGCTCTTCCTGGCACTCCTCGTCCAGCGCGTCACGAACATCGCGGTAGGCGGCACGGCGTTGTACGTATCGGTACGCCGTGGAGGCCGCGCCCTGCCCGAGGAGGGCGGCGGAGCCGTCGTGCTCGCCGCGCTGCCCGCGCTGGCTTTCATCGGCCTCGCCGATGTCGCGGCGAACGGCACGTACGCGATCGCCGCCCGGCACGGCCCGGTCACCGTCGCCGCCGTACTGGCCTCGCTCCACCCCGTGGTGACGGCCCTGGCCGCACGGGGCGTGCTGGGCGAGCGGTTGCGCGGCGTCCAGGCGGCAGGGGCGGGCCTGGCCCTGGTGGGCACGGTCCTGCTGGCAGCCGGATAGCGCCCGTCAGGCGCGGGGGGTGTCCTCCAGCAGATGCGCCACGGCCTGCAGCTGCTCAGGAGTGACCCCTTCGGGGATCGGGACCGGGGCGGGTGTGCGCAGGGGCGGCTGCCAGCCCTTGTCGGGGTCCCAGCTCCGCACGACGCGGGCGGGCGCCCCCGCCACCACCGCGTGGTCGGGCACCTCTCCCCGCACGACGGCTCCCGCCGCCACCACGACATTGCGGCCGAGGCTGGCCCCGGGGAGGATCACCGCTCCGGTACCGATCCAGCAGCCCGGGCCGATCACGACCGGCTCCATGCGCGGCCACTGCTTGCCGACGGGCTCCTCAGGGTCGTCGTAGCTGTGGTTGGTGGACGTGATGTAGACGTACGGGCCGCAGTACGTGTCCGAGCCGATCGTCACCGCGGTGTCCGCGATGACATGGCTGCCGCGGCCGAGCACGACGCCGTCTCCCAGGGTCAGGATGGGGTCCGCCCCCAGGTCCAGATCGGGCATCAGTCCCGCCGTGAGTGTCACCTGCTCACCGATGATGCAGTGATCGCCCAGCTCGATCCACGGCTCGCCGAAGACGGTGCCCTGCGGGAAGGCGAGCCGGGTTCCCGTGCCGATCCGGCCGAACCTCAGCCGCCCCGGATGCTGCGCGGTGACCGCCCCGGCCTCCTGCACCCAGTCCCAGCTCCGGTGGACGGCCCGGGACAGGACACGGCGCCGCCAGCGGGCCAGCGGGAAGGAGAACGTGTCTCTGTTCTTCGGCACCCGCTCACGGTAGTCGGCAGGGACGGGCGGATCCCCGGGACCGGCTGTGATGTTCACCCCACACCGCTCCGGGACCAGGAACACGTCGCCTACCGTTCACCTGAGGACACCGGAAGGCGCACGACCGCACACCCCCGCAGCGGAGGAGCAGGCGATGGCAGAGCAGGCGTTGATCACCGGCATCGGCGGCAAGGAGCCGGACGTCGATCCGGACGCCTTCGTGGCACCCACCTCGGTCGTCATGGGTGAGGTCTCGCTGGCCGCCGGTTCCAGCGTCTGGTATCAGGCCGTGCTGCGTGCCGACTGCGGCCCGATCTCGCTCGGCCCGCAGAGCAACATCCAGGACAACTGCAGCGTGCACACCGACCCCGGCTTCCCGCTGACCGTTGGCGCACGGGTCTCCGTCGGGCACAACGCCGTCCTGCACGGCTGCGTCATCGAAGACGACGTCCTGATCGGCATGGGTGCGACCGTCCTCAACGGGGCGCACATCGGTGCCGGTTCGCTCGTCGCCGCGCAGGCCCTCGTCCCGCAGGGGATGCGGGTACCGCCCGGCTCCCTCGTCGCGGGTGTCCCCGCCAAGGTCAAGCGGGAACTGACCGCCGAGGAGCGCGAGGGCATCGCCTTCAACGCGGCCGGCTACGTGGAACTGGCGAAGGCGCACCGCGCCGCGCACGGGGCCTGACCGTCCCGCCCGGGGGCGGACTGCCGGGGGCGGACTGCCGGGGTGGGTCGGTCAGGGTTCAGGGCGCCCCGGGGTTCCGGCGTTCCCTTCGCCAGGCGCCCGGGAGAGCGTGGGCAATCAGTCCGCGACGGCCACGACGTCCGGCTCGGACGCCCGCACAGGGCCGTCCGCCGACTGCCGCTCCGCCTTCTTGGCCCGGTTCCTCAGCACCAGCATCGAGGTGAGCCCGATCAGCACCGCGGCCACCAGGCCGAGCCACGAGAAACGCTTGAGCCATGCCTCGGCGACGACTCCCACCGAGTAGATGACGGCCGTGGTGCCCCCGGCCCAGAGGATGCCGCCGAACACATTGGCGATCAGGAACTTCCAGTACGGCATGCGCAGGACACCGGCCAGGGGCCCGGCGAAGATCCGCAGCAGTGCGACGAAACGGCCGAAGAAGACCGCCCACATGCCCCACTTCTCGAACGACCGCTCCGCCATGGCGATCTGGGCCGGCCCGAAGTGCTTGGGGAATCTGGCGCCGAGCCAGGCGAGCAGGGGGCGTCCTCCCCTGCGGCCGATGGCGTAGCCGATCGAGTCCCCGATGATCGCTCCGGCCGACGCGCAGGCGCCGAGTACCACGGGGTCGATGTCACCGTGCTGGGAGGCGAGGAGCGCCGAACTGACGAGGACGATCTCGCCCGGCAGCGGAATGCCCAGGCTCTCGAGTCCGATGACGACCCCCACCAGGAGGTAAATGCTGACCGCGGGGACGGTCTCGAGCCACTCCTGGACGTGCAACGCCTGTTCCTCCCGCTGAGAATCTGCCCGCCGTGCACCTGAGGCGCACGGCGGGCAGCCTACCGGGTCGGCCGGCGCGAGGACTCCTTCCCACCGGCCGCACGCACGGGCCGGGTGCCGGCCAGGTGTGTCCGCCCCGGTGCCGGGTCAGCGGTTCGGACGCAGCGTCCAGACCACGCTCATCTCGCTCGTCACCGCACCGTCGGCCCGCCGGATCTCGACGGCCACGGGGAACTCCGGGCGCTTGCCCTCGTCCAGCTCGGCCACGACCTCGGTCGCCGGGCGGCCCAGCGTGGCCGTCGCGGTGAGCCGGCCCATGGCCACCTTCTTGAACGCCATCTCCGTGGTGACGGGCAGCGGAACGGCCCGCGCCATCTGGTCACCGAACGCGGCGATCACGATCGCGCCGCTGGCCGACTCGGCCAGCGTGAACATCGCTCCGGCGTGGGGGCCGCCAAGGTGGTTGTGATACTCGGGCTGGTCCGGCAGCGAGAGGACAGCACGCTCCGCGGTCGTCTCCAGGTATTCGAGGTTGAGGGTCCGCACCATCGGAACGCTCGCGGACAGCAGGTCGCCGACTGTCATCTCTTCCGTGCTCATGGCCGTCATGTTACTAGCGGGTAGCACTCTTTGACCATCCCCTCACAGGGGCGGCCGTAGCAGTGGACGGTCCACCCCTCTATGGTTACTGGCCATGTGGCCAGGACAGCAGCCGCCCGGGGGCGAGCAAAACCCGCAGGACCAGAATCAGAACCCGTACCAGCAGCCGGGGTACCAGCAGCCGAATCCCTATCAGCAGCCGGGATATCAGCAGCCGGGTTACCAGCAGGGCCAGCCGGGCCAGCAGCCCGGATACCCGCAGCCCAACCCGTACCAGCAGCCCACCGTGCCGCAGTACGCGGTGCCGGGCGGCCAGCCCGGCGGTCCGCAGCCGGACGACAGGAAGAAGACGACGATCGTCGCGATCGTCGCCGCCACCGCGGTCGTCGTGGCGGCTGTCGTCACCGGCGTCGTCGTCATGAACAAGGACGACGACAAGGGCGGTACGAGCGGCGCCGGCGGCAAGGCCTCGCCGTCCGCGAAGCCCTCCGACACCGCCTCCTCCCCCGCGGCCAACCCGCGGGGCGGTGAGGACGCCGCGCCGACGGTCCCCGGCTGGAAGGTCGTGACCAATCCCAAGTGGGGCACTCAGTTCGACGTGCCCGGCGACTGGGAGGTCGCGGGCAGCAGTGTGTTCTCCGGCTTCGAGGACGTCAAGAACCCCACCGGGAAGCCGGCTGTCGGCTTTACCGCGCCGGCCTACTACAAGAGCAAGTGGTGCGTCGACGACTCCGACAAGGACGGTCGTGACGAGGACACCGGTCTGGCCGGTGTCGGCACCAAGGGCGGCCAGGGTGCGAAGAGCACCGACGAGGCCGCCACCAACGAGGCCGCCAACTGGGTCTGGGCCGCCTACGCCCAGGAGGACCCCAAGGAGAAGGTCAAGATAGGCAAGCCCAAGCCGTACACGACCAAGTCCGGTCTCTCCGGCAGCGTCGTGACGGCGACCGCCACAGGGCTGGCCAACAAGGACAAGTGCGACACCGACGGCAAGTCGATCGCGTTCACCTTCAAGAACACCAAGGGCGAGTACGCGTCCTGGGTCCTCTACGCCAACGCCGGAGTCGCCGACGAACTCCCGGACGCCACCGTCCAGAAGATCCTCAGCACCGTCAGGCTCGCCGGGAGCGCGTCCTGACCTGGGGCAGCCGGGGCCGGGTTAACCCATTTGGCAGCACGGGGCCGCGGCGGGGATAGTCCTCGGGTGACTTCCGCCGCCTCCCCGCCCACCGAAAGCCGCTCCCCGCGGACCGGCCGCAACTACGGTCTGCTGACCGCCGCCGCGATCATCACGAGCCTGGGTACCCATGGCGCGCTGATCGCGGCGGCCTTCGCGGTTCTGGAATCGGGCGGCGACGGCGGTGACGTGGGGCTGGTCGCGGCCGCACGCACCGCGCCGCTGGTGCTCTTCCTGCTGATCGGCGGCGCGATCGCGGACCGGCTTCCGCGGCACCGCGTGATGGTGGCGGCCAACACGCTCAACTGCGTTTCCCAGGCGGCGTTCGCCTGGCTGGTGCTGGCAGGCGACCCCCAGCTGTGGCAGATGATGCTGCTGACCGCGCTGTGCGGTACCGGTCAGGCCTTCTTCAACCCGGCGGCCGAGGGCATGCTGATGTCCAGCGTCAGCGGCGATCAGGCGGCCCGCGCCTTCGCCTTCTTCCGGATGTCCATGCACGGTGCGGCCATCGGCGGCGCGGCGCTCGGCGGCGCGATGATCGCGGCCATGGACCCGGGCTGGGTCCTGGCCGTCGACGCGGCGGCGTTCGCCGTCGCCGGTGTGCTCCGGGCCTTCCTCGACGTGAGCCACATCCCCGCGCGCGAACCCGGCGGAGGGCTGCTCGCCGATATGCGCGACGGCTGGCGGGAGGTCGCGGGGCGCCCCTGGCTCTGGGCCATCGTGCTGCAGTTCTCCGTGGTCGTGGCCGTGGTCGGGGCCGCCGAGGCGGTGTACGGCCCGCTGGTGGCACGGGACGAGCTCGGGGGCGCACGTCCGTGGGGGTTCGCGCTCGCCGCGTTCGGGGTCGGCACCCTGGGCGGGGCGCTGCTCATGATGCGCTGGAAGCCCCGGAGGCTGCTGCTGGCCGGGACGCTCTGCGTGTTCCCCATGGCCCTGCCGTCGGCGGGCCTCGCGATACCTCTGCCGGTGACGGCGCTGTGCGGCGTGATGTTCGTGACCGGGGTCGCCATCGAGGTGTTCGGTGTCTCCTGGATGACGGCCCTTCATCAGGAGATACCGGAGGAGAAGCTGTCCCGGGTCTCGGCGTACGACTGGTTCGGCTCGGTCGCGATGGTGCCGCTCGCGACGGCGGCGGCCGGTCCGGTGGAGACGCTGGTGGGCCGCAGCGAGGCGCTGTGGGGTTGCGCCGTGCTGATCGTGGTGGTCACGGTGGGGGTTCTGTGCGTCCCGGACGTACGGAATCTGACCCGGCGCGGCACCGTGAAGGCGGCCGGCGCCAGGGTCCCGGCGCCGGCCGGGGCGTCAGCCGATGCCGAAGGCCCCGTCGGGGGGCTCGGGTGATGCGACGGCCTCGTCGTCGCGTACCGGCGCGGCTCCGCCGATGAGCCGCGTCAGCGCCGCCCCGTGGCTGACCCGGGCGGGGAACGCGTCGGCGGCGCACAGCCTCGTCAGCGGTGCGATGTCGAGCGGGCTCCGGGAAGCGACGAGCACGACGTTGCCGAAGCGTCTGCCGCGCAGCACGGCGGGCTCGGCGATCAGCGCGAGCTCGTCGAATACCTCGGCGAAGTTGGCGAGCTGCGGGCGCAGAAAGCCGAACGGAGCGCTGTCGGCCAGGTTGGCCGCGTAGATTCCGTCCGCGCGCAGGACCCGCCCGGCAGCCCGTGCGTACTCGACGGACGTGAGAGGGGCAGGTACGCGCGCGCCGCCGAAGACATCGGCGATCAGGAGGTCCGCGGAATCCTCAGGTGCCTGCTCCAGCCAGCCCCGGGCATCGGTGCCGTGCACGGTGATCCCGGCCTCTCCGGGCAGCGGCAGATGCTCGCGGACCAGCTCGATCAGTCCACGGTCGGTCTCGGCGACATCCTGCCGGGACCCGGGGCGGGTCGCCGCGACGTAGCGGGGCAGGGTGAGCGCCCCGCCGCCGAGGTGCACGACGTCCAGCGGCGCACCGGGCTCCCCCGCCCGGTCCACGACATGGGCGAGCCGCCGTACGTACTCGAATTCGAGGTGCTCCGGGTCATCGAGGTCCACGTAGGACTGCGGGGCGCCGTCGACCGTGAGCAGCCAGGCCCGGTCCCGGTCCACATCGGGCAGCAGCCGGGCGGTGCCGCAGTCGGTGGTACGGATGACGGGTATCGGCTCGTTCACGCCCCCATTGTTCCCCCTTCCCGAGGAGTGCCGGACACACGGGACCCGCCCCCCGCGAAGGGTGGGGGGCGGGTTCCGCGGTGCCTGGGTCAGAGCAGGCCGGTGACCGTACCGGCGCCGACCGTCCGGCCGCCCTCGCGGATCGCGAAGCCGAGACCGGCCTCGAGCGGGACGTCACGGCCGAGCTCGATGGTCATGGTGACCGTGTCGCCGGGCCGTGCCACGGCCGTGTCACCGAGGTCGACGTCGCCGACCACGTCCGCCGTGCGGATGTAGAACTGCGGCCGGTATCCGGTGGTGACCGGAGTGGTCCGGCCTCCTTCCCGGGCCGACAGGACGTACACCCGCGCGGTGAAGCGCCGGCTCGGACTCACGCTGCCGGGAGCCGCCACCACATGGCCGCGGCGGACCCGGTCGCGCTCCACTCCGCGCAGCAGCAACGCGACGTTGTCCCCGGCCTCGGCAGACTCCATCGGCTTGCCGAAGGTCTCCAGGCCGGTCACGACCGTCTCGATGTCCGCGCCGAGCACCGACACCCTGTCCCCGACGCGCACGGTGCCGCGCTCCACGGCGCCGGTGACGACGGTGCCGCGGCCCGTGATGGTGAGCACGTTCTCCACGGACAGCAGGAACGGCGCGTCGGTGTAGCGCACCGGCATCGGTACGTACGTGTCGATCGCGTCCAGCAGTCCGTCGATGGACGCCGTCCAGCGCGGGTCCCCCTCCAGGGCCTTGAGGCCCGACACCCGTACGACGGGCAACGTGTCGCCACCGTAGCCGTGGGCGGAGAGGAGCTCGCGGACCTCCAGCTCGACGAGGTCCGTCAGCTCGGGGTCACCCGCGTCGGCCTTGTTGAGGGCCACGACGATGTGGTCGACGCCGACCTGACGGGCCAGCAGGACATGCTCCGCCGTCTGCGGCATGATCCCGTCGAGCGCGGACACGACGAGGATCGCGCCGTCGAGCTGCGCCGCTCCGGTGACCATGTTCTTGATGTAGTCGGCATGGCCGGGCATGTCGACGTGCGCGTAGTGGCGGGTGTCCGTCTCGTACTCGACGTGCGAGATGTTGATGGTGATGCCGCGCTGCGCCTCCTCCGGCGCCCGGTCGATCCGGTCGAACGGCACGAACGTGCCGGTCCCCCGGTCGCTCAGCACTTTGGTGATGGCGGCGGTCAGCGTGGTCTTGCCGTGGTCGACGTGGCCCATGGTGCCGATGTTCAGGTGCGGCTTGGTGCGCACGTATGCCGTCTTGGGCATGGCTCGTTCCTTGGAATTCGAAGCTGCGAGGAGAAGACCCCAGGGCCCTGCCGACCCTCCCCTTGCGGGGTCCGCCGGACTGTCGGGGGAGGGTCAGCTTCGGGCGCCGCCGATGGGCGCCGCCGAAGCGGTGAACGCCGCGACTGCTGCTGCGGCCACTGCCGCGACTGCCGTTGCGGCTGCCGCGCTCGCGACCGCGGGGTTCACGGCAGCCTTCGGCGCGTCCGCGACTGCGGACTGCGCTGCGAGGAAGGCGTACCGGAACATGCCCCTGATCCTGGTTCATGCGCGCGCTCACGTCGAGCGGTTTTCGAGCGGGCGCGGCCGGTGTGACGGGCAGGGGCCGGTCCACCGGCGCCCGGAAGCCTGGACCGGGTTCGCGAGTCTCGCTTCTGGACGAACGGCCTGATATCGGTGTGCGCCGTTGACGCGAGAGCCCGCCGCGGTGAAGGACGGCAGGGCTCTCGCGTGCCCCATGCCGCTCCCCCGCGTGGCCCGTCACACGCACATGACGGCGATCACACACGCGTTTCGGTTACGCTCCCCAGATGTTCGAGCCCGTCCCCGCAACGCCGCCCGCCGGCGGCCTCGCCGTTCGCTGTACGAGGGTGCTGCTCTCCCCCTGGTCCAGGTTCTCCCTGCTCGTGGCGGTGCTGCTGGCCGCCGCCACCACCATGGTGCTGTTCGAACCACAGCGACTGCTGGCCTCGGGCTGGCCGCCCCACCTGACGGGTTCGGCCGCGGCGATGCTGTTCGGCGTCGCCTACGGCGTGTGCACCGTGGCGTTCGTGCCGCGTCCGCTGCTCAATCTCGCCGCCGGTGCGCTCTTCGGCGCTCAGACCGGTCTGGCTGCCGCCCTGGCCGGGACCGTGCTCGGTGCGGGCGTCTCGTTCATGCTGGGCCGGGTGCTGGGGCAGGACGCGCTCCGCACGCTGCTGCGCGGCAAGTGGCTGATGGCAGCGGACGGGGTGCTGAGCCGGCACGGATTCCGCTCCATGCTGGCGCTGCGGCTCTTCCCCGGAGTGCCGTTCGCGGCCGCCAACTACTGCGCGGCGACCTCGCGTATGGGGTATCCGCCGTTCCTGCTGGCCACCGGGCTCGGCTCGATCCCCAACACGGCGGCCTACGTCATCGCCGGCAGCGAGGCGTCCTCGCCGACCTCGCCGGCGTTCCTCGCGGCGACGGGCTTCATCGTGCTCTCCGGTGCGGGTGCGGCCCTGCTGGCCTGGCGCAGGCGTCACCGGCTGGGCGGGGCGGAGACCGCCTCGTAAACGGGGGCGCCCCGGAGTCCGTTCATCTGCAGGCGATACGCTGCCCGCGACCGACAGAGGATGTCCGGGGCCGTGGCGTCCCGTCCCCTTTTCTGACCACATCCGCACGGTGCCGACGGCCTTCCTGTCCGTCGGCCGTTGCATGAGCACCTCCGGGATGGCCAAAGCCCCATGAGCTGGTTCGAATCATTCGTCCTGGGCCTCGTTCAGGGACTGACCGAGTTCCTGCCGATCTCCTCCAGCGCGCACCTGCGGCTGACCGCCGCGTTCGCGGGCTGGCACGACCCGGGTGCGGCGTTCACCGCCATCACGCAGATCGGCACGGAGGCCGCGGTCCTCATCTACTTCCGCAAGGACATCGCCCGGATCATCTCGGCCTGGTTCCGGTCGCTGACCGATTCGTCGATGCGCGGCGACCACGACGCCCAGATGGGCTGGCTGGTCATCATCGGTTCGATTCCCATCGGTGTGCTCGGCGTCACGCTCAAGGACCAGATCGAGGGTCCGTTCCGTGATCTGCGTCTGATCGCGACCACCCTGATCGTCATGGGCATCGTCCTCGGCATCGCGGACCGGCTCGCGGCCCGCGACGAGACCGGCGGCAAGCACCGTGCGATCAAGGAGCGCAAATCCCTGCGGGAGCTCGGTGTCCGGGACGGCCTGATCTTCGGCATCTGCCAGGCGATGGCCCTGATCCCTGGCGTGTCCCGCTCGGGCGCGACGATCAGCGGTGGTCTGCTCATGGGCTACACCCGTGAGGCGGCGGCACGCTACTCGTTCCTGCTGGCCATCCCCGCGGTGCTGGCATCGGGGGCGTACGAGCTGAAGGACGCGGGTGAGGGTCACGTCTCCTGGGGACCGACGATCTTCGCGACGATCATCGCGTTCGTGGTCGGTTACGCGGTCATCGCCTGGTTCATGAAGTTCATCACGACGAAGAGCTTCATGCCGTTCGTCATCTACCGCGTGATCCTGGGCATCGCCCTGTTCATCCTGATCGGGGCGGGCGTGCTGAGCCCGCACGCGGGTGAGTCCGCGGGCTGAGCAAGGCCCTTGCGCCCCTGACTCCCGGACCGGGCCGGTCCGGGAGTCAGTCATTTCGCCGATGACGTGAGGGCTCCGGGGCGGGAGGTTGGGTGTGGTCACGCTCGTCGGCGGCAGTGCACCGGCCGCCTTCCCTCTCACTCCACGGAGAATCCCATGCCCCTGCCCCGCACAGCCGGTTCCGCACTGCTGGCCCTCGCGCTCGCCTCGGTCGCCGTCCCGGCCTCCGCCTCCCCGACGACGGCCACGGCGACGGCGGCCGAGGTGCATTACGTGGCCCTCGGTGACTCGTACGCCTCCGGTACCGGCGCCGGCAGCTACTCCGACATCGCGTGCACCCGGAGCCGCAACGCCTACCCCGCCCTGTGGGCCGGCACCAACGACCCCGCCTCGTTCTCCTTCGCCGCCTGCGGCGGTGCGAAGATCCCCGATGTGCTCGGCGGCCAGGTCGGCGAACTCGACGAGGGCACCACCCTGGTCAGCCTGAGCATCGGAGGCAACGACTCCGGCTTCGCCTCGACCATGCTCAGCTGTCAGTACTCCACCCTGTCGGCCTGCGAGCGGGCCCTGGAAACGGCCGGGGAGTACGTCGTGAACGAATTGCCGGGCGAGCTGGACAGCCTCTACGCGACCGTCCGCGCCCGGGCGCCCCATGCCGAGGTCGTCGTGATCGGATACCCGCACCTCTACAAGGAGGGCGGCCTCTGTCTCGGCGGGCTCAGCTCCGCCAAGCGCACGGCCGTCAACCGGGGTTCGGATCTGCTCAACGCGACGATCGCGGGCCGTGCGGCGGCAGCCGGATTCGCCTTCGCGGACGGCCGGCCGGCCTTCGCCGGGCACGAGATCTGCACCAGCGACGCATGGATCAGCGGCAGCAACGTCCACCCGACGGCCGAGGGGCACGCCTCCGCGTATCTGCCGGCCTTCAGCGCCGCCCTGGGGAACTGAGCTCAGTACACGTCGCGCACGTACCGCTTGTCGGCGGCGAGCTGCTTGACGTACGCGGCTGCCGCGTCCTGTGCCAGCCCACCATGGGCGACCGCGATGTCGCGCAGGGCCCGGTCCACGTCCTTCGCCATCCGGGATGCGTCGCCGCACACGTAGAAGTGGGCACCGTCCTGGAGCCAGGCCCACAGGTGGGCGCCGTGTTCGCGCATCCGGTCCTGCACGTAGACCTTGGCCCGCTGGTCGCGGGAGAAGGCGGTGTCCAGCCGGCTCAGGGTGCCGTCGGCGCGCAGCGAGTCGAGCTCGTCCTGGTAGTAGAAGTCGGTGGCCCTGCGCTGCTCACCGAAGAAGAGCCAGTTGGCGGCCCGGTGTCCGAGGGCGCGCCGTTCGTCGAGGAAGCCGATGAAGGGTGCGACCCCGGTGCCGGGGCCGACCATCACCATGGGGGTGGCGGGATCGGCCGGCGGGCGGAAGTGCGGGGCGCGCTGGACGAAGACGGGGACGGGGCTGCCGGATGCGGCGTCGGCGAGGAAGGTGGACGCCACGCCCTTGCGGGGGTGGCCGTGCCGGTTCTCGTAGCGGACGACGGAGACGGTGAGCCGGACCAGCCGGGGGTCGGTCAGCGGGCTGGAGGATATGGAGTAGAGGCGTGGCCGCAGGCGCCGGAGGGCTGCGGTCCACTCGGCCGCCGTGGCGCGGGCGGAGTGTTCGGCTACGACGTCGATCGCCTGCCGGCCCCAGGTCCACTGGGCGAGCTCGCCCTTGTTGTCCGGGCGCAGCAGCTTCTTGAGGGTGCGGTCGTGGGTGCGGTCGCCGACCAGTCGCAGGAGGTCGGGGGTGACCTGGGCGATGTCCAGGTGCCGGTGGAGCGCTTCGCCGAGCGGTACGGTGCCGAGGCCGGAGACGTCGACCGGGTCCGAGGCGTCGAGGCCCGTGACGGCGAGCCATTCCGCCACGAGGTCGGGGCAGTTGACCGGTACGACACCGAGCGCGTCGCCCGCCTCGTACACGAGGGGGACGGGGCTGTCCTGGCTGTCGAAGGTGAACCGGCGCACCTCTTTCGTGGCGCCGGGGAGACTCAGCAGCCTGTTGCCGGTGAGACGGGCGAGCGTGGGCGCCGCCCTGGAGGGGCGAACCGGAGCACGGGGGGCCGCGGCAGGAGCGGGGGCTGCCGGAGCGGGCTCCGCCGGGGTGCCCAGGGCGGCGCACACCTGGTCGAGCCACTGCCCCGCCGGCTCTTCGTAGTCCGGTTCGCAGTCGGCGCGCGGCAGGAGCCGTACGGCCCCCAGCTCGTCGAACCGCTCGTCGAGACGCCTTCCGTGCCCGCAGAAGTCGTCGTAGGAGGAGTCCCCGAGGGCGAGCACGGCGTAGCGCACGCCTTCCAGGCGCGGGGTGTCGGGCGCGTGGAGGGAGTCCCAGAACCCGGAGCCGTTGTCCGGGGCGTCGCCGTCGCCGAAGGTGCTGGTGACCACCAGCAGATCGGCGGGCCGCGGCAGGCTCTCCAGCGGACTGTCGTCCATCCCGAGGAGCGTCGCCGTCCGTCCCTCGTCGGTCAGCCGCCGCGCGGCCGCCGCCGCGACCCCCTCGGCGTTTCCGGTCTGCGAGGCCCACAGCACCACGATCCGGCGCCCGGTGGGGACGTCCCGCGCGGGCGCGGTGTGCGCCCCGCTCCCGGGCGCGTCGTCGGGCAGCCGGGAGAACATCCCCGCCAGCACTCCGTTGACCCACAGGGCGTGCTCCGGCTCGAACGGCGCGTGCGCCGGCAGCACCGGTGTGCCCACCGTCCGCGTACCGACGCCCGCCAGGAAACCGGCCAGATAGCGGCGCTCGTGGCCGGCCAGCACGGGAGGTGCGGCGTCCGCTATCGCGAACACACCGGCGAGCGCGGAAGCCGGTCCCGCGGCCTGGACAGGAGCGGGGGCGGCGGCGGGGACGACGGCGGACACCTTCGCCAGTGTCACGGCGCACACCTTGAACTCGGGCTGGAAGGAGATCGGGTCGACCGCGTCGTTGGTCACCGCGTTGACGCTGAGGTACTCGCCGAACAGGTCGTTCCAGTGGAAGGGCGCGAAGCAGTCCCCGGGCCGCACCCGGTCGGTCACGACGGCCGGCAGTACGGCCCGGCCGCGCCGTGAGGCGACCTCGACCGCATCGCCCTCCCCGATGCCGAGCGCCTGGGCGTCCCGCGGATTGATCTCCACGAAGGGGCCCGGGTTCAGCTTGTTGAGCTTGGCGACCTTCCCGGTCCTCGTCAGGGTGTGCCACTGGTGCTGGAGGCGGCCGGTGTTGAGCACGTACGGGAAGTCGTCGTCGGGCATCTCGGCCGGCGGCAGGTGCGGGCGGGCGAAGAACACCGCCCGGCCGCTCGCGGTGGGAAAGGCCAGCCGTGGCACGGTTCCGTCGGGGCGCACGGTGAGGGTCTGACTGACTCCGTCGTTGAGGTAGCGGACGGGGTTGCGGTCGGGGCCGTCCACGGCGGCGCTCGGCCACTGGACGGGGGTGTCGCGCAGCCGTGCGTACGTGACGCCGCGCAGGTCGTACCCGGTCCTCGGATTGTGGGCCTGCTTGATCTCCTCGAATATCTCCTCGGCGCTGCTGTAGCCGAAGGCGTCCTCGTACCCCATCTCGCAGGCGATCCGCGCGATGATCCGCCAGTCCGGCCAGGCTTCCCCCGGCGGTTCGACGGCCGGCCGGCTGAGGGTGAGGTTGCGCTCGGAGTTGATCATGACGCCCTCGGCCTCCGCCCACAGTGCGGCGGGCAGGACGATGTCGGCGTAGGCGTTGGTCTCGGTGTCGGCGAAGACGTCCTGGGTGACGACGAATTCCGCCGCTTCGAGCCCTTCGATGACGGTCCTGCGGTTGGCCACGGACGCGACGGGGTTGGTGCAGATGATCCAGCAGGCCTTGATCTCGCCGGCCGCCATCCGCCGGAACATGTCGACGGTTCCGGTGCCCGCCGCCTCCGTGCGCAGGGTCCCGGGCGCGATGTCCCACATCTCCTCGATGAAGGCGCGCTCGTCATCGGCCGGCAGGCTGCGCTGTCCGGGCAGGCCCGGTCCCATGTAGCCCATCTCGCGGCCGCCCATGGCGTTGGGCTGGCCGGTGAGCGAGAAGGGCCCGCTGCCCGGCCGGCAGAGGGCTCCGGTCGCCAGGTGCAGATTGATCAGGGCGTTGGTGTTCCAGGTGCCGTGCGTGCTCTGGTTGAGGCCCATGGTCCAGCAGCTCATCCAGTCGCCGGCCTCGCCGATCCAGCGGGCGGCGAGGCGGATGTCCGCCTCCGGAATCCCGGTGGCCTCCGCGACCGTGGCAGGGGTGTAGTCCCGCAGGAAGTCCGGCATCGCCTCCCAGCCCTCGGTGTGTTCGGCGATGAACTCGGGGTCGGTGTGGCCGTTCTCGACGAGGAGGTGCAGGAGGCCGTTGAGCAGCGCGAGGTCCGTGCCCGGGCGGATCTGCAGGAACAGATCGGCCTTGTCGGCGGTGGCGTTGCGCCGGGGGTCGACCACGATGAGCTTGGCACCGGTCTTCACCCGCTCCATGAGGCGGAGGAAGAGGACGGGGTGGCAGTCCGCCATGTTCGCGCCGATGACGAGGAACGCGTCGGCGTGCTCGAAGTCCTCGTACGAGCCCGGCGGGCCGTCCGCCCCCAGCGAGAGCTTGTAGCCGCTGCCCGCGCCGGCCATGCAGAGCCGGGAGTTGGACTCGATCCAGCTGGTCCGGACGAAGCCCTTGGCGAGCTTGTTGGCCAGGTACTGCGCCTCCAGCGTCATCTGCCCGGAGACGTAGAGGGCGAGCGCGTCGGGTCCGTGCTCGTCGACGATCGCGCGCAGCCGCCGCGCGGTCGCCTCGAGGGCGGCGTCCATGGTCTGCGGAGCCGGTTCCTCGCTGCGGTCCGTCCGGACCAGCGGCGTCGCCAGCCGTCCGGGCGCCGCGAGCATCTCCGCGCTCGTCGCCCCCTTGGTGCAGAGCCTGCCCTTGTTCGCGGGGTGCGCCTTGTCGCCCGAGGCCTTCAGGACGGTACGCCTCCCGTCGGGCCCCATGCCGAGATCGAGGACGATCCCGCAGCCGACACCGCAGTACGAGCAGACCGTCCGCACCTGGGTGGCGGTGTCCGGTTGCGGATTCGGCGCGGTCATGGACGGCCTCTCGTGGGGAACGTGCTCCCCCGACGGTACGAAACGTCCGTTTCTGGGGTGTCACGCGTGACGATCAAGCGTGGTTACGTCCCGTGCACAGTCGGAGGTACGTGTGCGTGAGGCCCCGGCAAAGGCCGGGCACCTCCCGGACGTAACGTGAGGAGCGGGTGCCGGCGCGGCCTCGCCGAAAGCCCCGCCGGGGGCACTCGGCCGGAATCGAATGCGCCCGGCGGCGCACTCAGGAGGTGGTCATGACCGCCCACGACCGTCCCGTGATCGCCGCGGTCGACGGTTCCTCCCGGGCGAACGCTCGCCGAACTGACGGCCGGCCGGCCGGAGAAGTACCCGCAGGCGGACGTCGTACGTGAACCGGTCGGAGGACCGGCCTCCCGCACCCCGGTCACGGCGCCGGCCACCGCGGTGCTGACCGTGGTCGGGCGGCACAGGGGCGGCGGATCCCCCGGGGGCCCGGGCTGTTCCCGGTCGCGCAGACGGCGGTGACGCACACCCTCGGTCCCGTGGCCGTCGTGCCCTGCTGAGGCCGCGGGGAGTGCGGGCCCCTTGGACTTCCGGTCCCGCGGGCGGACACTTGCCCGATGACACAGCGCGTGGCTCTCGCGACGGTAATGGACCGGCTCTCGATCGATGCGGTGATCACCGGCTACGCCGTGGCGGTGGACGACGGCGCCTGGGAGGACTACGGCGCCCTGTTCACCGAGGACGGCCGTGCGGACTACCGCGGTGCGGGCGGGTCCGAGGGTCCGGCCGCCGAGGCGGCGCGGTGGCTCGCGGAGACCCTGCGGCCCTTCCCGGTCCGCCAGCACCTGATCGTCAACCGGCGGCTCGACCTCCAGGACCTGGGCGGCTACCCCGGCGACCGGGCGCGGGTACGGGCCGACTACCTGAATCCGATGGGACCGGAAGCAGGGGCCGGAGGGACGGCCCCGGCCTTCTTCTCCGGCGGCCGGTACACCTTCGACCTGCTGCGTGCGGAGCCGGGCTGGCTGATCCGCACGGTCGAGGCGCACGAGAAGTGGCGGTGGTCGCCCGGCACACCCACGGCCGGCTGATCCGCACCCGGGGGCCGGGCCCCCGGCACGCCCCCTGTGCGCTGACGATCTTCTGCCGCACACTGGGATCGAGCGGGGCGACCGGCGAGGAGGACACGGCATGCCGATGCGGGGCGGGCGGCTTCCGGCGGACCGGACTCCGGGCGGTCCCGCCGACGAGGGCCAGGCCGGCAGCAGCCCGGCCGACGGCGGCACCCGGCCGTACGCGCGCCTGCTGCGCGCTCCCCTGTGGCGCGGTGCCGCGGCCTTGTGCGCCGGCGCCCTGCCCGCCCTGGCGTTCCCCGCCCCCTCGCTCTGGTGGATCGCTCCAGTGGCCCTCGTACCGTGGATGCTGCTGCTCCGGTCGGCGGACACCGGGCGGCGCGCCGCGACCGACGGCTGGCTGGGTGGCATGGGCTTCATGCTCGCCGTGCACCACTGGCTGATGCCGAGCCTGCATGTGTTCCTGGTGGTGCTCGCGGCTCTGCTCGGCCTGCTGTGGGCTCCCTGGGGCGTGCTCGTGTCCCGGCTGCTCGGCGGATCACCGTCGTTCCGGGGTGCGGTGGCCGCCGTCGCGGTCCTGCCCTCCGGGTGGCTGATGATCGAGCTGGTCCGCTCCTGGGAAGGGCTGGGCGGCCCGTGGGGTCTGCTGGGCGCCAGTCAGTGGGAGTTCGCTCCCGCACTGCGGACCGCGTCCGTCGGGGGCGTATGGCTGGTCAGCCTGCTCGTGGTGGCGGTGAACACCGCGGTCACGCTGCTCCTGGTCGTACCGTCGGCCCGCACCGCCGCGGCCGCCTGTCTCGTGGTGTGCACGCTGGGTGTGGCGGCCATTTGGGTCCGGGCGCCGCAGCCGGAGCGCACGGGCACCGCCCGGATCGCCGTCGTGCAGCCGGGTGTCGTCGACGGCCCGGACAGTATCGAACGCCGGTTCGCACGCAGTGAGGCGCTGACCCGTTCCCTCGTCGGCCGGGACGTCGGCCTGGTGGTGTGGGGCGAGAGCAGCGTGGGCGTGGATCTCTCACGCAGCCCCGGAACCGCGGACCGGATCGCGGCGCTCTCCCGGCTGGTCGGGGCCGAACTGCTGGTCAACATGGACGCCCGGCGGACGGAAGGTCCGGACAGCGCCGGGATCTACAAGTCCGCGGTGCTGGTGGGCCCTGACGGGCCGACCGGGGACCGCTACGACAAGATGCGCCTGGTGCCGTTCGGTGAGTACGTCCCGGCCCGTGCGGTGCTCGGCTGGGCGACCTCGGTGGGCAGGGCGGCGGGCGAGGACCGGTTGCGCGGCGAGCGCCCCGTGGTGATGGACCTGCCGGGCGCGGACGGGCTGCGGCTCGGGCCGCTGGTGTGCTTCGAGTCGGCGTTCCCCGACATGAGCAGGCGGCTGGCCGCGGACGGCGCGCAGTTGCTGATCGCCCAGTCCTCCACCTCGACGTTCCAGCACAGCTGGGCGCCCGCGCAGCACGCCTCGCTCGGTGCGCTGCGGGCGGCCGAGACCGGGCGGCCGATGGTGCACGCCACCCTGACGGGCGTGAGCGCCGCGTACGGCCCGCAGGGCGAACGGGTGGGTGCGCCGCTCGGTACGGACGCGAGCGAGGCCGCGGTGTACGACGTACCGCTCGCGCGGGGCAGCACGCTCTACGTGCGGCTGGGTGCCTGGCCCGTGTACGGGGCGCTGGCGGTGCTGGCCGTCTTCTTCGGTACGGCCGGCGTGCGGTCCCTCAGGAAGCCTGCTCCAGGGCGTCCCTGACCACCCGCTCGCACAGCCTGTGGGTCTCCAGCGCGTCCTGGGCACTGAGCACCTGACCGGCCCGCACCGCGTCCAGGAAGAACAGCACGCTCTGCTCGATGCCGCGCTGACGGGCGACCGGCACCCAGTCACCGCGCCGCCGCAAGGTGGGCTGCCCTTTGTGGTCGACGACGTCCGCGAGGTTGAGGACCTGGCGTTTGGTGTCCTGGCCGGAGACCTCCAGGATCTCCTCGGTCGATCCGTTGAGCCGGTTCATCATGCCGATGGCGGTGAATCCGTCGCCGGACAGCTGGAGCACCACATGGTGCATGAGTCCGTCCTCGATCCGCGCCCGCACGACGGCGTCGGAGACCGGGCCGGGCACCAGGAAGCGCAGCGTGTCGACGACGTGGATGAAGTCGTCGAGCACCATGGTGCGCGGATCCTCGGGCAGCCCCACCCGGTTCTTCTGCATCAGGATCAGTTCACGCGGGTGCTCGGCGCACTGGGCGTAGGACGGTGCCAGTCGGCGGTTGAAGCCGACGGCGAGGCTGGTGCCGCGCTCCTCGGCGAGCGCCACCAGCCTCTCGGACTCGGCGAGTTCGTAGGCGAGCGGCTTGTCGATGTACGTCGGGACGCCCGCTTCGAGCAGCCGCCCGGCGATCTCCGGGTGCGCGGAGGTGGGCGCGTGCACGAAGGCGGCGTCCAGCCCCTGGGCCAGGAGCGAGTCGAGATCCGTGTGGCACCGCCGGCCGGGGATCCGGTGGGTCCCCGCGACGGCCGCGAGCGTCGCCGGCGTGCGGGTCTGCAGATGCAGTTCGACCCCGGGGAGTGTCGTCAGCACCGGCAGGTACGCCTTCTGCGCGATGTCGCCGAGCCCGATGCAACCGACCTTCACGGAATTCTCCCTGTCGCCCTCACCAAGGCCGCGTCCTGTGCCCGCCCTTGGTCCCGGCAGCATACGTGCGCTGCGGCGGGTGCCAGTCGGCGATGCCGTCGAAGGCGCGCAGGGCGAGCCCCGGGCCCAGGCGCCCGACGGTGGCGATCAGCCCGTTCCGTACGGCGACGGCCGGTCCGCCGGACAGCTGCATCAGCCGGGAGGCCTGTGCGGCCTTACGCACGATCGCGGTCGTACGGGGCAGCCGGGCCGCACTGTAGGCGGCGAGCCCTTCCCCCGGGTCGCGGTCCGGCGGGAGGTGGTGGGCGAGCACGACGGCGTCCTCGATGGCCTGGTTGCCCCCCTGGCCGAGCGTGGGTGCCATGGCGTGCGCGGAGTCGCCCACGAGCGCCGTACGGCCCTGGTGGAACGAGGGCAGCGGATCGGTCAGCTGGTACACGTCGTGGCGCAGCACCTGGCCGGGCCCGACGGACCCGATGATCGCGCGCACCGGGTCGTGCCAGTCGCCGAACCTGCGCAGCAGCTCCGCCTTCTCGTCGTCGGCGGCCACCGCCCCGGCCGGGGCGGTGGCCGCCGCGTACGCGTAGATGCGGCCGTCCTTCATCGGGTGGCTGCCCCACAGGGCTCCGCGCCCCCAGGTCTCGTGCGAGCTGAACGGGTGGCCGACTCCGGGGGACACGACGCGCCAGGTGGTGAAGCCGCTGTACCTGGGGCCGGGATGACGTGGGAAGAGCGTGGCGCGCACGGTCGAGCCGATACCGTCGGCGCCGATCACCAGATCGGCCTCGATGTCGCCCGATGACGTCCTGACGACGGCCCTGCGGCCGCCCGCCCGCCCCGGACCGACGAGCTCCGCCGGCGTACCGGTGTGCAGTGCCGCATCGGGCAGCCCGGATCGGAGCAGGTCGACGAGGGCGGAGCGGTGCAGCAGGACCAGCGGCCCGCCGAACCGCTCGGCCGCCGCGGCACTGCTGGTACGGGCGAGCCAGCGACCGGCCGGCGTGCGCATGCCGCCGTCGCCGTGCCAGGCGGCGAGGGACCTGACCGCGTCGCCCAGGCCGATGACGTCCAGCGCGCGCTGGGAGTTGGGCGCGAGGCTGATGCCCGCCCCGACGGGCTCCAGCGAGGCGGCGCGTTCGAGCACGGTGACCTGCCAGCCGCACCGGTGCAGCGCGGTGGCGGCGGTGAGGCCGCCGATGCCGCTGCCGATGACCACTGCATGGGACGTTGTCATGACCGACCTCCAAACTACAGTTGTAGTAGACGACTCACCGTACTACAGGTGTAGTTTCGACGGTAGATTGGCCCCATGCCCACACGCACCATCCGGACGCCCGGCTCTTCCCGCGCCGATCTGATCGCCGACACCGCCCTGACCCTGCTCGCGGAGCGCGGGATGCGGGGGCTGACCCATCGCGCGGTGGACGAGCGGGCCGGACTCCCCCAGGGGTCGACGTCGAACCATGCCCGCACCCGGCAGGCGCTGCTGGAGGCGAGCGTGCGCCGGCTCGCCGAGCTGGAGTCTCAGGTGCTCGACCCGGGGAGCCTTCCCGGGGCTTCGGGGATTCCGGAGCCTTCGGGGCCGCTGGGGCCACAGGGGCTTCCGCAGCCTCCCGGACCTCCCGCGGCCGGCGATCCCGGCCTGCTGGCCGCCGGGCTGGCGCAGGCCCTGCACCGGTATCTGACGGGCCGCACCGAACTGCTGATCTGCCGGTACGAACTGGCGCTGGAGGCCACCAGGCGCCCCGAGCTGCGGGCGTACTACGACGCCGCGGGCCGGCAGTTCCGCGAACCGCTGGTGGCCCTGATGACCGCCGCGGGATCCGCCGAACCGGAACGCCACGCCCTGTCGCTGGTGGCCTGGGCGGAGGGAATGATGTTCGCCTGCGCCGCAGGGTCCCACCACCGCTCCGTACCCACGGAGGAGGAGCTGCGCACCGGCTGCGCCGAACTGCTGCGCGGGATGCTCGGCGGCGCGAGCGTGTAGGCAGTGGCCCCGCGGACGGTCCCGGGACGACGGCGGCCCGCACGACGGACGCGCGGACCTCGTCCGGGAACGGATCGACGGCGTGAGCGGCGGCCGACGCTCCGGCCCGCGCTCCGGCGGCTCCGGGACCCGCCGTACATGACCGGCCGAGCGGCCCTGCCGCGGGCGTCACTCGTGCGGGCCAATCCTGGCTCAGCGACTGTCCCGCGACGGTATCCGCCGGGCAGAGTGAGGCGGGTGCATCGAACCGGAATCACAGCAACGCTCCTGGCGGGAATCGCCGTCACCGCGGTCTCGGGCTGCGTCTCGGTGGAACCGCCGCGAAAGACCGTGGCTCCACGTCCCGGCACCAGCAGACCCGTGCAGGACGTGGCACCGCAGATCGTGCAGCCCCCGGTCCTGGACTCCCTGGAGGCACTGCCGGATCCTGCCGCGTCCGCCTCCGCCGGGCGTGCCGGCGCTCCCTCGTCCGCCCGGGACGACGCGCCACGCACGCCGCGCCGACGTGAGCGGGCGGACGCCCCTCGGCCACAGGCGCCTCGCCTGCCCCCTCGGTTCCCGGGCGGCGCGGGGCCGGTCGCACCGGGCGCCTCCGTCCCCGTCACCGGGAAGGACGTCTGCGCACTGGGCCGGGGATACGGGCGCTGGCCGGCCGGGAGCCCACAGTCCAGAATCTGCGACGCGACGTACGGCCGCTGACTCCGGGGTCACGGCGGGCCGGCGTCACCGGGGCACAACGCGCCCGCCCGTCTCACTCTCCCGCCCGGCTCCCCCGCATCCGCTGCTCCAGCCGCCCGATGGCCGCCCGGATCCCTCCGCCGTAACCGTCGTCCCCCAGGGCGCCGACGGTGTCCCACGCCCGGTCCAGATGGAGCCGGGCGGCCTCGAGGCGCTGCAGCCGCAGACAGTCGGCCGCGAGGGCGAGGTGCAGGGAGGGGAGGAAGGACCGCGCCGCGAGGGCGTCCCGGTGTTCCGCCACGGCTGCGCCGGTCAGCTCCTCCGCGGCGGTCAAGGCCCTCAGGTCCCAGGCGAGTTCGTCCCAGGGATCGTCCTGGGTGTCGGCCATGTAGTGGGCGAGGGTGCAGCGGTGCAGGGCGTCACCGTCCTCACCGATCTCCGCCCAGAGGGCACCGAAACGATTGCGCGCCTCTTCCCTGTCCCCGCCGTGGAGCAGCATGACCGCCCGGCCGATCCTGGTCACGACAGCGTCCTTCGACGCATCCTGCTGCTCCACCACGACAGAGGTCTCCCTGATCGCCGTCCGGCCTGCCCGTCGAGCCGACGCTAGCCGCAGCCTCAGGCGAGCGCGCCCGGATGCGGGCCGGATGGCCGGATGCACCGACCGGGTCGCCCGCAGGTCCGGGCCGGCGCGGCCGCCTGTCAGCCCAGGTCCGGGATCCGCCAGTCGATGGCCTCGTGGCCCTGGGCGGCGACGGCCTCGTTGATCTGGGTGAAGGGACGGGAGCCGAACCACTTCTTCGCGGAGAGCGGCGAGGGGTGCGCGCCCTTCACGATGACGTGGCGCTCCGGGTCGATCAGCGGGATCTTCTTCTGCGCGTAATTGCCCCAGAGCACGAAGACCGCCGGGTCGGGCCGGTCGGCCACCGCACGGATCACCGCGTCCGTGACCTTCTCCCAGCCCTTGGACTTGTGGGAATTCGCCTCGCCGCCCCGGACCGTCAGCACCGCGTTGAGCAGGAGGACGCCCTGCTCGGCCCACGGCATCAGATATCCGTTGTCCGGGACCGGCAGGCCGAGCTCGTCGTTCATCTCCTTGTAGATGTTGCGCAGCGAAGGGGGCGTCCTGACCCCCGGCCGGACCGAGAAGCAGAGCCCATGCCCCTGGCCCTCGCCGTGGTAGGGGTCCTGGCCGAGGATGAGCACCTTCACCCGGTCGTACGGGGTGGCCTCCAGCGCGGCGAACACCTGATCGCGCGGGGGATACACCGGCCCGTTGGCCCGCTCCTTCTCGACGAAGTCGGTGAGCTCCTTGAAGTAGGGCTTCTGCAGCTCTTCGCCGAGGACGCCGCGCCAGGACTCGGGCAGCAGGTCGGTGTCGGTCACGTCCACAACCTCCGGTAAGCAATTGGTTCTTGTCCACAGAACCTACCGGGGGCCACTGACAACGGACCCTCCGAGCCCTGCCTACCAGCTGGCCTTGCGGTACAGCTCCCACAACTGCATGACCGTCTGCGGGTCCAGGGCGCGCTCGCTGCCACCGATGTCCTCGCCCGCCGCCACATAGAGCTTGCCCTGCCACAGCGGCAGCAGCCGCACGTCCTCGACGAGGATCTCCTGGGCGCGCTTGAACTGCTTCGAGACGGCCCCGCGGTCGCTCTCCTGACGGGAGGAGGGGAGCAGGTCCTGGGTGATCTCCTTCGTCACGTAGGGCGTGCCGGTGACGCTGTCCGGACCCACGAAGGGGGCGATGAAGTTGTCCGGGTCCGGGAAGTCGGGGAACCAGCCACGCCCGAAGACCGGGTAGTCACCCTTGGTGAAGCCTTCCTGGAAGGACTTCCACGGTGCGCTCTTCAGCGTGATCCTGAACAGGCCGGACGCTTCGAGCTGGCGCTTCAGCTCCGCGAACTCGGGAGCGGTGGACGAACCGTAGCGGTCCGTGGTGAACCAGAAGGTCATCTCGACCGGCTCGTCGATCCCCGCCTCGCTGAGGATCGCCTTGGCCTTGTCCTTGTCCGGATCGCCGAAGGAGTCGAAGAAGCTCGTGGTGTGACCGGCGATCCCCTTCGGGACCATGGAGTACAGCGGTTCCGCGGTGCCCTGGTAGACCTTGGCGACGAGCGCGTCGCGGTTCACCAGCTGGGCTATGGCCCGCCGGACCGCGAGCTTGCCGGAGGCCGGGTCCTTGGGGTTGAAGACGAGGAAGCGGATGTCGGCGCCGACCGTCTCGATGATCTGCAGACCCTCGTTGTCCGCCTTGTTGTCCTCGAGGCTGACGACCTCCTCGGCGGTCAGACCGCGGTAGGTGGCGTCGATCTCCTTCTTCTTCAGCGCCTTCACCATGGGGGCGGAACCCTCGAAGTAGTGGATGGTGACCGAGTCGTTCTTCCGGTTGGCGAAACCCTTGTAGTCGGGGTTCTTGGCCAGCTCGGCCTTCTCGCCGGGCTCGTACGACTTCAGGACGTACGGTCCGGAGCCGGTGACCTTGCCGTCCTCACGGATGCTGTCCGCCGGGTACTCGCTGGGCGGGACGAGCGACATCGCCGGGGTCGCCAGGATGAACGGGAAGGTGGCGTCCGCCTTGGCGAGGTGGAAGATGACCGTGTCGTCGCCCTTGGTCTCCACCCGGTCGAGGGAACCGAGGAGGCCGGCCGGGCCGCCCTTGACCTTGAGCTTCACGATCCGGTCGATCGAGTACTTCACGGTCTCGGCGTCGATCTTCTCGCCGTTGGAGAACTTCAGGCCGCCACGGAGGGTGCACCGGTACGCCATGCTCGTGGCGTCGGTGAACCGGCACGACTCCGCCGCATCCGGTTCAGGGCTCGTACTGCCGGTCGGGAAGCTGACCAGCGTCTGGAAAACGTTCCGCATCAGCTCCCAGGAGCCGTCCCAGGCCGCAGCCGGATCAAGTGTCGAGGGCGAGCTCGTCGTCCCGACCGCTATCTGCTGGTTCGTTTCCGAACTGCTGTCGGACAGCAGTCCGCAGCCGGCCAGCAGAGAAAGGGAAGCAAGGGCTGCAGCAGCCTGCAGACTGGCCCGGTAGAACACGCGCACGCTCCTCGATCAGCCATGGGTCGGCAGACCATACCGCAGCGCCCCGCCGGATCAACCCGCTGACCCGGGGGGCACTTACCTCGATCAGGGCCAAACCGGCTCAGGCCACTCTCAGGCCACGCCGGCGTTCAGGAAGATACCGCCGTCGACCACGAGCGTCTGCCCCGTGATCCAGTCCGCCTGCGCGGAGGTGAGAAACGCCGCCGCACCGCCGATGTCCTCCGGCACTCCGAGCCGGCCGAGCGGGTAGGCGGCGGCCGCCTCGGCCTCCCGGCCCTCGTACAGCGCCTCGGCGAACTTCGTCTTCACCACGGCGGGCGCGATGGCGTTGACCCGGACCACGGGCGCGAACTCGTGCGCCAGCTGGAGGGTCAGGTTGACCATGGCCGCCTTGCTCATGCCGTAGGCGCCGATGAACGGCGATGCGGAGACCCCGGCGACGGACGCGATGTTGACGATCGCGCCGCCGTTCTCCTTCTGCCAGGCCTTCCAGGTCTGCTGGGCGAAGCCGAGCGCCGAGATCACATTGGTCTCGTAGACCTTTCGGGCGACGTTGAGATCCAGCTCGGCCATCGGCCCGAAGACCGGGTTCGTACCGGCGTTGTTGATCAGGAAGTCGACCCGGCCGAACGCCTCCATGGCACGCTCGACGGCCGTCGCCTGGTGCTCCTCGTCGTGCGCCTTGCCCGCGACGCCGATCACCCGGCCGGAGCCGAGCTTCTCGACGGCCTCCTTGAGTGCGTCCTCGCCGCGGCCGGTGATGACGACCCGGTCCCCCCGGGCCACCAGCGCCTCGGCGATGCCGTAACCGATGCCCCGGCTCGCACCCGTGATGAGCGCGACCTTGCCACTGTCCTGCACAGTCATGATGTCCGTTGCCCTTCCGGGATCAGTTGAGCGGTCCGCCGGCGACGTACATGACCTGGCCGGAGACGAAGCCCGCGTCGTCACCCGTGAAGAAGGCGATGGCGTTGGCGATGTCCTCGGGCCGGCCCACGCGCTGCACGGGGATCTGGGTGGCGGCGGCGGCCTGGAACTCCTCGAAGCCCATGCCGACACGGGCCGCGGTCTGGGCGGTCATCTCGGTGACGATGAAACCGGGGGCGACGGCGTTGGCGGTCACGCCGAACTTGCCGAGCTCCTTGGCCAGCGTCTTGGTGAAGCCCTGCAGACCGGCCTTGACCGCGGAGTAGTTGGCCTGGCCGCGGTTGCCCAGCGCCGACGAGGAGGAGAGCGACACGATACGGCCGAACTTGGCCTCCACCATGTGCGCCTGGACGGCCTTCGCCATCAGGAACGCGCCCTTGAGGTGCACGTTCATCACGAGGTCCCAGTCGGACTCGCTCATCTTGAAGAGCAGGTTGTCGCGGAGCACGCCCGCGTTGTTGACCAGGATCGTCGGAGCGCCGAGCTCGGCGGCGACGCGCGCGACGGCGGCTTCCACCTGGGCGCTGTCCGACACGTCGCAGCCGACGGCGAGGGCGGAGCCCCCCGCGGCGGTGATCTTCTCGACCGTGTCCTTGCACGCCGCCTCGTCGAGGTCGAGTACGGCGACGGCGCGGCCCTCGGCCGCCAGGCGTACGGCGGTGGCGGCGCCGATGCCCCGTGCCGCTCCCGTCACGATGGCGACGCGCTGCTCGGTGGTGGACATGCTTGGTTCTCCTCGCCCTTGGATCGCGGCTCAGCGGACGTCAGGAAGTTCCCGACAACTGAGCAACCGCTTAGTACCTTCAGCAGACGAGACGCTAGAAGCCCTGGCACCCGGTGTCAACGGCCCACGGGGGCACGGGCGCATGTCACACCGGACGGCGCCGCGACCGCGCAGGTCGCGGACACCGCCGCCGGTGCCGGGGTCAGCGCACCAGCAGGTCGAGCAGCCGTTCGATCTCAGCCTCGGGGTCCGTGGTGAGTCCGCTGTGCACGACGCCCGGCTGGACGACCGTGGAGCGGGGTGCGATCAGCCAGCGGAAGCGCCGCCCCGGGTCGTCACCGGCCGCCTGGCCGGCCGCTTCGCCGCCGCAGCACACTCCCTCGACCGCGCGCAGGGCGGCCTGTACGCCCACCACGTCGGCATGCGGGTCCAGTGCCTTGAGCTTGCGCTCGTCCAGGTGCGTGCGCGCGGCGACGAAGGACTTCGCCCGGCAGTAGACCAGCACGCCCGCGTTGAAGCACTCGCCGCGCTCGACCCGGGGCACGACGCGCAGGACCGCGTACTCGAAGACATCGCGCTCGCTCATCGGCCGCCGTCCTTGCTGTTCTGCCCGGCGTCCGCCTGGGCGGCACGGTCCCTCTTCGTCAGGTGCGGCCGTGGAGCCAGGCGCTCGGTGACCCAGCCGGGGGCCTGGGAGGGCTGTGTCTTCGTGGGCTCCCCCATCGAGATGCGCTCGTGGATCGTGGCGGCGCGCGCCAGCAGCGGCTCCACGTACGCCCGCCGCAACAGGTCCGTCGTCCCGAAGCCCGGCTCCCCGGCCAGCCACTCGTCCGGCACCTCGGCGGCCACCTCGGTGAGCAGCTCCTCGGTGACGAGCGGGGCGAGCTCGGCGGCGGCAGCGGCGATGTCGGGGCCGAACGGCGCGAGGACGTGGTCCGAGGCGTTGTACGGCTTCGCCGCGGAGGCCTGTGCGCCCGGCCAGTTGTGGTGCCAGATCATCGTGGCCCCGTGGTCGATCAGCCAGAGGTCACCGTGCCAGACCAGCATGTTGGGGTTCCGCCACGACCGGTCCACGTTGTTGATCAGCGCGTCGAACCAGACGACCTTCCCGGCTTCCGCCGGATCCACCTGATAGGCGAGCGGGTCGAACCCGAGCGAGCCGGGCAGGTAGTCCATGCCGAGGTTCAGCCCGCCGCTCGCCTTGAGCAGCTCCTGCACCTCCTGGTCCGGCTCCCCGAGCCCGATGACGGGGTCGAGCTGGATCGTCACCAACTCGGGGACCCGCAGCCCCAGCCGCCTGCCCAGCTCCCCGCAGATGACCTCCGCGACCAGGGTCTTGCGGCCCTGCCCCGCACCCGTGAACTTCATGACGTACGTGCCCAGATCGTCGGCCTCCACGATCCCTGGCAGCGATCCGCCCTCCCGCAACGGGGTCACGTAGCGGGTCGCGGTGACTTCAGTAAGCATTTTCCCAGGCTATACGGCCAGGCACTCTCCATTTCCGTGAAGCGGGTCAGGAGGCCGCGTCCCGGTACCGCCACGTCTCGCGCCGGGGCCGTCGACCGTGGCACGGCCGCCGCCCGCCGCCTGTCCGCGGTCACGTCGCGCACGCGATCGGGATGCCGGCGCACCGGTCGTCATCCGGCCGCCCACACCACTGTCACCTGCGGGTGGGCCGACCGGGCCGAAGATCCGAAGCGCGCTTCGACCGGTCCCTGATTCCCCCGGGATGCGAGGAAGACGAGAAGCCGTCACGCATACGTTCGGGCCGCATGGGCACGCGCACTGCATATCCCCGAATGAACGGCTGACGCAAAGCCGACGGGAAGCCTCGACGACGCACGGCAGGTGACCGCATGACGACGACCCGGAAATCCGAGAACGACAGCGAAGGGAGCGGCGACAGCAGACGTGACAGTCGCGTCGATATCTCCACGGCGATGCGAAACGCGGCCAGGCAGCTCGCCGGACTCCTCCAGCAGGAGCCCAGTTCGGTGTCTTCGCTCAGTGCGACGGACGACGGCTGGACAGCGAACGTGGAAGTCGTCGAGATCGAGAAGATCCCGGACACCACGAGCGTGATGGCTTCTTATCACGTATCGCTCGACGAACAGGGCCAACTCGTGGGATACGAACGCGTCAGACGGTATGCGCGGGGACAGGTCGACCGCTGAGCTGATCCCCCAGAAAATCCGTACCCATGCGCACCAACTCATTGGAAGGAAGACCGACCATGAGTCTCGTACAGCAGAGCAACGCCTCCAACAGTGGCGGCGGATCCGGAAACCTCTACGACGTTCTCGAGCTGATTCTCGACAGGGGGCTCGTCATCGATGCCTTCGTTCGTGTCTCGATCGTCGGTATCGAAATCCTCAAGATCGATGTCCGCGTGGTGGTGGCCAGCGTGGATACCTATCTCCGCTTCGCCGAGGCGTGCAACCGACTGGACCTCGAGTCGGGCCGCAAGGCTCCGACCCAGCTCACGGACATTGTCGGAGACACCGTCGAGAGCGGCGCCAAGGGCAAGTCGAAAGGGGCACTGACCGGCGCGGTCGAAGCCTTCACCGACACCCTCCAGGGTGGCCGGGACTCCGACGAGGAGAAGGAGAAGCGGCCCGCACGCAAGTCCACCGCTTCGAGCAGCAGCCGCCGCACCACGCAGCGGCGGGAGGAGTAGCCCATGCCGACGTACATCTACGCCATCACCGCGGCTGACCACCCGCTGCGCCTCGACGGCCTCCCCGGGGTCGGCGCACCGGCCTCGGACCTGCGCACCCTCAAGACGCGGGAGCTCAGCGCGGTCGTCAGTGACACGCCCCCCGACCTCCGCGCGAAGCGCCGGGACCTCGTCGCTCACCAGAGCGTGCTGGAGCGGCTGATGGCCGACGGGGCGGCACTGCCGATGCGGTTCGGGCTGGTCGGTCCGGACGACGAACAGGTCCTGGCCGCACTCGAACAGGGCAAGGACAGCTATACCGCCCGCCTCTTCGAACTCGACGGCCGCCTCGAGTACAACCTGAAGGTCTCGGGCGACGAGGAAAACATGCTCCGGGAAATCCTCGCGGAGTCCCCGGAGGTCCGGCGGCTCAACGAGTACACCCGGCAGAACCCGGCGGCGCAGGACCAGAAGATGGCCCTGGGCGAGCTCATATCGAACGAGATCGGAGCCAGGCAGGACGCCGTGGGGAAAAGCGTGTCGGCCGCGCTGGCATCAGTCGCGGAACGGGTCTCCGAAGGGGATCCGACCAAGACGCATTTCCTGAACGTGTCCTACCTCGTACGACGGGACGAGGCATCCGCGTTCTCGCAGGCGGTGCACGAAGAGGCCGAGCGCAGGGGCGACTCGTACGAGTTCGCTCTCAACGGCCCGCTTCCGCCTTACAGCTTCGTCTGAGGCGGCCCCGCAGACCCTTACGGACGGGAGGAGCCCGCCATGGGCCTCTTTTCGCAGCTGTTCACTCTCCCGCTGGCACCGGTGCGCGGTACGGCATGGGTCATCGATCAGGTCGTACTGGCCGCGGAACGTGAGCACTACGACCCGGGCCCCGTACGTACGCAGTTGGCCGAGCTGGAAAAGGAACTGCTGCGCGGAGACATCGACGAGGATGAATTCGACCGGCGCGAGGACGAATTGCTGGACCGGCTCGCCGAGTGCGAGAACTACCGGACGCGTCTGGACGATAAATCCTGACGAGATTGAGGTGTTCGACAGATGACCGGCAATATGAAGATAGGTGCGGCCCTTGTGGGCGGGTACCTCCTGGGACGCACGAAGAAAGCCAAGCTGGCAATCGGCTTCGGGATGTTCCTGGCGGGCAAGAAGCTGAGCCTGGACGGCAAACAACTCGGCAGGATGCTGGCCGATTCACCGCTTCTCGGCACCGTCAACGAACAGGTGCGCAAGGAGGTGGTGGGCGCCACGAAGCAGGCGGCCGCCAACGCCCTCACCCAGCGGGCGACCGGCCTCGCCGACTCGCTTCGCAAGCGCACCCTCGAACTCGAAGATCCGTCCGGCGCGGACGCGGAGGTGCGGGGCCGGGAACAGGACAGCGAGGAGTCCGAGGACACCGAGGAGAAGCCGCGACCGCGCCGCAAGCCTGCGGCCGAGGCGGCGAAGTCCGCGGAAGGGGCCACTTCGGGAGCCCGTCGGACCGCCTCGGGCGCTGCCCGGAAGAAGACCACGCCGGCCAGGCGCAAGGCCACTACGGGTGCCCGCAAGACGGCTGCGTCAGGCACTCGCCGTAGCGGGGGTGGCGACAATGGCTGACTCGGCCTTCGGCAGGTTCAAGGACGACGTCGCGAACAATCCCGCAACCGGCCGTCTCAAGGAAGAGCTGCAGAACTATCTCAAGGCCCGGACCCAGCACGCGGTCACCAGCCTGGGCCACAAGCTCGGCGACGGGGTCGGCAAGCTCGCGGAGGGAAAGGTGGGCCCCGGCGGAGCGGCGCGGGGCCTCGCCAAGGGCGGCAAGGCGCTCAGTGAGGGCAAGTCCCCGGCGCAGGCAGCCGTCACTGCCGGCGCCTCCCACGTGAAGGACGTCGTCAAGGACAAGGTCAAGGGTTTGTTCGGCAAGGGGCGCAAGGGCGGCGGGGGCAAGTCCAAGAGCGTCACCATCTCCGAGGACATCGACGTCGGTGTGCCCGTGCGTGAGGCGTACGACCAGTGGACGCAGTTCCAGGAGTTCAGCACCTTCGCGAAGGGCGTGGTGAGTGTCGACAAAGCCGACGACACAAGCAGCAACTGGAAGGTGAAGGTCGCCAAGTCGACCCGCAGCTGGAAGGCGAACGTCACCGAACAGGTCCCGGACGAACGCATCACCTGGACCACCGAGGGCGCCAAGGGAACGGTCAAGGGCGTGGTGACGTTCCACGCCGTCACGGACAACCTGACGCGGGTCCTGCTCGTCCTCGAGTACTTCCCCAAGGGGCTGTTCGAGAAGACCGGCAACATCTGGCGGGCCCAGGGTCGCAGGGCGCGCCTCGACCTCAAGCTCTACCGCAAGTTCATCATGATGCGCGGCGAGGCCACTGACGGCTGGCGCGGCGAGATCCGGGACGGCGAGGTCGTCCTGGACCATGACGAGGCCGTCGAGGAGGAAGAGGCACGCGCCGCGGAGGAGAACGGCTCGGAGACGGAGGAGCCCGGGCTCGCCGAAAGCGAGGCAGACCCCGGGCACGACGAGCATGAGGAGCGGGACGAGCACGACGACGAGTTCACCGAGGAGGAAGAAGAGGGTCCCGTCTCGGATCACGAGGCGGAGACGGACGAAGAACCCTCCCCGGAGGACGAGTACGAGGCGGAGGACGAGGAGCCCGAGGACGAAGTTCCCGCCGAGGACGGCTACGAGGACGAGGAGGAGCCTGTTGAGGACGACGAGGAAGAAGAACCGGCTCCGCGACGCCGACGCCGTACCGCGTCCGCACGTGGCTGACCTGGTGCGCCCCCAGTTCGGATGGGAATGATGAGACGTGTCCGATTCACTGGCCGGCCGTATGGGGGCCTCGACGTCCCCGTACGGACAGCAAGGGTCCTCCGCGAATCTCGCGGACATTCTTGAACGCGTCCTGGACAAGGGCGTCGTCATCGCGGGCGATATCCAGATCAACCTGCTCGACATCGAACTCCTGACGATCAAGTTGCGTTTGCTGGTCGCGTCCGTCGACAAGGCCAAGGAGATGGGCATCGACTGGTGGGAGCACGATCCTTCACTGTCCTCACGGGCGCACGTCGGCCAGAAGGCCGGGAACACGGTGCACGACGCCTCTCCGGTGGCGCATCAGGTGGAGGCGGAGAACGCCCGGCTCAGGGCGGAGATCGCCGAGCTCAGGGCAGCGATGGGACCGCCCGGCGCGTCGTCCGCGGAGGCCGGCCGGGGCGCACCGCCCCGGAAGCCCGAAGCGGAGAACGCGCAGGCAAAGGACACGGAAGGTGAGGAGTGGAAGTGACTGCGCCAGCGGACCCGGCGACGGCCTCGGCCATGGCCTACGTCTACGCCGTCAGCCGTGCGGGTGCCCCGCTCGAGCCGGTGCTCGCCGGGTGCCAGGGCCTGGAGGGCGGACCTCTGCGGACGGTCCGCGCCGGAGACCTCGCGGCTCTGGTGTCGTCGGTGCCGGCCGCCTCGTACGGCACCGAGGGTGTGAAGGCCGTGATGGAGGATCTGGGACAGCTCGAAGTGATGGCCCGGACGCACCACGCGGTCGTCGCAGCGGCGTACGAGCACGCGACCGTCCTGCCCATGCGGCTGGCGACGGTATACCTCGACGACGCCCGGGTCCGGACCATGCTCGGCGAACGCCGGCCGGAGTTCGGCGCTCTGCTCGCCCGCCTGGAAGGCCATGTCGAGCTCGGCGTCAAGGTCTACGCGGACCCCCGCGACGCGGCTGCGGCCGGCGGTGGGGGGCCGGACGCCGATGCCGAGCCGGCGGCCGGCCCTGGCCGGGCCTACCTGCAAAGGCGCAGGGCCCAGCAGCGGAACCATCGCGACATCTACCGGGCGGCGGGTGCCGTGGCTGCCGAGGTGCCCCTCCGGGTGGCCGACATCGCCAGGGCGCACGTCTCCCACCGGCCCCAGCAGGGAGACCTCGTCCAGGGTGCGGGCGAGAACATCCTCAACGCGGCCTATCTGGTGCGTGGTTCCGAGGTCGGCGCATTCCGCACGGTCCTCACCGGGCTCGCCGATGACGTACCGGGTGTGCGCGTGGAGATCACCGGCCCGTGGGCACCGTACTCGTTCGCGACGCCCCCCGCCGCGGCCGGTGGCGAGCGGTGACGAACGACGAGCTGAGCGCCGCGATGCCCGGCGCGGGGTCTTTCGAACCCCGCGCCGGGCAGTCCGCGGCGCCCGACGATTCCTTCGAATCGCTGGCGGGGCGGCAGGTGGCGTTGATCGACCTGCTCGACAGGCTGCTGAACGGCGGAGCGGTACTCACGGGAGACCTGGTTGTCTCCGTCGCCGATGTCGACCTGGTGCACATCAATCTGAGAGCCGTGATCCGATCGATCACCTCGGACGAGCCGTCGCCGTGGTGACGGCTGTCCGAAGGCCCGCCCGGCAAGGGCGAAGGAACGAGGAGAACTCCCATGGCTGAGCAGGCGGAACCGCACACGCACGCCCCGGACCTTCAGGACGTCGCCCAGGCGGCGGCGCGGGCCTTCGATCTCGCGCCGGCGGGGCCGGACGACCGCGACAGGCGCAGCGGACCGGCCCAGCGGCTGGAGACCGACGCGGATTCGGTGGAACGCGACCTCGTCAAACTGGTGCTGACCATCGTCGAGCTGCTGCGTCAGCTCATGGAGCGCACCGCCTTGCACCGGGTCGACCAGGGGGATCTGCGTGAGGACCAGGAGGAACGTATCGGAATGACGCTGATGATCCTCCAGGACCGGATGTCGGAGCTGTGCGAGCGCTACGACCTCACGGTGGAGGACCTCAATCTGGATCTCGGTCCGCTGGGTTCGCTGCTCCCCCGCGATTCCGGCTGATTCCACTCGTCCTGTTTCGAGCGAGATCGAGGGGTAACACGAAAACCATGACTGCAGAGAGCGAAGAAACCAAGAACATGAACGGTTCTGCGGCGAAGGCCGGTGCAGGTGCCAAGACGGCCGCCGCCAAGGGGCGACAGGCCGGTTCGGCCGCCGGTGACCGTGCCAAGTCCGGCTCGGCGGTCGCGGCCTCGAAGGCCGGGTCAGCGGCACAGGAGGCCAGGACGTCGGCCCAGGAAGCCGGGAAGTCCGCGGAGTCCGGCGTGCGCTCGGCGGGCCTGGCGGCGAGGCAGGCTGCTGCGGCCGGGTGGGAGACGGGACAGCAGACCGTCCGGGACACAGCGGGCAAGGTGGCCTCGACCGCCACCACAGCGTGGACCGTCCTCAAGCACCGCAAGGCGATAGCGGTGGGCGCCGCCGCGGGTGTCGGTGGCCTCCTCGGCGGTGCCTTCGCACTCGGACGCCAGACGGCCAGGACCCACGTCGGTCCGATCACCCGCCTGACCGGTGGACGAATCTGACCGGACCGCAGCAAGCACCCCCACTCCCAGGAGGGCCGACGGACCACCCGTCGGCCCTCCTTCCGTGCGTCAGCGCCTGAGGGGTGGGCAGTCGCCCGCTGCTACGCGCGTTGGTCACTAGGTTCCCCACTCTCCCGCGCGGGCCTGGCCGGCTGTGCGCCGTGTCATGGGTGCGTATGACGCCCGTCATGGGACCCCATGACGGAGCGCACTGCCGCCCGTCTCCTGCCGCCGGGAGTCTGGAGTGCATGAACGCAGTCATCGAAGCGGTGGCGCTGAGGCGGAGCTGTCGGGGATGCGACGCCGTACGCGGGATCGACCTCACGGTCGCCCGCGGGGAACTGTTCGCCCCGCTGGGAACCAACGACCGGGTCCGGGCTCTTCACGCCGCGTGAGGTGTGCCCGGTGCGGGGATGCCGGTGCGGGCGCCTCCTGGACCGCGGAGGGCAACCCTCCAGATCGAATCGCATATGCCAGGTGGAATAGGATTTCACTCTGTAAATGCAAGCGCGAAAGCTCTATTGTATGGCACATGCAGCCCTTTACTATCGGGCGGCCGACCGCGTGCCGAAGGAGTCCCGCCCCATGTCTGCCACCTCCACCAGGCGTCGTACCACGGCCGCGGCACTCACGGCGGCTCTGCTCGTTCCGCTGGCCGCCTGCGGCGGCGGGGGGAAGGACTCGGGTGACAACGGCACGGCCACCGGCGCCCCTGAGGCCGACCTGACGGTTCTGGCCGCGTCCTCGCTCACCGAGGTCTTCAAGACCGCCGGTGCGGTGTACGAGAGGGAGCACCCCGGAACCGAGGTGACGTTCTCGTTCGCCGGCTCGCAGGAGCTCGCCGCCCAGGTCGAGCAGGGTGCACCCGCGGACGCCCTGGTCACCGCCGACACCAGGACGATGGACGGCCTGAAGTCCGACACCGGAACGCCGACCGTCATCGCGAAGAACCGTCTGGTGATCGCGACGGGCAAGGGCAACCCGGAGAAGGTCGAGACCTTGGAGGACCTCGCCGACCCCGCGCTGAAGGTCGTCCTCGCGGCGCCGGAGGTTCCGGCCGGGCGCTACAGCCGGCAGATCCTGGACGCGCAGAAGATCGACGTGAAGCCGGTCTCCCAGGAGCCCAGCGTCCGCGCCGTCCTCAGCAAGGTCGGGCTGGGCGAGGCCGACGCCGGTCTCGTCTACAGGACGGACGCCGCGACGGCCACCGACAAGGTCGACGCCATCGACATCCCGGACGCCCGGAACGCCATAGCCTCCTACCCCGCGGCAACCCTCAAGACGTCGAAGAACAACGAGGCCGCGACCGCTTTCGTGACGTGGCTGTCGACCCCCGGGGCCCGGAAGATCCTCGCCGCCGCGGGCTTCCAGAAGCCGTGACAGACCACCACCTCGAGGGGCGGCCGGCCCGCACGCACGGCACCTCCAGCTCAGGGAATCCTCGATGAGACGCCTACGCCACCGCACCACCGGCCCCCGCACGCCGATCGCCCTGGCCATCCCCGCCCTGTTGGCCGTCGCCTTCCTGCTGCTGCCCCTCGTCGGGATCCTCTCCCGCACCTCGTGGGGCGACCTGAGCACTCATCTGACCAGCCCCGAGACGACCCGAGCGCTGACGTTGTCCCTGGTCGTGTCCGCCTGGGCGCTGGGCCTGTCCGTCGTCCTCGGCGTCCCGCTGGCCTGGCTCCTGGCCCGCGTCGACTTCCCCGGCAAGGCACTCGTCCGCTCCCTGGTGCTCCTGCCGATGGTGCTGCCACCGACCGTCGGCGGCGTCGCCCTCCTCCTGGCCTTCGGCAGGCGCGGACTCCTGGGGCCCTGGACGGAGGACACGTTCGGTGTCACGCTGCCGTTCCACACCTCCGGCGCCGTCCTCGCCGCGACCTTCGTCGCGATGCCGTTCCTGATCATCAGCCTCGAAGGGGCGCTGGGCGGTCTGCGCCCCGGCTACGAGGAGACCGCAGCCTCCCTGGGGGCTTCACCGGTGCGGGTGTTCTTCACCGTCACCCTGCCCATGGTCGCCCCCGGACTGGCCGCCGGCGCGGCCCTGACCTGGGCGAGAGCCCTCGGTGAGTTCGGTGCGACCATCACCTTCGCCGGGAACCTCCCCGGCGCAACGCAGACGCTGCCGCTCCAGGTCTATCTGCTGCTCCAGGACAACCCGGAAGCCGCCACCTCCGTCTCCCTGCTTCTGCTCGTCATCGCCATGGCCGTGCTCATCGCCCTGCGCGGGCGCTGGACCGGCACTCCGAACACCCCGGCACGGCCGCGGACTCCGGCAGACGATTCCGGGCCCGCCCCGCGGAAGGACGCGCATGCCGCTCCGGTGGCCACGCACCCCACGGCCGCCACCGAGGGCAGCTGGCCGCTCCACGCCGTAGTCACCGGATTCAACAGCCTCACGCTCGACGCGGATGCCGGGACGACCATCGCCGTCGTCGGCCCCAACGGCGCCGGAAAGACCACCCTGCTGCGCGCACTCCTCGGCCTCACCCCACGCGCCCACGCCGAACTCCGCCTGGGCGACACCGATGTGACCGCTCTCCCCCCGCACCTCAGGGGCGTGGCCTGGGTCCCGCAGGACGGCGCCCTCTTCCCTCACATGAACGCGCTGGCCAACACCGCCTACGGGCTTCGCGCGCACGGTGTGCCACGCGCCGAGGCCCGCCTCACCGCCCAGCAGTGGCTGGACCGCCTCGGCGTGGGTCATCTCGCGCACCGCAGACCGGCTCAGCTCTCCGGAGGCCAGGCCCAACGCGTCGCGCTGGCACGGGCACTGGCCGCCCGTCCCCGGCTGCTCCTGCTCGACGAACCGCTCGCGGCCCTCGACCAGACCACCCGCGCTCACGTCCGGCACACCCTTCGCCGCCATCTCGACGGCTTCGGCGGCGTATGCCTGATCGTCACCCACGACCCCGTCGAAGCTGTCGCGCTCGCCGACCGGGTCCTCGTCCTCGACGAGGGACGGGCCCTGCAGGACGCGCCACCCACCGAGGTCACCCGCCATCCCCGCTCCCCCTGGGTCGCCCGCATGCTCGGCCGTAACGCGTGGCCCGGCATCGCCGGCGCCGGAGGCGTCCGGCTCGACGGCGGCGGCGTCCTCGTCGCCGCGGATCCGCTCCCGCCCGGCACGAGCTGCCTCGCGATCATCGCCCCGGAGGCCGTCGCCGTACACCGGGACAGGCCCACCGGCAGCCCTCGCAACGTCTGGCCCGGCACCGTACGGGAGATCACCACCAGTGGGAGCCGGCTCCGTGTCCTGATCACCTCGGACCGGACGCCGGACCTCGTCGCCGAGGTCACCCCGCAGGCCGTCGCCGAACTCGGCCTCGCCGAGGGAACTCCTGTCTGGGCAGGCGTCAAGGCCACGGAAGTAACCGTCGTCCCCCTCTGAACGGACCCTGACACATGGTGACCCCGGGGCCGGCCGGTGAGCTGTTCGACCGGCTCCTGAGAAGACCGGGCGCATCTGAGGACGACCGGAGCACCTCGGTGGACGCGCGCATGCGTGAGCGGCGCAGCGGGATGCGGGACGGCGACGGACGGCAGGGGATCATCCGCCGGCCTCATGCCTGAGCGTCGCCGGCCTCCGCGCCGCGCCCGAGCACTTCGCGGCCGATCTCCCCCGCCCATGCGTCAACCGCCGGCCAGTCCCGGTAGTCGCCGTAGCGCAGGCCCATCACCCGGAACCTCACGCGCCCGGCTCGCGTCAGGTGTCCGGGTCCGATGACACCCGAGAACAGACGGTGACCGCGTGGACGCAGCTCGTCGATCAGGCCGCCGACCACATGGACTTCCTCCCGGCCGACCAGTGCCTTCCACGGGCCTCGCAGGGCAGCCGGCATCCCCACGCTGAAGAGCCACACGCCCCGGCGCACCAGCAGGTCCGCGTCGGCGTGTACGAACGTCAGAGCCTCTGGAAGCCACGCCATGTCGTGAACGGCACTGCCCACGACGAACGCGTCGTACGCACTCGGATCATCCACGGCGTCGACGGGAAGCGCATCGGCCTGGACCCCCTGCCGCGCCAGGCGAGCGGCGATGTGTTCGGCGACGCTCCGGGTGGAGCCGTGGACACCCGCGTACGCGACGAGCACACGGACCGTGTCGTGCCGGCGGGAAGGCTGCGCAGCGGTGCTCACGTCCGCCAGTCTCATCCACCGCGGACCTGACCGCGACCGGTGCGGGGCGACTCGATCACGCTCGTCCGAGGGGCTCCTGGCGCCGGGATGCTGCGTCGGCACCGCGACGCGGACCGTCGGGCGGGACCCATTGCGTGATCACGGACAAGCCTTCATGATTCCGAATGGCCGCGCATGGTTCCGCGTGGTTCCGCATCCGGCCCACCCCGACGAAGGGCGTCCCATGACCGCCACCCAGCGCCGCGGCCGTCGGATCATGATGAGCGACGCCGAACGGGACGCCTACCTCACCGGACAGCGCACCTGCCGCGTGGCCACGGTCTCCCCGGAGGGCCGGCCCCACGTCGGGGCACTGTGGTTCGTCTGGGACGGCACGTCGCTCTGGCTGTACTCCCTCACCCGGAGCCTGCGCTGGTCGCAGCTGCGGCACGACCCGAGGATGGCGGTGGTGGTCGACGACGGGGTGGAGTACGGAGAGCTGCGCGGCGTGGAACTGTCGGGTGAGGCGGAGACCGTCGGCGAGATCCCCCGCACGGGTGCCGCGTGCGCCGAACTGGAGCCTCCGGAGCGGATGTTCGCATCCAAGTACTTCGGTATGGACGCCCTGCCGCACGACGGACGGCACGCCTGGCTGCGGCTCACTCCGCAGACCGTCACGTCCTGGGACTTCCGGAAGCTGGCTGATCCGGCCTGAGGTCCTGGGCGACCGGGGCGTCCAGCGACCGCCCCGCGGCGCGCAGTGCCTCCACCGCCGCCCTGATCGACGGCCGGCGGTCCGCGTCCGTGCGCCACACCGCATGGACGTGACGCCGCATCGTCTGCCGCACCGGCACGAGCCGTACACCGTCCGGCACCGGCCCACGACCCAGGCGGGGAGCCACGCAGACTCCGAATCCGGCCTCGATCAGGGCGAGTTGTGTGTGATGTTCGCCCGCCAGGTGTGCGATGCGGGGCTCGATGCCCTTGGACCGCAGTGTGAACATCAGCCACTCGTAACAGAATTCGCCCTCCGGCCAGGACACCCACTCGTCGTCGGCGAAGTCCTCCAGGTCGACCTCCGCGCGGTCCGCGAGCGGGTGGCCGGCCGGCATGGCGATGTCCGGTGCGTCGTCGAGAATCTCGGCCTTGGCCAGACCGCCGGGCACGGGCAGCCTCTTGTTGCTCCAGTCGAGCACCACGGCGAGGTCCACGTCCCCCCGGATCACCGCGCGGATCCCGCTCTCCGGCTCCAGCTCCGTCGTGCGCAGCCTCAGCTCGGGATGATCCGCGCGAAGTGACGTGAGGGCGGCCGGGAACAGCCCGCGGGCCGCTGTCGGGAAGGCCGCGATCCTGACCTCGCCGACCACCTGGCCGCGCTGGGCCTCGATGTCGGACTGCGCGATCGCCACCTGGGACAGGATCTTCGCGGCATGGTCGGCGAGCAGCCGGCCCGCGTCGGTGAGGCGGACCCCCCGGCCGTTCCTGGCGAGGAGCTGCTGCCCCACCTCGCGTTCCAGTTTGGACATCTGCTGGGAGACCGCCGATGTCGTGACGTGAAGACCGTCGGCGGCCCCGCTGACCGAGCCGTGCCGGGCGAGGGCATCCAGCGTGCGCAGGCGCTCCAGATTCAACATCTAAGCGATGCTACGCGAAAGGAACCACGAAATCTCACTTGTCCTACGCGAATCGTGCCGTCATCGTTGACCCATGAGCGCCCCTCCCGCACCGAGAACCGTCCCGCCGTCCAGCACCCCCGTGCCCGCGACCGCCGCCCCCGCCCCGCGACCGGCCATCGACTGGCGCATCCGCTTCGTGGCGCTCGCCCTCATCTGGGGATTCAGCTTTCTCCTCATCAAGGTCGGCACGGACGGGTACGCGCCGTTCCAGGTCACGTTCGGACGCCTGCTGTTCGGTACGGCGGTCCTCGCCGTGGCGATGGCGGTCCGCCGCGAACGCCTGCCGCGCTCCGGCCGGACCTGGGGTCACCTCTTCGTCGCCGCGTTCTTCCTCAACGCGCTGCCGTTCTCGCTCTTCGCGTACGCCGAGCTGACCATCCCGTCCACGCTCGCCGGAATCTGCAACGCGACCTCGCCCCTGTGGGGCATGGCGCTCTCGCTCGTCGCCCTCTCCGAGGACCGGCCGACCCGCCGCCGCGTCGCCGGGCTGGGCCTGGGCTTCATCGGTGTACTGACGGTGCTGGGCGCCTGGCAGGGCTTCTCCGGCCTGGACCTGAGCGGCACGGCGATGGCCCTCCTGGCCTCCCTCAGCTATCCCGTCGGCTGGATCTACCTCCGTCGCACCCTGGCGGGCACCGGCTCGTCGGCGCTGGCGATGACCGGCAGTCAGCTGTTCCTCGGGACGCTGCAACTCGCCGTGGTCACCCCTGTGTTCACCTCGCTCCCCGACAGCTTCCCGCTCCTCCCGACGCTCTCCGTGATCGCGCTGGGAGCGCTCGGCACAGGACTGGCCCTCCTTGTCCAGTACGGACTCGTGACGGAGGTCGGCCCGACGACAGCTCAGATGGTCACCTACTTCATCCCGGTCATCGCGACCGCGGCCGGCGTGGCCCTTCTCGACGAGCAGCTGAGCTGGAACACCCCGGTCGGCGCCCTGATCGTCCTTGTCGGCGCCGCACTCACCCAGAGCCGGGCCCGCGCCGCCCACCGGACCACCGGAGGCCGCCGCCCCGCGGCTCAGCCGTAGCTGACGGGCCGGACGGGCCCCACCGCGGCCGCGACCGCGTCCGCCAGGGGCGCGATGTCGCCCGCGGTCAGCGGGGACACCGTCAGGCGCATCCCCTGCGGCGAATCCATCCGGAAGCGCGCCCCCGGGGCCACCGCCCAGCCCGAGTGCAACAGCCGGGCCACCGTGCCCGTCTCGTCGCTGACGGGCACCCACACGTTCATTCCGCTCCGCCCGTACGCCGGGACGCCTCGCGCGTCCAGCGCATCGATGAGCGCCTGCCGGCGCTCCCCGTAGGACCGGGCGATCACCGCCGCGTCCACCGCCCCCGACGTCCACAGGTGCACCACGGTCCGCTGCAGCAGCGTGCTGACCCAGCCGGGCCCCAGCCGCTGGCGTCCGGTCACCCGGTCCACGGTCAGCGCGTCGCCCGTGAGCACCGCGAGGCGCAGATCCGGTCCGTACGCCTTGGCGACGGACCGCACCAGCGCCCAGCGTTCCGTGACCCCGGCCAGGGGGTGCAGCGGAAGGTCGACGATGGCGTGGCCGTGGTCGTCCTCGATGAGCAGGACATCCGGGCGTTCCGCGAGGACGGTCCGGAGCTCGGCCGCCCTGCGGCCGCTCACCGCCGCACCGGTCGGGTTCTGCGCCCGGTCGGTGACGACCAGGGCCCTGGCTCCCGCCCGCAGGACCCGCTCCACCTGGCCGGGCAGCGGGCCCTCCTCGTCCAGCGCGACCGGCACGGCACGCAGTCCCAGCGCCGGGACGAGGTCCAGCAGACCGCCCCACCCCGGGTCCTCGACGGCGACCGCGTCGCCGGGCTTGAGATGCGCCGACAGCACCCGCTCGATCGCGTCGAGGGACCCCGAGGCGACCGCCAGGGGGCCGGCGGGCACACCGTCGGCATCCATCGCGGCCCGCGCGAACGCCGCGAGTCCGGGAAGGACAGGGGCGTCCCCGTACATGCCGGGCTGCCGGGCGTACGACCGCGCGGCGGCGGCCAGTGCCTCGTCGAGGTCCGGCAAAAGGGCGGGATCCGGGTTGCCCTCACCCAGGTCACGCACACCCGGCGGCGCCTCGATCCGGAGCGAGCCACGCGCCGTGCTCGCGGGGCTCGAGCGCACCCTGCTCCCTCTGCGGCCCGCCGTCTCGATCACTCCGCGCTCGCGGAGCGTCCGGTAGGCGGCGGCCACCGTATTGGGGTTGACGCCGAGCAGGGACGCCAACTCCCGCATGGGGGGCAGCGCATGACCGGGCGCGAGGTCTCCCGAGCCGACCCCCCGCTCCACACTCGCGGCGATTTCCGATGCACGCCGCCCACTGATCCGATACTCTCCTAGCACAAACGTGATTATGCACTAGTGCAATGGAGAAGGCAATGCCGGACACCTCTGGGCCCGACAGCACCGGGACGGACGTCGCAGTCCCCTACCAGCCGACCGTGCGTACGGTCCCGAGCCGGGCCAAGCAGCGCGCCTCGTACGACCGAAAGCTGGTCCACTCGATACTCGACGAGGCGTACCTCTGTCACCTGGGCTTCGTCCGCGACGGCGCGCCGGTCGTGCTCCCGACGCTCTACGGCAGGGTCGGCGAACGGCTGTACGTGCACGGCTCGACCGGATCCCGACCGTTGCGCGACGCCGGCGCTGCGGATCCGGGCATGGCGGTCTGCCTGACGGTCACCCACGTCGACGGCCTGGTGCTGGCCCGTTCCGCCTTCCACCACTCGATGAACTACCGCTCCGTGGTGGTCCACGGCATCGCCCGTACGGTCACCGACCCGGAGGAGCGGCGCATCGCGCTCGACGCCATCGTCGACCAGGTCGTACCGGGCAGGTCCCGGGACTCGCGGCCGGCCGACGCGAAGGAGCTCGCCGCGACGGCCGTCATCCGCCTGGACCTTGAGGAGCTGTCCGCGAAGGTCCGCACCGGCGGCCCCAACGACGATCCGGCGGACCTCTCGTTGCCGTACTGGGCCGGAGTGATTCCCCTGGCCCACGGCTACGCCGCACCGGTGCCGTCCGACGATCTGGACCCCGCGGTCCCGGTGCCCGACTATCTGGCCGCGCTCTGAAGCACGCCCCGGCCGGCACGGTGGTCCCGTCGTCCCGGCCGGCAACGGGCCTATCGGACGGCGCGTCCAGGCGCAGGCCGGAGGAGAGTGGGAGGGGTGGTCGCCAGGCTCCGCACGCGGGGCGGCTCCCGCTCGGGAGGCACCTGGGCCCGGTCCTCGTCAGGAGTGGGCTGCCGCGTGTCTGGCGGCAGGAGGCGGAAGTACGGTGCGCCGCGCGATCGCCACCCTACGGTGAGGCCGGAGAACCGGACAGCTCACCTCCGGCAGCGGCGGATGCGCGGGCGCCCGCTGCCCCCTCCGCGCGGGGTCCGGGCGTGCCCGGGCCGGATGCCACCGGTCCGGACGGCGGCCTGGGTGCGGAGGACTGCGCGATGAACGCCCCGATCAGGACGACGCAGCCGCCCACGAGCTGAGGCGTGGAGAGGTGTTCGCCGAGCAGCACCCAGGCCAGCACGGTGGCGATGACCGCCTCCAGACAGGCGACGACGCCCGCCACCTGCGGCGAGAGCAGCCGTACGGACACCACTCCGGTGACATAGGCGAGCACGGTCGCGAGCAGGACGATCCAGCCGAGCAGCAGCCATGCGGGGACCTGATGCCCGTTCATCGCCGCGTTCCCGCCGAGTGTCGTCCAGTCCATGCCCCACGGCCTGGCCACCACGGTGAGGACCGCCGCGCCGGCCACCAGGCCGTACGCGATCACGCCGACGGGATGCGGCGACTCGGCGGCGGTATCCCCGTCCCCGGTGTCCTGGCTGCCCTGGTCGGACAGCACGAAGTAGCCCACCTGACAGCACGCCGCTCCGAGTGCGAGCAGCAGCCCCACGGCGTCGAAGCTCAGACCGGCCCAGACCTCGACCACACAGGCGAGTCCGCCGACGGCCAGCACCACTCCGGCCGCGGCGGCCCGGGTGACGGGCTTGCGCTGCACGAAGCGCACCCAGCCCAGGACCAGCGCGGGCGCCAGGTACTCGACGAGGAGGGCGACGCCGACCGGGATACGGGAGATCGAGGCGAAGTAGAAGGCTTGGACGCCGGCCACGGCGAACAGTCCGAATCCGGCCAGCAGCACGGGCCGTTCACGGACCAGCTTCCGGTGCTGCCAGGCGACGGGCAGCATGACGAGAGCGGCACCGGTCACCCGCAGCCACACCACGTGCAGGGGGTCGAGCCCCGCCTCGATCAGCGGTTTGGCCGCCACCCCTGAACCACCGAATGCGAAGGCCGAGGCCAGGGCCAGGCCCAGACCGGCACTTCTCCTCTGAGACGCGTGCATCGGCACATCATGGCAGCTGACGTCAGGAGCGTCACCACCGTTACCCCTGTCGGTGCCGTGTCCACGATCACCCCCGCGCCGCCCCCGTCAGCCGGTCGGCCGTCCGGCCCGCGAGCCATGCCGCATCGACGCCCGCCCGCTCCAGCACCTCGACGGCCCGGCACTGCGGGTCGGCCACCAGTGCGGCAAGGAGATCGAGGCCACCGGCGCGGGGCTCTCCGCGCAGAACCGCCCCACGCACCGCCCGGTCCAGCGCCGCCGCGGCCGAGGGCGACCACACGTCCACCGCGCCCCGCAAGGCAGGCAGCGCACCCGTGCGTTCCCGTACGCCCTGCCAGCGGAGGCCGTACCCGATGCTGCGCTGTACGAGATAGCCGAGGACTCGGGCCAGTCGGGGTCCCTCGCCGAACGCCTCCCGGACGCCGGGATCGGACTCGATGAGGGAGTGAAGGAGATGCGCCGTGTCGATGTGGCGGTCACCGTCACGCACTGCCCGCCTGCGCGCGCCGGTCGCGACCGCCGCCATCTCCGCGGCGAGCCCGGCAGCGGGTTCGGCGGGGTTCGGCGGGGTCTGTCCGGGGATCCATCGCGTCGCATTGTGCACGATTCCTACCCCATCACCCCCGGAGGGCGAGAACATCCCCGGCACGACCCATCCGGACCTACCACCGTGGACGGGCATGTCCGAGTGGTTCCTCATCCCTGGGGATGAGATCTGGCCACCCTGGACGGCGCGGAGGCCCTGCGGACCGGCCGCGAGGTGCCGATCGGCCGCCGTTCGGACCGCACGCCTCAGTGATCGTCGGCGAGGATCGGGTGCAGCTCCTTCTGCGGAATCACGAGGATCGCGCCGCGGCCAGGTGCCCGGGATGACCATCCGCCGCAAACACACCCACCGGGTAGGAGCGGGTGTCCGTCACGGCGTGGGCAGCCAGTCCACCTTGCCCGCGAGCAGCGCGTATCCGACGAAGGCCCCGATGTCGAGCAGGGCGTGCGCGACGACCAGCGGTCCGACGCGCCCCCATCGCCGGTACAGCAGGACGAAGACGACGCCCATGACCACGTTCCCGATGAAGCCGCCGATTCCCTGGTACAGGTGATACGAGCCGCGCAGCACCGAGCTCGCCGCCAGAGCCGCCATCGGCGTCCACCCCAGCTGCCCCAGCCGGCGCAGCAGGTAGCCGACGACGATCACTTCCTCCACGACGGAGTTCTGCACCGCGGAGAGGATCAGCACCGGAAACTTCCACCACACCTCGGGCAGCGACTCCGGGACCACCGTCAGGTTGAATCCGCCGGCCCTCGCCACCAGGTAGAACGCCAGCCCGGCACTGCCGATCCCCGCAGCGACCAACGTGCCGCGGCCCAGGTCCGGCCAGGGCTTCGTACGGTCGAAGCCGAGGGTCCGCAGGCCGGCCCCTTCCCGGATCAGCAGATGGGCCACCAGCGCGACCGGCACCAGAGCGGAAGCGATGCCGAACAGCTGCCACGAGAGGTCCAGCCACGGCCGTCCGGGGGCGTAGGAACCGTTCAGCGTCGCGGCCTGGTCCTTCAGACCCCCTGGCTTCGTCAGCGATCCGACGAAGCTGATCAGGGCGGACACCCCGCTGGCCCCGAGCGAGACGGCCAGCACCAGCAGCGTCTCCGACCGCAGGGTCCGCCGTGACACCTCCTCGTGAGCAATGGATCCAGCCACGCGCCCCGCCTCCACCCGTACACCTGCCCTCAGCCGTGCGTCAGTGCGTCCTAGCTTGCCCGACGGCAAGGGCGCGGAGGGACACCGGGCGGCCGCCTCCGAGCGACGGCGCGGGTACGGGCGGCTGCCGGCGAGGGCCGCCCGTCCTCCTCAGGGGGCGGGGAAGCCGACCGGCCAGGTGTGCACCGGCTCGCCCGACTGCATCAGTTCGCCGTAGCGCCGGGTGGTGGCCGCCAGCGCCCCGTCCCGTTCGAGGCCTGCCTCCAGTGCCCGGTGATACGTGTCGACCTGCCAGGAGGCCCCGTTCACGCGGCGGCGGCAGCGCTCCTCGATCACTCCCAGATAGAGGTCGCGGTCCGCGGGCTCGATGTTCCAGGCGTCGAGCCCGGCTGCGGCCAGCGGCAGCAGTTCGTCCCGCACCAGCTTGACGGCGGGCACCTTCGTCACACCTCCCGAGCGCCCGGGGCGCGGCCACAGCAGCTCGGCGTCGATCCCGTGGCGGCAAGCGGTGTCGAAGTTCTCGGCGGCGGCCTCGAAGGGCAGCTTGGTCCACACCGGCCGTGACTCGTCGGCCAGCGCGCGCACCAGCCCGTAGTAGAAGGCAGCGTTGGCGATCACGTCGACGACCGTGGGCCCGGCGGGCAGGACCCTGTTCTCCACCCGCAGATGGGGAACACCGTCGGCCAGCCCGTACACCGGCCGGTTCCACCGGTAGACCGTGCCGTTGTGCAGGACGAGTTCGGCGAGAGTCGGTACACCGCCCTCGTCCAGCACCCGCAGCGGTTCCTCGTCGTCGCAGATCGGCAGCAGGGGCGGGAAGTAACGCAGATTCTCCTCGAAGAGCTCGTACGCGGAGCCGATCCAGCGCTCCCCGAACCATGTCCTGGGCCGAACCCCCTGATTCCTGAGCTCGGGCGGCCGTACGTCCGTGGCCTGCTGGAACAGCGGCGGCCGCGACTCCCGCCACAGCTCCTTGCCGAACAGGAAGGGGGCGTTGGCCCCGAGGGCGATCTGGACGGGGGCGATGGCCTGGGCGGCGTTCCACACGTCGGCGAAGCGGGCGGGTGTCACCTGCAGGTGCAACTGGACCGAGGTGCAGGCCGATTCGGGAGCGATGGAGGAGGAGGAACAGACAAGTCGTTCGACGCCCTCGATATCGAGGACGAAATCCTCGCCGCGGGCCGCCGCCATTTGGTCGTTGAGCAGTGTGTACCGGTCCACGTCCGACAGGTTCGCCGAGACCACGTCATCGCGGCCGAGTGTCGGCAGGATGCCGATCATCACGATCCCGGCGTCCACCTCCGCGGCCTTCCGGTGCGCATAGGCGAGCCCGGTGCGGAGCTCTTCGGCGAGCTGATCGAAAACCCTGCCGCTCAGCCGGTGCGGCAGAATGTTTACTTCCAGATTGAACATCCCTAGTTCGGTCTGGAAATCCCGGCTGGCGATGCGCTGGAGCACCTCCGCATTGCGCATCCGCGGCATGCCGTCCGGACCCGCGAGATTCAGCTCGATCTCCAGCCCCATGAGATTCCTGGGCCGATCGAACCTCTGCTCCGACAGGAGCCTCTCCAGCCCTTCCAGGCACTGGGTGAGCTTCTTGCGGTACACCTGCCGACCGGACAGATCAAAGCTGTCCGCCACGACCTTCTCGCCCATCGAAGGGTCCCCTCCTCGGGTGGGCGGCCCGCGGCACAGGCCGCTCGCATCACGATCGATAATGCCCCGACGAGGTGATCTATAACGCCCCCACGACCATCGGGCACCCAGTAGTCTGTTGGCGGAAGCCGGAGGCACATTCCGTCGGCATGCAGCATATGGAGTTCGTGCCGCCGGGAGCGCATGGAAACACCGATGCGTTTCAGCCTACCGCCGTCACGTGAAAATTCCTGGCCGCAGGCTTCCCAGGCGGGGTCGAAGTAGCAGAAATCCCGCAATTCAGAGGCTTAAATCCATCTTGTGGACAATACGTGGAACGGCTAGCCGAAACATCGTGTGAACATTTGTCGTATAAACTCTGCGAACGCGGCAGAGAGTTGACGCACCGGCCGGTCCGCCCGGTCGCCGGCCGTCCTCTGGCCCCGCACGCCGACAGCGCCGTCTGCACCCGCCCACGCATCACCGTGTCTCCGAAGTGAGAGGCGACCCACTATGCCGCTGCATGTTTCTCCGGCCCCAGCGCCCGCACTGCGCAGCGTTCTCGCAGCACTCGGTTCTCCCACCGCCGTCCGCGAGGCCCATACACCCGCTCTCCGGTCCGTCCAGGGATCGCTGAGCCCCGAGCTTCCCCTCCCCGTCCATGTGCTGGACCGGATCGCGCCGAGCGAGACAGCACCCTCCACCCGCCTCGCCGGCTGGCGCTTCCTGATCCGCAGCGGTGAACGCGCCGTCGCCGCCGCGGACACCGTGCTCACCGCCGACGGCTGGACCTTCTCGCACTTCTTCGAGGGTCCCTACCTCGCCTCGACCGAACTCGCCGTGCGACAGGCCGAGTCGGCGGCAGCGCACTACCAGCCGCGTCTGCTGTCCATCCCGGAGCTCTACATGCTCACCCTGTGGCTGCACGACGACACCGAGGCCGATGCCGCGGGCGGGACACTCGCTCCGACCGATGTGCTGGTGCCCCTGGCGCCCGCGCCTCCCGGGATCACCGCCCAGCGCCCGCACCGGGTCGCCGATCTGCTTCCGGTCATGACTCTGCGTGTCACCCCGGCTCCGCTTCCGGAGCTCCCCGGCCTCCTCGGGTCACCGGCCTGATCCTCCGGCCTCACGCGCCCCCGTCGTCTCCACGGCGGGGGCGCGTCCGCCCGCCCGTCCGGACTAGCCCGGTCAGGTCACCCCGAACCACCCGGAGGGACAGTCCAGTTGTGTTGGACCGTCCGGCCGGGTGACGCGTCCGGGAAGGAGAAGAGGAGCTGTGGCGAAATGCCTGCGGAATGAAGCCCGTAGGGCAACACTGGGACCGGACCGATCTGATACGGGGGCGGGCCATGAACACATCGTCACGCCGCAGGACACTCGACTCGACGCAGCGAAAGAACCCATCCATGTGCCAGCACCAGCCACCCTGCCCGACCGCAGACTCCGCCGACCGGGAAGCCGCACGCCTGACGGCACACCACCCGGAACAGGGCTGGAGCCTGCTGTGCAACGGCGTCCTGCTCTTCGAGGACACCGGTGAGCTGCTCCCGGACGGGCAGATCATCGCCCCGCACCGGACCCTGAGGAACGGCCAGGTGATGAAAGCCGCCTGACCACGGCGGAAAAGACACAGGGGCCGGCCGGAGAAGTCTCCGCACCGGCCCCGACGCGTGTCCTACTGGTCGTACTCGTCCAGCGGCGGGCAGGAACAGACCAGATTGCGGTCGCCGAACGCCCCGTCGATCCGGCGCACCGGCGGCCAGTACTTGTCCGACGGCGAGACGCCGGCCGGGAAGACCGCCACCTCGCGGCTGTAGGCGTGCGTCCACTCGCCACCCAGAGCGGCCGCGGTGTGCGGCGCGTTGCGCAGCGGGTTGTCGTCCGCGGTCCAGGTGCCGGAAGCGACCTTCTCGATCTCACCGCGAATGGCGATCATCGTGTCGCAGAACCGGTCGAGCTCGGCGAGGTCCTCGCTCTCGGTCGGCTCGATCATCAGCGTCCCGGCCACCGGGAACGACATCGTCGGCGAGTGGAAGCCGTAGTCGATCAGCCGCTTGGCGATGTCATCGATGCTGACACCGGTCGCCTTCGAGATGGGGCGCAGATCCACGATGCACTCGTGCGCCACCAGACCGGCCGGGCCGTTGTACAGGATCGGGAAGTGCGGCTCCAGACGCTTGGCGATGTAGTTGGCCGCGAGCACGGCGACCTGCGTCGCACGCTTCAGGCCCTCGCCGCCCATCAGCCGTACGTACGCCCAGGAGATGGGCAGGATGCCGGCCGAACCCCAGGGGGCGGCCGAGATCGGACCGACGCCGGTCTCCGGGCCCGCCGCGGGCTGGAGCGGGTGGTTCGGGAGGTACGGCGCCAGGTGCGCGCGCACGCCGACCGGACCGACACCGGGACCACCGCCGCCGTGCGGGATGCAGAAGGTCTTGTGCAGGTTCAGGTGGGAGACGTCCCCGCCGAACTTGCCGGGCTTGGCCAGGCCGACCAGCGCGTTGAGGTTGGCTCCGTCCACGTACACCTGGCCGCCCGCGTCGTGCACCTCACCGCAGATGGCGGCGACGTGCTCCTCGAAGACGCCGTGCGTGGAGGGGTAGGTGATCATCAGGACGGCGAGCTCGTCGCGGTGCTTCTCGATCTTGGCGCGGAGGTCCTCGATGTCGACCTCGCCGTCGTCGGCGGTGTTCACCACGACGACCTTCATGCCCGCCATCACGGCGCTCGCGGCGTTGGTGCCGTGCGCGGAGGACGGGATGAGGCAGACGGTCCGCTGCTCCTCGCCGTTGGCCCGGTGGTAGGCGCGCACGGCCAGGAGACCGGCGAATTCGCCCTGCGAGCCGGCGTTGGGCTGGAGGGAGACGGCGTCGTAGCCGGTGACCTCGGCGAGACGCTCCTCCAGCTCACGGATGAGGGTGAGGAAGCCCTGGGCCTGCTCGGCCGGCGCGAAGGGGTGCAGCGCACCAAATTCGGGCCAGGTGATCGACTCCATCTCGGCGGTCGCGTTGAGCTTCATCGTGCACGAGCCGAGCGGGATCATGCCGCGGTCCAGCGCGTAGTCCCGGTCGGCGAGCTTGCGCAGGTAGCGCAGCATCGCCGTCTCGGAACGGTGCTGGTGGAAGACCGGGTGGGTGAGGAAGGAGTCGGCGCGCAGCAGGTTCCCGGGCAGCGCGTCGGCTGCCTCGGCGTCGAGGGCCTCGATGTCGCCGGCGGCACCGAAGGCCGCCCAGACGGCGGCGATCTGCGCACGGGTGGTGGTCTCGTCACAGGCGACGGAGACCCGGTCGGCGTCGACGAGCCGCAGATTGACCCCGCGCTCACGGGCCCCGGCGACGACGCCCGCCGCCGCGCCCGGGACGCGGACGGTCAGCGTGTCGAAGTACGCGCCGTGCACGACGTCGGCACCGGCGGCCCGCAGCCCCTCGGCGAGGATCGTGGCGAACCGGTGCGTACGCCGCGCGATCGTCCGCAGGCCCTCGGGGCCGTGGTAGACCGCGTACATCCCGGCCATGACGGCGAGCAGCACCTGCGCGGTGCAGATGTTGCTGGTGGCCTTCTCGCGACGGATGTGCTGCTCGCGGGTCTGCAGGGCCAGGCGGTAGGCCTTGTTGCCGTCCACGTCGACGGAGACGCCGACGAGGCGGCCGGGCAGGCTGCGGGCGAACTTCTCGCGCACGGCCATGAACCCCGCGTGCGGTCCGCCGAAGCCCATCGGGACGCCGAAGCGCTGCGTGGTGCCGACGGCGATGTCCGCGCCCAGCTCGCCGGGCGAGGTCAGCAGGGTCAGGGCCAGCAGGTCGGCGGCGACGGTGACGATCGCCCCGAGCTCGTGGGCCTGCTCGATGACGGGCTTGATGTCGCGCACGGCTCCGGAGGCGCCCGGGTACTGCAGCAGCACGCCGAAGACGCCCCGCTCGGCGACGTCCGCCGGGATTCCGTCGGAGAGGTCCGTGACGACCACCTCGACGCCGGTCGGCTCGGCGCGGGTCTCGATCACCGCGACGGTCTGCGGGAGGGTGTCGGCGTCGACCAGGAAGACGCCGTCCTTGACCTTGCCGACACGTCGGGCCAGGGCCATGGCCTCGGCGGCCGCCGTGCCCTCGTCGAGGAGCGAGGCCCCGGAGGTCGGCAGGCCGGTGAGGTCGGCCACCATCGTCTGGAAGTTCAGCAGGGCTTCGAGCCGCCCCTGGGAGATCTCCGGCTGGTACGGCGTGTACGCGGTGTACCAGGCCGGGTTCTCCATGACGTTGCGCAGGATCACCGGCGGGGTGAAGGTGCCGTAGTAGCCGAGCCCGATCATCGGGGCGAGCACTTGGTTGCGGTCGGCGAGACGTCGCAGCTCGGCCAGGACCTCGGCCTCGGTACGGGCCGCAGGAAGGTTCAGCGCCTCGGCGCTCTTGATCACGTCGGGCACCGCTGCGGCGGTGAGCTCGTCGAGGGAGCCGTATCCGACCTGGGCGAGCATCTTCGCCTGGGCCTCGGCGTCGGGCCCGATGTGGCGCTGCTCGAACGGAATGCCCTGCTCCAGCTGGGAGAGCGGAGTGCGACGGGGGGTCATGATGGAGGCCTCCTGGTCTGTCACGACCTGCGAGGGGCACCACGGCGTGGCTGCCCGGACGGCCTCCCCATCTGTCATCTCGACCTGAGAGCTTCACCGGCACGGCCCGGAGGCGTACCGGCTTTCACCGTCGGTGAGGACGGGGGCCCTCGACGGCACGTGCCGTACGGGTCCCGCCCTGCTTTCCAGAGTGACCTCGTCCGCGCGGTACGGGGGCCTGAGAGATTCCGGGGAGGAGTTGCTCCTTCGGCGCCTCCGGATTTCTCCGGAGGGCTCTCCCGCGCGGGGTCGGCAGCCGTGTTCCAGACTACCAGCGGGCCGGAGCCGGCGTCTCGAGTGGCCGAAGCCCCGGATCTGGCCTTTCGTTGTGCCTGTGGAGCAGTTGCGACCACCCTGTTGCGACCAGTGGGAGGCACCGTGCAGACCGACATCGATCCGCGCAGCCTGATCGGCCGCAAGGCCTTCGACCGCAAGGGGGCCAAGATCGGAACGGTGGACGAGGTCTATCTCGACGACGCCACCGGCGTACCCGAGTGGGCAGCCGTCCGCACCGGGCTCTTCACCCGGGACGCGTTCGTCCCGCTGGAGCCCAGCGAATTCGTCGACGGCACTCTGGTGATCCCCTTCGACCGCGCCCTGATCAAGGACGCACCCGACTTCGGTGTCGGCCGTCACCTCTCCCCGGAGCAGGAGCTGCAGCTCTACCGCCACTACGGGCTGGACTCCGCCCCCCCGGGCGGGACCGGGCCGGACAGGGACTTCGGCAGGCTGGCCGGCCACGAGGAGTAGTCCACCGGGTCCCGCACCAGCGGCAGCGGGTCGGCCGGGTGGAGTTCCGGATCTTCGATGCGGAAGGTGCGCACCCGGCCGGGCGGCATCCCGGGCTCCTCGAACCGCACGGTGACACGGCCGACCCCACTGCCCTGCACCCACCCATGGCCGTGGACGTCGTGGCGTACGTCGTGCCCGGCCTGCCAGCGCCGGGCGGACAGCTGTGCGGCGCTCTCGTGCGAGGCGTCCTCCCCCGCCGCGGCGTCCGGCTCGTCCGGCACCGCGGCGGCCCCGGACCCCGGCTCGTCCGCCGTCGCCCGCTGCGCGTCGGCTGACTGCCGTGCGTCGGCTGCCTGCGCGAAGAGATCCTCCTGTGTGAAGTCCGCGAGCCCGGTGACCCCCACCCCCAGCAGCCGCACGCCACCGGTGGTGTCGACGGCCTCCAGGAGCCGGGCCGCGGCCTCCCTGACGACGGTGGGGTCGTCCGTGGGGCCGCGCAGGGTCTCGGACCTGGTCAGCGTCGAGAAGTCGTAGCGGCGCACCTTGAGGACGACGGTCCGGCCGGACCGTCCCGCGCCCCGGAGCCGGTGGACGCACCGGTCCGCCAGACGCTCCACCTCCGTCCTGACGCGCACCCGGTCGTGCAGGTCCACATCGAAGGTGTCCTCGACCGACACGGACTTCGCGTCCCGCTCCGCGACGACGGGCCGGTCGTCGTACCCGAGCGCCATGCGGTACAGCCCGACGCCGTGCGCCTTGCCCAGGAGCCGTACGAGCTCCGCCTCGCCCGCCTCCGCGAGGTCCTGGACCACGGTCATGCCCGCCCGCCGGAGGTGGTCACCGGTGGCGGGTCCCACACCCGGGAGGGTCCGTACGGGCATGGGGGCCAGGAGCTCACGCTCGGTGCCCGGCTCGATCAGCAGCAGCCCGTTCGGCTTCGCCTCCTCGGAGGCGATCTTGGCGAGCATCTTGGAGCCCGCCAGACCGACGGAACCGCTGAGGCCGGTGACACCCCTGATGACCGTGCGCAGCTGCTCACCGACCATGCGGGCGGACATGGAGTCGTCGGCGACCCCACCCGCCTCCAGGTCGACGAAGGCCTCGTCCAGGCTGAGCGGCTCCACGAGCGGGGACAGGCGCCCGAGCAGCTCCATCACTTGGTCGCTCACCGCGCGGTAGAGCGAGAAGCGGGGCACCAGATAGGCCGCGTTGGGTGCCAGCCGTCTGGCCTGTGCCATAGGCATCGCCGAGTGGACACCGAGCCGCCGGGCCTCGTACGAGGCCGTGGCGACCACCCCGCGCATCCCCAGTCCGCCCACGACGACCGGTTTGCCGCGCAGGCTGGGCTTCGACGCCTGCTCAGCGGACGCGTAGAAGGCATCCATGTCCAGATGCAGGATGGTCGGTGCGGCTCTCACCTCACCGATGCTGCCCTACGCCACTGACAACGGGACTGCCCGGCACCCGCGCGGCGCGGGCGGCCCCGGTGCTCTCAGCCCGCGCGGTTGCGCCGCCGGGCCAGCTCGTCGGCGGGGTTGTTGCCGATCAGCGTCTCGCCGGTGTCGACCCTCTCGCCGTGCAGCTGGGACAGCGCGGCGTCCACGTCCCGCCAGACGACGCCCACCGCGATCCCGAAGACTCCCTGGCCCCCCTGGAGCAGCTTCACGACCTCGTCGGGCGAGGAGCACTCGTAGACCGTCGCCCCGTCGCTCATGAGGGTCATCCGCTCGAGATCCGTGAACCCCCGGGCCCTCAGGTGCTGGACCGTGGTGCGGATGTTCTGCAGAGCGACGCCCGTGTCCAGGAAACGCTTGACGATCTTGAGGAGAACCACGTCCCGGAAACTGTAGAGACGCTGCGTCCCGGACCCGTGGGCCGGACGCACACTCGGCTCCACCAGGCCCGTACGCGCCCAGTAGTCGAGCTGCCGGTAAGTGATCCCGGCCGCTGCGCATGCTGTCGGCCCCCGATAGCCGATCTCACCTGCCACTGCCACACCGTCCGTTGCCATCATCACCGGCTGGGCCGGTTGCCTGATGGTGTGGTCGGCCGCACTGCCGTGCTGCTGGTACGGCCCACCCACAGCCGTACCGTCGCCGCTGCTTCTCACGCCGACCTCCGTCCTTGACCTGCCCACTCGAAGGTAGGCAGTCACCAGGGGTGCGTCAACGATCGCCACACTCGGCACGCCGAGTGATAATCACCCTGAGGGTGGTTTCCCGTGACCGAATTCGGGGAACGGCTTCTCGGATGCGCTGACAGAGGCCCTGCCGGACGGTCACTGACTGTTGGTACCGAAGTCCTCCGGCGAGATCTGGTCGAGGAACTCGCGGAACTTCTCCACCTCGTCCTCCTGCTCGTCCGGAATGGCGATTCCGGCGTCGTCCAGCACCCCGTCACTGCCGTAGATCGGCGTACCGGTGCGCAGGGCGAGCGCTATGGCGTCGGACGGCCGCGCGCTCACCTCGACCCCACTGGCGAAGACCAGCTCCGCGTAGAAGACCCCTTCCCGGAGGTCCGTGATACGGACCTCGGTGAGCTCCTGGCCGACGGCCTCGAGCACGTCCTTGAAGAGATCATGGGTCAGCGGCCTGGCCGGAGCCATGCCCTGCTGGGCGAAGGCGATCGCTGTCGCTTCCCCAGGGCCGATCCAGATAGGGAGGTACCGGTCGCCTCCCACTTCACGCAGGAGCACGATCGGTTGGTTGGAGGGCATTTCCACCCGGACACCCACAACGTCGAGCTCGTTCACACAGCAACCCTAGGACGTGCCCGCCATGTTTGGATAGTCGGGCTCCTCCGCGGTCAGCGGAAGCGAACCTTCAGAGCGGTCTGCACGAGCGCGGCATGGAGCCGGACGGACAGCTCCGCGAGCTCCCTCGCGGTGGCCTCCGCATGGGCCCTGGTCTGCGGATTCCGGTGCAGGCGCAAGGGTGCGACCACTTGCTCGACCAGCCCCGCCTCACGCTCGGCGGCCGCTTTCACCGCCCGCAGGTGCCGAGGTTCCAGACCGAATCGCCCCAGATCCGCCACAAGCCGCGCCACGGTGACCGTCTCGGCCTCGTAGCTGCCCTCGGGCGTGGGCACGATCAGCCCGTACGACTCCCACTCACCGAGCTGGTCCTCGGTGACCTCCGCCGCGGCAAGGAGCTCGGAGCGCCCGATACGGGCGGCGTTGGCCCGGCCCGGGTTCTGGTCCCAGCGGCCGTCCCCGAGCTCGCCCTGGCCGCTCCCGGGAGGCAGCGCGGCCTGCTCGCCGCGGGCCAGGGCGTCGAGGTGCTCACGAATGACCTTGAGCGGCAGGTAGTGGTCCCGCTGCATGCGCAGGACCTGAGCCAGTCGCTCGACATCGGCGGAGCGGAACTTCCGGTATCCGGAAGGGGTCCGCTGCGGCTCGATGAGCCCCTCGGCCTCCAGGAAGCGGATCTTGGAGATGGTGACTTCGGGGAACTCGTCGCGCAGCTGCAGAAGCACCGTGCCGATGCTCATGCCTCGCCCGTCCGCGGCGGCGGTGCCGTGGCCGGCACCGCCTGTCGGTGTTCGCAGCATGGACCTTCCTAGGGTCCCCCCGGACGGAGCCCGGGGAGGGTCACACGCCCCGCTGGCTCGCGTAGAAGACCAGCCGGTACTTCCCGATCTGGACTTCGTCGCCGTTGGACAGCGCGACGGAATCGATGCGCTCACGGTTGACGTAGGTGCCGTTGAGGCTGCCGACGTCCCCCACGGTGAAACTACCGTCCGCGTTCCTGTGGAACTCCACATGACGCCGCGACACGGTCACGTCGTCGAGGAAGATGTCGCTCTGCGGGTGACGGCCGGCCGTGGTCAGGTCGCCGTCCAGCAGGAAGCGGCTGCCCGAGTTCGGGCCGCGGCGCACCACCAGGAGCGCGGAACCCGCAGGCAGGGCGTCCACGGCGGCCTGGGCCTCCGGGGAGAGCGAGGGGGCGGCCGTCTGGCCGGTCACCTCGGCCTCGTACGCCTCGATGCCGGAGATCGAGATGGTCGAGGTCGTCTCCGAGGCACGCTCGGGCACTGCGCCCCGCAGCGGCGCGCCGCAGTTGGAGCAGAAACGGCTGGCCTCGGCATTGCGATGCCCGCACCTCGTACAAACCGGCATGGACGAGCCCTCCGGGGCGGGGGGAAACCCTCCACCCGTACTTGAGGTCGATGATTCCCCGAAACCTATGCGTCCGGCACCACCAGGGTCAACAGACGACGCGCCGGACACACCGGCACCGTCACCCGCCGGACCCGGCACTTCATCGCGGAAGAGCGGGCGATCCGATCCCCGCTCCTCGGCGCCCTGCCCCTGACGCGGAGCACGATGACGGGCAGCACTGTTGCTGTCCTCGCGGGCACTCTTTCCGAACAACTTCGCAAACAACTTCACGGGCGTTTCCCCTTGACCGAAATAGACCCGCCCGTGGGGCAGGACGAACCCTGAATGAACACACCTGCCGACCCGGACATCCTCACAACGTCCGTATCCACTCGACAGTTTCCACCACGCGCCACCGATCTGATGCGCCGACCCCCCGCAACCTCGTCCCCGTGTCCTTCCGGCCCTGTCCACCGTGCCTTCACTGCGGTGACGACCGAGCGTAGTCAGGCTGCTCAGCCGGTCGCAAGGCATCCACGACGATGTCCTCGGCCCGCGCCACTTCCGCCGTGGCCTGCTCCTTCTCCAGGGTCTGCACCACTCCGCCGGGGATGTTCAGAGCCGGTTCGAGGTCCTGCGGCTTACCGATGACCTTGAACTCGTACGGGGTCCGGATCCTGCGCCCGTCGACCCTGAGGTCTCCCCCGTCGCCGGAGAAGTAGGTGTTGGCCACCACGCGCACCCCGTTGACCTCGATGGCCTCGGCACCGGCCGCACGCAGTTCCTGGATGGCGTCCAGGAGCATGTCCGCCTCGACGGCGCCCGTCGGGTCGCTGATGGTCAGGGTGATACCGGGCCCGTGGGCCGCGACCGTGCCCGCCAGGATGCCGAGCTGCCGTTCCTTCTCCAGGGTCTGCTTACGGGCCTCCTCCGCCTGGTCGGAGCTGTTCTCCAGTTCCGTGCGCTGGTCGTCCAGGCGCTGCTTCTCGTCCTCGAGGCGCTGGGTGCGGTTGTCGAGCTCGTCGAGGATGCGCACCAGGTCCTCCTGGCGGGCGCCGCGCAGTGCGCTGTTGTCGCTGTTCGACCTGACCTGGATGGCAAGCCCCAGTCCGAGGACGAACAGGAGCAGGGCCACGATGAGTTGGGCCCTGGTCACCCTGGGCGGCCAGAGGCCGGCGAGCAGCCGCCGGCGTCCGGAGAGCTCCTCGGGGGCGTCGGCCGGAGCCGGGCCCGGCGCGGGTCCGGGGGCCTCGGGAGGCAGCGCTCCGGCGCGGTGCGCGCCGTGCGGGTTCTGTTCGTTGGTCATCGGCCTCAAGCCCGGAAGACGTGCCGGCGGATGGCCGCGGCGTTGGAGAAGATACGGATGCCGAGGACGACCACCACACCCGTGGAGAGCTGGGCTCCGACGCCCAGTTTGTCGCCGAGGAAGACGATCAGCGCGGCCACCACGACGTTCGAGAGGAACGACACCACGAAGACCTTGTCCACGAAGATCCCGTCGAGCATGGCCCGCAGACCGCCGAAGACGGCGTCGAGCGCGGCGACAACGGCGATCGGCAGGTAGGGCTCGACCACCGCCGGCACTTCGGGCCGGACCAACAGTCCGACCACGACTCCGACGACGAGGCCCAGTACGGCGATCACGATGTGCCCTTCCTTGTGTCTGCCGCACCACTGCCCGTGTCTGCGGCCTGAGGCTCTGCTGTACGTACGATCAGGCTCGGCGCGGCCGGCAGACGCACCTTCTCCTGTTCGGAGATGCTGGTGCGGATGTCGAAGCTCTCGTGCAGCGCCTGCAGGTACAGCCCGTCCGCACTGTCGCGGAACGCGTCGGCGAGCTTCTTCCCGTCCCCCACCGCGAGTACGGTGTAGGGCGGCACGAGCGGCCTGTTGTCGACCAGTATGGCGTCGCCCGCGGCGCGGATCGCCGAAAGTGCCGTCAGCCGCTGCCCGTTGATCGCGACAGCCTCGGCGCCGGACTGCCAGAGTCCGTTGACCACCCGCTGCATGTCGCGGTCCCGTACCCGCCCGGTGTCGGCGAAGCCGGTCGACTCGCGCGGCCCGCCGCCGCCCTGATCGGTGTCCTCGGCGTCGTCGACGACGAGCTTGATTCCGGGCCCTTCGACGGCAGTTGCACCGGACAGCAGCGCGACCAGACCGCCCTGGTCCCCGCCGTGTTCTTCGAGGGCCTTGCGCTGCCGCTCGCCGACGTCCTTGCGCAGTTCGTCGACGTCCGCCTGCAGCGCGTCGGCCGCGGTGGTCTCCGCGTTGACGCGATCGATGAGTTCCTCGCGCTCCTTGGCCACCACCGGAGCCGCGACACGGGCCTCGGCGGCACCGAGGGTGACCACGAGAGCGGCCAGCACCAGGCCTGCCGCGAGCCCCAGCTTCGACTTGAGCGTGCGGGGCATACCGGCGCTGCCGTCGGCCTCGCGGCGTGCCGAAGCCTCGGCGTAGCCCTCATCCAGGCTGTGCTCCATCACCGTGGTCAGCAGTGACATGGACGCGTCGGGACGGGGAGGCGGCGGTGCGCTGCTCCGATCGGGGGGCGGCTGCGACATGCCGCACATCGTCGCACGTCATGACGGCTGCCGCCGAATGGCCCCACCGGTGGCCCGGAAGCCGCGGCGTGCCGGCTTCCGGGTCACCGTCGCGGAGTCAGTCGCCCGCGCTGTCGACGATCGCCGACCATTCGTCGAGCAGTGCCTGGGCGGAGGCGTCGTCGGGGCCTTCGGCCCACAGATGGGTCACGGCCTCCGCACGGTCGGGCAGCACCATCACCCAGCGGCCGTCGGTCTCGACGACCCGGACACCGTCGGTGGTGTCCACATTGCGTTCCCCCGCCGCCTCGACCACGCGTCGCATGACGAGTCCCTTGACGGCCCACGGCGTGGCGAGGTCGTGGCGAAGGACGTGGGCACGCGGGATGCGGGCGTCGATCTGGCTGAGCGTGAGCTGCGTCCTGGCCACCAGCCCGATGAGGCGGACGAAGGCCGCGGCACCGTCGAAGACGCTGCTGAACTCGGGGATGATGAATCCGCCGCGCCCGTCGCCACCAAAGATGGCGGTGTCCTCCCGGCCCACCCGCGTCAGGTCGTCGGGGGACGTGGTCGTCCATTCCACCTGCGTGCCGTGGTAAGCGGCCACCTGTTCGGCGACGCGTGTGGTCGTCACCGGCAGGGCCACCCGCCCGCTCCGCCGCTCGGCCGCCACCAGGTCGAGCATGACCAGCAGCGCCCGGTCGTCCTCGATGATGCGGCCCCGCTCGTCGACGAGCGAGAGCCGCTCACCGACGGGGTCGAACCGCACCCCGAAGGCTGCCCGCGCGGACGACACGATCTCTCCGAGCCGCACCAGTCCGGCCCGCCGGGTCTCGGCCGTCTCGGTGGGCCGCGACTCGTCGAGCCCCGGGTTGATGGTCAGCGCGTCCACGCCGAGCCGTCCGAGCAGGCTGGGCAGGACGAGACCCGCACTGCCGTTGGAAGCGTCCACGACAACCTTGAGACCGGCGTCGGCGATGCCCTCCGTGTTGACGTTGCGCAGGAGGGAGCCCGTGTAGGAGTCGAAGACGCTCGACGGGAAGTGGAGGTCCCCGATCTCCCCGGGGAAGGCCCTGCGGTACTCCTGGCGAGCGTAGACCCGGTCCAGCTTGCGCTGGCGGGCCTGGGAGAGATCGGCTCCCCGTTCGTCGAAGAACATGATGTCGACGGAGTCCGGCACCCCGGGAGACGTCCGGATCATGATGCCGCCGGCACTGCCACGTGCGGTCTGCTGACGGGCTACGGGCAGCGGTACGTTCTCCAGGTCCCGGACATCGATGGCGCTTGCCTGCAGCGCCGAGATGACCGCTCTCTTGAGTGCACGCGCACCACGGGAGTGGTCACGGGCCGTGGTGACCGTCGCGCCCTTCTTCAGCGTCGTCGCGTACGCACCGGCGAGCCGTACCGCGAGCTCCGGGGTGATCTCGACGTTCAGGATCCCGGAGACTCCACGGGCTCCGAACAGATGCGCCTGCCCCCGCGACTCCCAGATCACCGAGGTGTTGACGAACGCGCCGGCCTCGATGGTCTTGAACGGGTAGACCCGCACATTGCCCTGGATGATCGATTCTTCACCGACCAGGCATTCGTCGCCGATGACGGCGCCGTCCTCGATGCGGGCCGCACGCATGATGTCGGTGTTCTTACCGATCACGCAGCCGCGCAGATTGCTGTGGTCGCCGATGTACACGTTGTCGTGCACCACGGCCCGGTGCAGGAACGCACCGGATTTCACGACGACGTTGGAGCCCACGACCGTGTGCTCGCGAATCTCCGCGCCGGCTTCGATCTTGGCGTAGTCCCCGATGTACAGCGGGCCCCGGAGCACCGCGTCGGGGTGGACCTCCGCGCCTTCCGCCACCCATACGCCGGGAGAGATCTCGAAACCGTCGAGCTCGACGTCCACCTTGCGTTCCAGCACGTCGGCCTGGGCCTTGACGTAGCTTTCGTGGGTGCCGACGTCCTCCCAGTAGCCCTCGGCGATGTAGCCGAAGATGGGCTTGCCTTCCTTCATCAGCTGCGGGAACACATCGCCCGACCAGTCCACCGAGGTGTCGGCCTGGACGTAGTCGAAGACTTCGGGCTCCATGACGTAGATGCCCGTGTTCACCGTGTCCGAGAAGACCTGGCCCCAGGTCGGCTTCTCCAGGAAGCGCTCGACCTTTCCCTCTTCGTCGACAATCGTGATGCCGAATTCCAGTGGGTTCGGAACCCTCGTCAGGCACACCGTGACGAGCGCGCCCTTTTCCTTGTGGAAGGAGATGAGGTCCGTGAGGTCGAAGTCGGTGAGGGCGTCGCCGGAAATGACCAGGAAGGTGTCGTCCTTCAGGGCTTCCTCGGCGTTCTTCACGCTTCCCGCAGTACCGAGCGGCTTCTCCTCGTTGGCATAGGTGAGCTCCATACCGAGCTCCTCGCCGTCGCCGAAGTAATTCTTGACGAGCGAGGCGAGGAACTGGACGGTCACAACGGTCTCGTTGAGTCCATGCCGTTTGAGCAGTCTCAGCACATGCTCCATGATCGGCCGATTGGCCACGGGCAGGAGTGGCTTGGGCATGCTTGAGGTCATGGGGCGAAGGCGAGTGCCTTCACCGCCTGCCATCACGACGGCCTTCATGTCGGAAACGTCCTCCTTGAAGAGACGACGGTCTAGCCGACTTCACCCGTCGGGGTAAACACCAGGGCATTCATTGCGGGCGTGCGACTCTGCACGGCACGCGCCAACGAGCTAATCGGCTACTTCATCCGCCTTGACGAGCCGGCGGACCTGGACCACGTAGAGGATCCCTGCCCACCAGTAGAGAGTTGTACCCCATCCGGCGAACGCCCATCCGAAAATGGCGCCCGTCGTTGCCAGCCAACCACTTCCGTCGCTGAGCAGCAACAAGGGGAAGGCGTACATCAGGTTGAACGTGGCTGCCTTGCCGAGGAAGTTCACCTGGGGGGGCGGATAGCCGTGCCGGCGCAGGATTCCCACCATGACGAGGAGCATGAGTTCACGGGCGAGAAGCGCTGCGGTCAGCCAGAGTGGAAGGATCTCCCGCCAGGTGAGGCCGACCAGAGTGGACAGGATGTAGAGGCGGTCTGCGGCCGGGTCCAGGAGTCGGCCGAGACTGCTGATCTGATTCCATCGGCGGGCGAGCTTGCCGTCGAGATAGTCACTGACACCGCTCAGCATCAGGACCAGCAACGCCCAGCCGTCGCTGTTGGGCCCGCCGAACACGGGGCGGAGGATCAGCCACAGGAAAAGCGGTACGCCGACGAGGCGAGCCATGCTGAGGATGTTGGGGATGGTGAGTACTCGGTCCGTCTGAACTCGAGTCTCCTGGACCTCCACCCGGGGGCCTCCTGTGAAGAACGTGCCGATGATGCCCCCTGACCCTACCCTCAGCCGTCGACGGCCGGTGCACAGGGGTACGGGGGAAGGGGGCGTGAACGCAGAAAAGCCCCGTGCCACAAAGGCACGGGGCTTCCCCGGAAAAATTGTTCGGCGGCGTCCTACTCTCCCACAGGGTCCCCCCTGCAGT